>NZ_JBQEPY010000014.1:0-267986 GCF_052045915.1 Burkholderia sp. 22088
AGGATGTACACCTCCGGATGGCCCCACGCCCAGATCAGGTTCAGGTACAGCATCGCGTTGCCGCCGGCTTCGTTCGTGAAGAAGTGCATGCCGAGGTAACGGTCGAGGCCGAGCAGCGCAAGCGTCGCGGTCAGGATCGGGAACGACGCCATGATCAGCACGTTCGTGCAAAGGGCCGTCCACGTGAACACCGGCATCTTCATCAGCGTCATGCCGGGCGCGCGCATCTTGATGATCGTCACGAAGAAGTTCACGCCGGTCAGCAGCGTGCCGACGCCCGAGATCTGCAGCGCCCACAGGTAGTAGTCGACCCCTACCCCCGGACTGAACTGCAGCTCCGACAGCGGCGGATATGCGAGCCAGCCCGTCTGCGCGAACTCGCCGATCACGAGCGAGATGTTGATCAGGATCGCGCTGACGGCCGTCATCCAGAAGGAGAGCGAGTTGATGAACGGGAATGCGACGTCGCGCGCACCGATCTGCAGCGGCACGACGAGGTTCATCAGGCCGACCATGAACACCATCGCCATGAAGAAGATCATGATCACGCCGTGTGCCGTGAAGATCTGGTCATAGTGGTGCGGCGGCAGGTAGCCGGGCGCGTTGTAGGCGAGCGCGAGCTGCATGCGCATCATGATCGCGTCGGCGAAGCCGCGCAGCAGCATGATCAGCGCGACGATGATGTACATCACGCCGAGTTTCTTGTGGTCGACCGTCGTCAGCCATTCCGTCCACAGCCACTTCCAGCGGCCGGTGATCGTCAGCGCGGCGAGGATGCCCAGCACGACCAGCCCCATGAAGGCGCCGGCCACCATGATGATGGGCTGATCGAACGGGATCGCCGATAGTGTGAGTTTGCCGAACATGCGTTACCCCTTCGTGCCGCAGGCGGCGTCCTTCAGATCGAGGACGTGGCCATCGTTGTATTTCGCGATGATGTTGTGGAAGAGCCGCGGATCGACCGACGAGAAGTAGCGCACGGGCGCCTTCTCGCTCGGCTGCGCGACGGTGCCGTACACGGTCGCGTCGAGCCGGTCGGGCGAGGCCTTCACCTTCCGCACCCAGGCGTCGAACTGCTCACGCGGCTCGGCAAGCGTGCGGAATTTCATGTCGGAGAAGCCGCGGCCGCTGAAGTTGGCGGACGTGCCCGCATAGTCGCCGGCTTCGTCGGCGATCAGGTGCAGGCGCGTCTGCATGCCGGCCATCGCGTAGACCTGGCCGCCGAGCTGCGGAATGAAGAACGAGTTCATCACCGAATCCGACGTGATGCGGAAATTCACCGGTGTGCCGACCGGAATCGCGAGCTGGTTCACCGACGCGATGCCGAGTTCCGGATAGATGAACAGCCACTTCCAGTCGAGCGCGACGACCTCGACGTCGATCGGCTTCACCGACGACTCGAGCGGCTTGTATGGATCGAGTTCGTGCGTGGTTTTCCACGTGAGCACGCAGAGGAACAGGATGATCAGCGTCGGCACCGTCCAGATCACCACCTCGATCGCGGTCGAGTGCGACCAGTTCGGTGCATACGTGGCGTTGCGGTTCGACGCGCGGTAGCGCCACGCGAACCATACCGTCAGCAGGATCACCGGCACGACGACGATCAGCATCGCCCATGTCGAGGTGGCGATCAGCGCCTTCTCGGCGGCTCCGACGCTACCTTTAGGATTAAGGATGTCCCCGCTACAACCTGAAAGAGCCAATGCCGCGATGATTGAAATCGACGCCGACAGACCTCGACAGACCTCTCTTTTCATATTGCGGCCCAAGCTCCGGGTTGGAACAGGGCGATACGCAAACTGATACCGCGTTGGGGATTCGACTGTCGATAAAAATTCGCAGATGAATTTGTCATATAGCGCGACGGCATGCACTCAGGAACGCGTATGATGCCGGTGGATTTGGTCGTCGGTGCGTACTGATCGTTCAGAGAAGCACCGCATTCGTTCGAGAGTAGAAATGGACTCGGTCAGTGAAATATTGGCGTCGCTTTCGCTGGGCTCAGCGGCCATCGGCACCATCAGTCTGTGCGAGCCTTGGAGCCTGCGCTTTGTGGACGCGCCCTCCGTCGCGAGCTATACCGTCGCAAGTGGGGGAGGATGCTGGTTGCGATACGGGGATGCGATACCACAGTGGTTGGAGCCGGGCGCAACTGTGCTGCTGACCGCAGGGAGCGATTCGGTGGTGCTCTGCAGTAGCGATGATATTCCGCCTACGGACATCGGTGATCTGTTTCGTCGAGTACGGCTCGATCACCTGCGCGACATGGAGCCTGACAGGCCGGTGACTCTAAATTGGGGCGGCTCGGGCCAGTCCACTGTGTTGCTGGGCATAGCGTTCGGGATGAAGAGCGAGCTACGCCACCGCGTGCTGAGCGCACTTCCGGAACTGATCATGTTCCGGGCTGATGATCCGCATATATCTCCATGGACGGCAGAATCGCTTCGCTTCCTCGCACGAGAATGTGCGAATGAACTGCCGGGTTACACAGCCATGGCACGCGCTGTTGCGGAGACAGTATTGCTCAGTGCTGTTAGAGGCTATCTAGTCACGGAGTCGAGTGATCGACCGGGATGGGTGCGCGGACTAGGCGACTATCGTATTGCGAAAGCATTGGCAGCAATGCATAAGGACCCCGGTCATGCGTGGACAGTCGCCGGTCTCGCCGCCCATGCGGGAATGTCCCGCACCGCCTTTGCAGTCCGCTTTGCGGCGATCGTCGGCAGTTCGCCCATCGATTACTTGACGGAATGGCGTGTCGACCTGGCGCGCCTGAGGCTAAAGAGCGGTCATTGCAACATTAGCCGTCTCGCCGAAAGTCTCGGCTATACGTCAGAGACAGCGTTCCGTCGCGTATTCAAGCGTATCTGCGGCGTTCCGCCGAGCCAGTTCGTGAGTAAGGGAAAGCAGGCGACTGCGGACGTCCAACGATCCTCGGACGGCCAGACGTCATGAAGCGTGTACAAGCTGCTCGTGCGTGAACCCTCTGCGTCCCGCCATGAGTTCCTCGTTGTCGTCTCAACAACATCCCGCAATTTTCCAATTTTTAACGGACAGTTCTGTGCGGCAGGATCGCCCGAAGCGGGGGCACGTGATGCGACGAGGCCGCATTTGTACGTTCCCCCGCTCATTACGTATCCGATGATGTCACCGGTTAGGGATTCTCGTGCGAACTTGGCGCAATCGCACGAGCGTTTCATCAAAACGGAGTCGCAAGTTGCGCCTGTACGATGAGGCTGTTGCGCGTGCGGTTTCGCACGGCGGTTTCGGTATAGGCATTGAGCCAGAGCGCCCGATTACCTTTCATCTGCCAAAAGATGCCCGGACCGATACCCAACACTTGTTCCCGCCCAGCCACCGATGTGCCATTGATCCGGTGGTCCGTTAGCTGCCGCAAATAATAGCCGTTGATGCCGAGATGCATGGATGGCGTAAGCGCGTAGGATGTCGTGAAGTTGAGCCAGGCTGCCTGACCCGCTTGCGTATCACTGACCGGCTGGTTGTCGAACGCGAGCGGATAACTTGCGGCCGGATCGTGATTCTTGAAGTTGTACAGGTAATGCAGCCGCCAGCTGATCTCGATCTTGGGGAGCGGAAATAGCGAAGCTGCCCAGTACGGATTCAGGGAAAAATACCCGGAACTCTGGTTGAGATCAGCGTTGTGCTTGTACTGTCCGGTAGGTGCGATCACGTCTAACTCGAAGCGCTGGACAAACAGAGGCTGCCCCGAAGAGCCGAGAATTGGCGCGTACTGAAGTTGCGGTCCGAACGTAATATCACCAAGCGCCGTGCCGCCGCCCGACAAGCTTGCTCCAGGCCGGTCGAAACTCCCATGCAGCCGAGTCACCGGAACGATGACATTGAAGCCCAATGTCCCCCCCGCCAAGTGCCATGGGGATGTGAAGGCCACGTGATTGATCCACGTAAATGCTTCGACACGGGGATGACGAAACGCGTTGTTCGTACTGCCATCTGCGTTCTTGATCGAATCTGCAGTCGAGTAGCGAGCTTCACCGAGGTACGACCAGCCTGCCAATCCCGAAAATCCGTCGAAGAAGCTGGTGGATCCGAGATTGAGGCCCGATGGCTCCGACACCGTCGGCGGACGTCCTACCGCTGTCTGCGAAAATGCCGGGCCGGCTAATGAAGTCGATAGTGCGATCGCGATCCAGCATAAAAGTCGCAATATTAAATCAGTGATCCGAAGTATCATGCTTGTCTCCAAACGTACCGGATGATACCGGCCTTCGTTTTTATAGATAAACTACGCTGTCATACACTTTCATATTGCGGCGGGCCATTCTTCCTGCCCGCGCTCATATCGATCGTTTTTTTAACTAATCCCGCGGTAGCAGCGGGCGAATCACATTCGCGGACACAGCCAGCCCAGGTGCGGAAAACTGCACCATTTCGGCACCCAGATATTCGAGTATGTCGAGGTCGGCAACTCCGTTGACGACGTGGAATGTGGTGGGCAATTGCTCGAACGTCGCCCGATACCAGTTCACTGATCCGCCCGACGCTTTCCATGTCCTGAACTCCGCGCCGCCGAACTTGATCGGTGACGTATCGCCCGCGGCGCCGGGCTCGGGCTGAGAGGTAGTAGCGTAGGCGACATCGCAGCCGCCACGACCGAAGCTACCCGTGCGCGGCATGTACTTGTAGAAGAGCGCCGCCCCGCCCGGCCCGGGCAACTTAGGCTCTTCGTGCACTTCAACCAGGCCGTGAAGCGCGATCTCGAAGAACTTGAAGTCGAACCACGAGGCCGATCCGCCAGCTGTGCCGAGCGAATGGTCAATTTCGAGGGCAGGAATGTCCGCGAACAGCTTGGGGAAACCGAGCTCCTCACGCCCAGTCATGATTGCATCGGGTACGCCTTCCCAAAGCACCGGACAGAACGCGCCGTTGATGGTTTCTGCCTTGCCGTGGTAAGTGGCAGGAATCTCAATCATCACGATCCCATAGCCGCGCCCCGCCAGCCAGTACAGGTTGCTGAAGAACGCGAGCGACGCGTGAACCTCGGCCTCGCCTTGTAACTCAAAGCCCGGCGGCAGGATACGCTCCAGTTGCTCGCGGTGAGTGCGGTATTTGACTGTCATCCATGAGGCATTCATGGTGCCGGCTTCCCCGGGCGTCCACAGCGTCCCATCGGCTTTTTGGCGCGGCCCCGGCGCGGGACCGAACACGGCAGGCATGCGGTAGCGCACGCCCGGTTTGAATTCGACGGTCATGATCGAATGTTCCTTGTTGGGTTGACAGGTTTAGAACGGGTAGTGGCGCGGTGCTGTCTGCACCGTCAACCAACGCAATTCGGTGAATTCATGTACGCCGGCACGACCGCCGAAGCGGCCCAGCCCGCTTCCCTTGACGCCTCCAAACGGCATCTGCGGCTCGTCGTGCACCGTAGGCCCGTTGACATGACAGATGCCGGAGTCGATGCGCCGCGCGACGTCAAGGACGCGGCTTACGTCGCAGCCGAATACCGCCGCAGAAAGGCCATACTCGTTGTCGTTGGCGCAGGCGATCGCCTCTTCCACGCCATTGACGCGCACGATGGGCTTCACGGGGCCGAACGATTCCTCACGGTAAACTTTCATCGCAGGCGTCACATGGTCGAGCAAGGTGGCAGGCATCACCGTGTTCGATGCCTTGCTGCCGCACAGCAGCGTTGCGCCTTTCGCGAGCGCGTCGTCGATCAACGCGTTGCAACGCTCCACGGTGGCGATGTCGACCACGGCCCCCAGCACGACGGGTGCATCTCCACGCGGGTCACCCATGGGAAGCGAGCGGACCTTGGTCGCGAGACGCTGCACGAAGTCGTCGGCAATCGTGGCATCCACGATGATGCGTTCTGTCGACATGCAAATTTGCCCCGAGTTTGCGAAGGCGCCGAAGGCAGCGGCGTTCACCGCAGCATCGAGATCGGCGTCGTCGAGCACCACCAGCGGCGCCTTGCCGCCCAGCTCCAGCACGGCAGGCTTCAGGTACCGCGCGCAGGTGGATGCAACGATGCGCCCCACCCGCGTCGAGCCGGTGAAGTTGACTCGCCGCAGCGCGGGGTGCGCGATCATGGCTTCCACCACCGCGGCAGCATCCGTGGCCGCATGCGTGACAAAGTTCACAGCGCCCGCCGGCAAGCCAGCATCGAGGAAGCTTTCGGCAATCAGGCTGTGCGTGTAAGGACACAGCTCCGAGCCCTTGAGCACGACGGTATTGCCGCACGCCAGCGGCACAGCCACGGCACGCACCCCGAGAATCACGGGCGCATTCCAGGGCGCCATGCCGAGGACAACGCCGGCGGGCTGTCGGACGGCCAGCGCAAGGCAGCCGGGCACGTCGGAAGGAATCGTCTCGCCGCTCACTTGGGTCGTAAGCGATGCGGCTTCGCGCAGCGTGGCCGCAGCGACCTGCACGTTGAATCCCGCCCACGCGGCGGTGGCGCCGGTCTCGGCGCACATGGCCGCGGCGAACTGCTGCGCCTTCGCCTCCAGCGCATCCGCTGCCGCATTCAGCCGTGCCCGCCGCTCACTCGGGCCGAGCGCCGACCACACGGGAAACGCCGCGGCGGCGGCGTCGACCGCTGCCTTGGCGTCACTCGCAGTGCCCGCTGCAGCAACCGACACCACTGCGTCCGAGAGCGGGTTGCGCCGTTCGAACGACATGCCGGACGACGCCTGCATATCCTTTCCACCTACTAGCAGATTGACTTCATACACCATGGGGATGGACCTCCTGTCTCCAGTAAACGACACTCGTCGCGACGCTCACGCGTGCTCGACCGCGATGGTGTTCTCGATGTGACCAAGGCCCTCGATCTCGACCTTGATCACGTCACCTAGCTGGAGGAACTTGCCGAGCGCAATGCCGACATTCGCGCAAGTGCCGGTCGCGATCAGGTCGCCCGGCTCGAGCGTCATCACTTGCGAAAGCTCGTGAATCTGTTCCCAGATGCTGTAGATCATTCCGCCCGTGCTCGCGCTCTGGCGCAGCTCGCCGTTGACCCACAGCTTCATCTGAAGCGCATGCGGATCGGCTATGTCGTTGGCCGTGGTAATCCACGGGCCGATTGGCCCGTGCGTGTCGAACGATTTGCCGAGCGTGAATGTGGGACTCTTGAACTGCCAGTCGCGTGCGGTCACATCGTTCGCAACGAAGTAGCCGCCCACCACGGACGGCGCTTCCTCCACACTGACGTAGCGGCAACGCTTGCCGATCACCACGCCCATTTCGGCCTCGTAGTCCATCTTGTCCGTCACGCGCGGTTTCACGACCGGATCGAACGGGCCGGTGATGCAGCTGACTTGTTTGTTGAACCACAACTGATGGGGCGGAATGGTGATGCCGGCGCGCGCCGCTTCGTCGGCATGGTCCTGATAGTTCATGCCGATGGCCAGGTATTTCTGGGCATCCGGAATGGGGGCCTCGAGCCTGACGCGCGCCAGCGGCACGCCGTCTTTCACGTCGCGAAGCGTTTGCTCGAGACGGCTGACGAATGCAGGCCCGGCGGCCAGAACTTCACGGATCGAAGCGGGTGCGGAAGGATCCAGCGTCGTCAACGCGACGACTCGATCGCCGTCGACGGCGCCGATGGTGGTCACACCATCATGGGTGTAACGGGCAAGTTTCATACAAAGTGCTCCTACACATAAGAAGAGAAATGGGCTCAGGCAAAAAATTCGGGCGCAAGCGGCGGCGCCCATTGGCGCAGTTCGTCCTCTGACAATTGGGTGTGCCCCACCGGCGTGCTGTCGTTCACCAGATCGCCGTCGGTCCAGTGCTCGATCTTGTTGCCGAACGGGTCGCGCCAGTAGTCGAAGATCTGGCTGCCCTGCACGTGGCGGCCCACACCCCACGAATGCTGGTAGCCGCGCGCCCTCAGGTACTCGCCGCCCAGCATGACGTCGTCGATGTCCAGTACTTCGAACGCGGTGTGGTCGAAGCGCGCACGGCCGTCCTGCGCAGAAATCAGCGCAATCGTGTGGTGGTCCGTCCACTGCGCACCCAGACCGCAATGCAGGAATGCGGCAATGGTGTTCTGCTCGCTGCCGACCCAGTAGGTGTCCGAAGCGCGAAAGCCGAGAACGTCGCGATAAAACGCCAGCATGGCGGGGAAATTGCGCACCTGGAGCGCGACGTGGCCCAGCCGCATTACGGCACTCGGACGCGGCTGCAGGCGCACTGGCGTGCCCAAACGCCGCCGCGCGCCGCTGCAGTTCATGGCGATCGGGTCGCGCAACGGCAACGGTGCGTGCCGCGCGGCCCCGTGCAGCACGTCCACGACAAAGCCGTCCGGGTCGCGCAAGCGCGCGCGGCGCCCGCCGCCCGGCTCCGGGTTGTCTTCCACCTGGACGCCGTGATGCGCGGCCAGCCGGTCGAGGTCCGCTGCTTCGGCCGCATGCAGGCCGAAGCCTACGGTAGCGTTATCGGGACCGAGTTCGCTCACATGCACATGATGTGCAGTGGCGGCGGCACGCATGTACAACGCATGCTCGCTGCGGGCCGCTCGGTGCAGACCGAAGTCGAGCAAAAAGTTCTCCATGCGATCGAGGTCGGTGACCTGATACCGCACGAAGGCAATGTCTTGCACAGTCATCACGAACGCGTCTCCTAGTTTTGCGTCAGTCGTTGCAGCTCAGCTGCCGTATCGCCGCACAATAAATCCACAAACACAACGATCAAAGATTAACCTCAATAAAATCGATAAAATATAGGGAATTCCATAATCTTGACGAACGTCGATGACGAAAGAGAGAATCGTGGCAAGCTCCCTACACGTAAGAACGCTTGCATTCATGGATACGACCCTCACCTCGCCCGGCGCAAAAAGCCTGACTTCGCTCGCAGTCGAGCGCCTCCGCGGCGACATCCTTGCCGGACAGCTGCGTCCCGCAGAACGGCTGCGAATCCAGGCTCTCTGCGAGCGGTACGGCATCGGCGCTACGGCCATACGGGAAGCGCTGTCGCGCCTTGTCACAGACGGCCTCGTGGATTCCGAAGACCAGCGCGGCTTTTGCGTCACGCCTGTGTCCCGGGAAGACCTCACCGACCTAACGCAAACGCGCGTCGAAGTGGAATGCAGCGCGCTGCGGCTCGCGCTCGAGCACGGCGGCATCGACTGGGAGTCCACCGTGCTGTCGGCATTTCACCGGCTGCAACGTACGCCGCCGCCCAGCTCCCCCGAGCTGCACGACGCGTGGGCGGCAGCGCATCGCCAGTTCCATGAGGCGCTCATCGCGGGATGCGCGTCGCCGTGGATGCTGCGGCTGTGCCGACTGCTGTACGACCAGTCGGAGCGCTATCGGAATCTGGCCGAGCAGTACACGACGGAGAAGAACCGCGACGCCGCGACCGAGCATCGCGAGTTGATGGAAGCCGCCATGGCGCGCGACGCCGAGCGTGCGGTCCAATTGCTCGCCGGGCATTTTTGGGAAACTACCGGCATCATCCTGAAGGCCGTGTTCAACGACGACGCAACCGCGCGCACGGCCAAACGCGGCCCCGGCCGCAAACCGCGCAGCAATCGCGGCGAGACGTAAGCGCGGGAGGCATTAGTCCGCCTCGCTGACGGCGCGGACCTGCCTGCGAACTATCCCCGATCAAGATACAGATGCTGCGCACGACGCGGCAGGGGCGGACTTTGCCGCAGCAAACCGCTCACAAACAAAAGGAGACAACGAGATGCAACCTCACACAACTCCGGTCCACCACCGGGCATCCGAGTTCAAGGCCGTTTGCCTGCTTGCGTTGGGACTCGGCATGGTCGGACTCGACCGCTTCATCATCAATCCGCTGTTCCCGGTGATGCAGAAGGAACTCGGGCTGAGCTACCAGGACCTCGGCGTTATCTCGGCCGCGCTGGCGCTTACGTGGGGCGCGGCGTCAATCGTCAGCGGACGGCTCGCGGACCGCCTGGGTCCAAGCCGGGTGTTGATCGCCGCGATGGCCGCCTTCTCGTTGCTCGCGGCGACGACCGGGCTTGCAACAGGTCTTGCTAGCCTGCTCGTCATTCGGTCGGTCATGGGTCTGGCAGAAGGTGCTTACGTACCGGCCAGCATCGTAGCGACCGTGAACGCTTCGAAGCCGTCGCGCGTCGGTCTCAACATCGGGCTGCAACAGATGGCTCAACCGCTCGTCGGTCTGGGCCTGGGCCCGATCATTGCGATCAGCCTGCTCAAGGTGCTGCCAAGCTGGCATTACGTGTTCGCCGCGGTCGCCGTGCCCGGCTTGCTGCTTGCGGCCGTCATGGCTCGCGTGCTGCGCGATCCTGCTCGTATTGCGGGTACGCCGCGCGACGACGCGCACGAGTGGCGAACCGTCGCTACGAACGGCGCCGTGCGCGTAAATACGGCGACCATGCTCTGCTATCTCACCTGCGTGATCCCGCTTTCCACGTTCATGCCAAGTTACCTCACTGACTACCTTCGGCTAAACCTGGACCAAATGGGTATGGTGCTCACGGGCCAAGGCGCGGGCAGCCTAATCGGGATGGTGGTCATTCCCGCGTTGTCCGACCGGTTCGGGCGCAAGCCGCTTCTGATCGCGGCACTACTGGCGGAACTCGTAGCGCTCTGGATGTTTCGGACGATCGGCGCCGAGCCGATCAAGCTGTTCTCCGCCTTGTTCGTCATCGCATTCATGAATTCCGGCGCCATCGCAATCACGGTGGGCCCGCTCACTAGCGCGGCCGTTCCCCCCCGCCTTGCGGCTTCCGCCACGGGTCTTGTGGTGGGCGTCGGCGAAATTGTGGGCGGGGCAATGGCGCCCGCCGTCACCGGCGCACTAGCCCACGCAATGGGCATTGCGGTGATTCCCGTCGTCGCTTTGATCGCGATTGCCATGGGCACCGCCATCGTGGCGTTCGGCGTCCGCGAACCGACACTATTGGCGGATATCGAAGAACATCCCGTCAGCACGCGGCCCTGAGCCGGGACAAGGACGGGGCTCTCACCGAATTCACGACATTCCATTGGAGACACGAAGTGACATCCGTATCGCACAACCAGGACGACGGCACGTCGGAAAACCTCGCCGATGTAGCGATCGTAGGTTACGGGCCGGTTGGCCAGGCGCTCGCCTTGAAGCTTGCGCTCGGCGGACACCGCATCGTCGTGATAGAACGCTGGCCGCAGTTGTATGGTCTGCCTAGAGCGGTTGGGCTCGATCACGAGGCGATGCGCATTCTGCAGTCGCTCGGGATCATCGACGAATTCGAAGCCAGCACGTGCCTGAGCCACGTCTACGAATGGCGCAACGGCAACGGCGAATTGCTGGTCGCCTTTCCAGGTCTCGACGAAATAGCTGAGTCCGGCTGGCCAAGACAATTCGGATTCAGCCAGCCCGCGCTCGAACGTCTGCTCGACGATCGCATTGGCGGTGTCCACGCGGATCGCGTCACGGTGCACCGCAACCTCACGGTGGTGGCCGCCACCGAGCACCCCGATAAGGTGGTGCTCGAAACGCGGCCTACCGGAGATATCGACGGCGAGCCCCGCCTCATCGCCGCGCGCTATGTGGTGGGATGCGACGGCGCCGGAAGCTTCGTACGGGGCACAATGGGCGCGGCGCTCGTGGACCTGGGCTTCGTTGCTGACTGGCTCGTGGTCGACGTGCAGCCGCGCGACCCATCGCAATGGAGCGCGGACGTCATCCAGGTCTGCGACCCGCAGGGCCCGACGACGATGGTGCCCGGCGGCCCGGGACGCCGTCGCTTCGAATTCATGATGCTCGAGGGCGAACACAAGAACGAGCAGAACAACCCGCAGGCCGCATGGGTCCGGCTGGAACGGTGGGGCTGGACGCCCGCCAACGCGATTCTCGAACGCCATGCGGTCTACACGTTCCGCGCCGCCGTGGCCGACCGGTGGCGGCGCGGGCGACTGATGATTGCCGGCGACGCCGCCCATCTTACACCGCCCTTCGCCGCTCAGGGCCTCTGCGCGGGCCTGCGCGACGTGATTGCGCTCGCGTGGCGGCTCGACGCCGTGTTGCGCGGCGAAGCCAACGAGACGCTGCTCGACTGCTATGGACCGGAACGGCAGGTGCATGCCACTGCGCTCATCGAGTTCGCCGTGATGCTCGGCAAGATCATCTGCGTGCTGGACCCGGCCAAAGCGGAAGAGCGCGACCAGCAACTGCGCAACGACGCCGGACGCAGCGAACAGAAGTGGCCGGCGCCGCGCCTCGGCAGCTCGCCACTCCTGCGCGAAGACGACCCGTGCTCTGGATGGCTCAGTGTGCAAGGACGCGTGCATCTTGGCGACCGGACGGCCCGCCTCGACGACCTGATCGGCTCGGGCTTCGTACTGATCGGGCACGGGCATGATCCGACGAATACGCTCACCGCCGAGCAGTGCCAGTTTCTCGCCCGCATCGGCGCAACGGCGATCGGCATCGGTGGATCCGAGGCAGCCCGCGACATCGACGGCACCTACGCACGCTGGTTCGATCAGTTGGGCACTACCGCAGTGCTCGTGCGGCCGGACTTCTACGTATTCGGGAGCGGTGACGCGCCCGTGCTCGTCGCCGACCTTATGACCGCCTGGAACCGTGGCTTGTCGGCATTCGACGCGGAGGCCGCGTGAACGGGGACGTGGCACTGCGTCATGCCACGCTCGCGCGGCACGGCGAGCGCATCCGTCGGCTAGTTGACGGCGACCTCGCCGGTATCGACGACCTGCTGGACGACGATCTGATCTATGTTCATTCCACTGGTCTCGTACAGCGAAAAGCCGAACTGATCGATTTCTTGACGCAGACGCTGCACGTGCAGGACATTCAAACGCGCGTTGTCCATGTCGCGGAAGGCAGCGACATGGCGTGCATCGGGCTGTTTCTGCGCATGCGCGCGCAACTGAAAACGGATCCGCCGCGCGAGTTTTGCACGTACAGCTACGTAACCGAGGTGTGGCGCCTTGGCGGCGGCGACTGGCGTTTGCTGAATTTCCAGTCCACAGCAGTCCGTGAAGAGGCGACACTCCTCTGATCAATGATTCAACGCAGCACGCTGCCGCGCCCGCGCGCCACCCAAGCCTCGTAATCGGCATAAGCTTGCGCGCTCGGCGGATAGACGCCCCACAGCGGTTCACCGGCCGCGATGCGCAAGGCAAGATATGCCTCGATGTCGTCCTGCTTCTCGCAGATTTCAGCCAGTTCCTCCGCCAGATGCGCGGGCACCACCGTGACGCCGTCGCGGTCACCGACGATCACATCGCCAGGATAGACGGCCACGCCCGCACAGCCGATCGGCACTTGAAGATCAGCGACATGGTGATACGAAATTCGCGTCGTCGCGGTCACCTCACGCGCATAGGCGGGCAACGGCATCGCGGCAATCTCCGATCCGTCGCGTAACGCACCGTCGGTGACAATCGCGCGCGCACCGCGCGCCAGCAGACGCGTGACAAGGATGTTGCCGGCGGACGCCGCGCGCGGATCGTCGCGGCTGTCGATGACCAGCACGTCGCCATCGCGCACCTGTTCGATGCCTTGCCATTGCAGGTTGTCCGCGTTCGGCCGTGTCGTCATCGTGCCGTAGGTGTCGATGTCCTCTCGCGCCGGAATGAACCGCATGGTGTACGCACGACCGGCGAACGGCTTGACCTCGTGGTTCAGCGCGCGCAATCCGACCAACGCCGGTTGGCGAAAACCGCGTTTGAACAACTGCGTTGTCAACGATCCGCTGCTGACCTTCGCCAGGCGCGCAAGCGTTTCGTCGCTCACGTGAGCGGTGCGGTCGATCTCCCGATCGAGTCCCTCGGAATACGAATGAATGGTCACGTTGTGTCCCCATGCTGAAACGAAGAGATGAACGAGTTCCAGATAATGGAACTCGGCCAGCACCATGGCCGGTACGGAGTTCATGCTACTGATAAAGTCTGGGACATGAACTATGCCGATCTGCCAATCAGGCAGACGAATCCCAGAAGGTGGAAATATGGGTATTGGAGACGGAACCGCATCCCTCGGTAAGGCGCTGACGGTGCTCGAACTGGTAGGGGCAGCGCCGCGCGGAATGACGAACGCCGAACTGCTGGAAAAGGCGGGGCTTCCGAAGACGACGCTGTATCGCATTCTCGCGACGTTGATCGAGCACGGACTGTTGCGCCGCGAGGCCAGCCATCGCGTTTACCGCCTCGGGTTCCGCTATCTGGAACTCGTGCGCAACGCGTACCTGATGCCGGACCTCGTTGCCGCGGCGACACCGGAACTGCGCGCGCTGCGCGATCTCACCGGGGAGACGACCTATCTGGCCGCGCTCGACGGCAACGAGGTGATCTCACTCGAACGTTGCGACGGTGCGCATTCTCAACGCTCGGCAGCCGCCCTGGGCCGCAGCAAACCCGTTTATTGCACGGGTCAGGGCAAGGCAATCCTGTCACGCATGGGTCGAGACGAGCGCGATGCACTGCTTCGCAGCATTACGCTCGCGCCCCTCACCCCGCGCACGATCACCGACCGTCGCCAGCTGCAAAACGAGTTGCGCATCACCGCGACGCGCGGCTTCGCGTTCGACGACGAAGAGATCGTGCTGGGCGTGCGCTGTGTCGCGGCGCCAATCGTCGATACCGAGGGCCACGTTCGCGGCGCGCTGAGTGTCGCAGGGCCCGCTTACCGGATGTCCGTCGCTCGCCTGGAACTCCTAGGTCCCGAACTGGCGGAAGCGGCACGTCGCGTCGGCAGCCAGTTGCTCCCGGCACGCGCAGCCGCCGAACCCCAGGAGGTTGAGGCAGCTAGCCGCACCTGGGCATTCCACGGCGCACATCCCGTGTACCTCGCCGCGCGCGGGCTGCTCTATTGGGCCGACACGCTCGCGCCCGCCGTCCATGCATTCGACGGAACGACGGATCGGATCGTCGCGCATCTCGACGCACCGATTGCCGGCATGCAGGCCCATCCGCAAGGACTGCTGGTGGTGCAGGCCGACCGCCATCTATTGCTCGACGGCCGACATGAGCCCATCGCGCATGACCGGCCGAGCGTCTGGTGCGACCCGGCAGTGACATTGCTGGCTGCCGACCCGGCTGGCCTGGTGTGGGGCTGGCTGCAACGCGATGGCGGCGGCCATCTCGGTTTCATCAACGATGCGGAACGCTTCGACGCACGCTGGCAGTTCAACGAGACGATCGATGCACTGGCGTGGTCTGCGGATGGCGCAACGGCGTACGCGACCGCCTCCGCTTCCGGCACGGTCTATCTGCTGCAGCGTGGCGTCGCGACCGTGCGTCGGTTCACATCCATGCCACCCGGCTCCGGACGGCTGTCCGGCATCGCGCTCGACGATCGCGCCGGCATCTGGGTCGCACTGAAGGACGGCTGGAGCCTCATGCGCTTCACCGACGACGGCGCATTGGACCGGATCGTCAGCCTGCCGGTGGCGGCGCCGACCGGCCTCGCGTTCGTCCGCAACGCTGCCGGCGCATCGATTTACATCACCAGCGACCGTAATCACCAGCCGATCGAATCGCTGGCCAGTGCGCCTCTGTCGGGGCACCTGCTCCGACTGAAAATCGATGGCTGATGTCCATCGGCTTCATGATCTCCTTCCGGTTCAACGATGACTTCACCCTCCTGCCTCACCATCGTGAATGATCGGCTTCGTGCCGACATTGCGCCGCACCTCGGTGCACGCGTTACCCGCCTCGTCGCCGTCGATAGCAATACCGATCTCGTCGTTCCGCTCGACGCATGGAATGCACCCCCGCACGGATGGCCGAAAGCCGGCGCGTATCCGCTGATTCCGTATTCGAACCGGATCGCAGGCGCGCAGCTCGCATTCGGCGACGAAGTCCACGCGCTGCCTCCGCATCCACTCGATCTGCCGAACACGTTGCACGGGATTGCACACGCGCTTCCGTGGCGTCTCGTCGTCCGTGCCGCGGACACCGTCGAACTGGCGCTGCACTACGAAGGCGAGCACTGGCCCTGGCCTTTCGACGCGCAACTCGGTTTCCGGCTCGAACGACGTACGCTTCACGTGCGCATGTCGGTGCGCAACGCAGGCGAACGCCCCATGCCGGCCGGGCTCGGCTGGCATCCGTTCCTGGCGGCTGAAGCCGGCGCCGTGATCCGCTTCGACGCCTGGCGCCGCTGGATGCTGGATTCGCGCTTCATGCCGACGGGCACTTCGATAATCACCCCGCCCTCCATCACACTCGACGCACAGGACTGGCTCGATGGCGACTGCGTCGTCTATGCGAGCGACTGGCGAGGCGAAGCGGTCGTCGAACGGTCGCGCGGACGTGTCCGGCTACGTGCCGGCGAGCCACTGACGCACGTCGTCGCGTATGTACCGCGCGGCGCACCGTACCTATGTGTGGAACCGGTCAGCCACGTCGCAAACGGCTTCAACCTCGCCGCGGCCGGTGTCCGCGACACCGGCACGCGTGTGCTGGTGCCCGGTGCCACACTCGAAGCCCACGCCTCGCTCGAATGGGAGCCGGCGGCCGAACCCACCTCGTTCCAGATGCTGGAACTCGCGGACTCTGCTCCCAATTCTAATCGGTGACGGTAGGACACCTCACTCCTACACTCGGTGCGTGATTCCACGTGCGGCGTGCAGTGTCGCCGCCGCACCATTCCAGGAGGAGGCCATTCGATGGCAGCATTCGATCCCACCCGATACGCAGCACTGATTCGCCGTTACTTCGACGCTTGCAACGAAGCCGATTACGACAAACTCGTGTCGTGCTTCACGCCCGATGCTATCCATTACTTCCCGGCGGGATTGCCCGATATTCCGTGGCGCGGCGCGGATACCATCGCGCGCAAGTGGCAATGGTGCGTCGCCGAGCTGGGCTCGCGCTGGACAATCGAGAAGATCCTCGTTTCGCACGATTCTCACGAAGCGGTCATCGAATGGACGCACTGGAAGACGAAGCTCGGCACAGCGCTGCGCGGCGATGAGTGGTACGTCTTCGAGCCTGAATCCTGCCGGATCAAGGAAATCCGCGCGTATTATGCAGCGCCGGCGGACAAGACGGTCGCGATCAACGAGATCGTCGAATTCGACTACGCAGGTCGCGGCTATCATCTGGAGCCGCAAGCATGAACGCGGTCGTTGATCCCATCGCCAATCCCGCGATCGAGCGCGCCGTCGCGCTCGCTCGCGAGGCTCAGCCCGTGTATGCCACCGCCCCCGCGAATGTACGCAGCGCGCTCCTGCGCGGCCTCGCCGACGCGCTCGAGCGGCATGCGGCCGAACTCGTCTCGCTTGCCCACGACGAAACGCATCTTGGCCATGCGCGGCTGAACGGTGAACTCGCGCGCACGGCCTTTCAGTTGCGCGGCTTTGCCGAGCGGGTTGACGCCGGTGTGCCGTTCGAGACGATCAATGATGTAGCCGTACCCGGCACGCCGCCTGTCGGCCGTCCGCGGCTGACGCGGGTGCAGGAGCCGCTCGGGCCGGTCGCGATGTTTTCCGCCAGCAATTTTCCGTTCGCGTTCTCCGTGTTCGGCGGCGATACGGCGTCCGCACTCGCGGCCGGCTGTGTCGTCATCGTGAAACCTCATGCGGGCCATCCGGAGCTGTCGCGGCGCGTGCATGCGCTTGCCGCCGACGTGCTGCTCGAACAGGCCCTGCCGGCCGGTGTAATCGCGTTTGTCGACCAAGTGCCGCGTGACGCGGGCACTGCACTCGTATCGCATCCGGCGATCGCCGCCGTCGCGTTCACCGGTTCGTATCAAGGCGGTGTCGCGCTATGGCGCGCAGCGAATGCGCGCCCGCGTCCGGTGCCGTTCTATGGCGAACTCGGTTCGATCAACCCGCTCGTCGTGCAACCCGCCGCGCTCGCCGATGGCGTCGACGCGCCAGCCGCAACGCTCGCCGCATCGATCACGCTCGGCAGCGGCCAGTTCTGCACGAGCCCGGGGCTGCTGCTTGTGCGCGACGACGAAGACGGCGAGCACTTCGTCGTCGCGCTGGCAGACGCACTCGCAAAACAAGCGCCGCACCGGATGTTGACGCCGGGCATGCGCGCCGGCTTCGAGCACGCGTCGAGCGCGATCGCCGCCCAGCCGGGTGTGCACACCCGGCTCGCACCAGCCGATGCTGATGATGCGATACCTGCGCCACGCCTCTACGAGACGACTGCAGAACAATTCGTCGCGCAGCCCGCGTTGCAGGAGGAAATGTTCGGACCGGCCGCACTCGTCGTCCGCGTGCACGACAACGCCGACGTGCTGCGGGTCCTGGAGGCGATCGGCGGCTCGCTCACTGTCACGCTGTGGGGTGCGACCGACGACACGCCTGAGAACCGCGCGCTTGCAGCGGCAGCCGCACGCATCGGCGGCCGTGTGCTATTCGGCGGGGTGCCCACGGGCGTCGCCGTATGCGACGCGCAGCAGCACGGCGGCCCGTGGCCCGCGTCGACGAACCCGCAATCGACGTCTGTCGGCTACGCTGCCGTGGCACGCTTCCTGCGCCCAGTCGCGCTGCAGGACCCGCCGGGCTGGGCGATCGACGCATATCGTGGAGGGCTGCCGTCATGATGCAGCATGTCGTGATGTTCCGACGTCTGCCGCACGTTGCCGCGGACCCGGCGCGCGAAGCTGCGCTGGTCGAGCGCATGCGTGGCCTCGACCGCGAAATCTACTTCATCCGCGCGTGGCGGGTGTCGGCTAACGAACTGGACCGGCCGATCTGCTGGGATTACCTGCTCGAGGCGACGTTCGACAATGCGGCTGCCGTCGGGCGCTACCTGCCGCATCCCGCGCACCAGGCGTTGATCGCGGAACTGAAGACGTATTTCGAGTGGGTCGCCTGCGACTACACTCGATGAATGCAGAAAGGGCGGAGCCCTTTCCCGCCGGTCACGCCCACGCGTGACCGGCGCCTATTCGAATGATGATGTGAGACACGCTCAGATGAAAACCCTCCTTGTGACCGGCGCAGCCGGTGGCGTCGCCACGCGGGTGCGCCCCTACTTGCGCGACCACTACCGGCTGAAGCTACTCGATATGCGCGAACCGACCGATCTTTGCGCCAACGAGACGGCGCTGACCGGCGACATCGCCGATCCCGCCCTTGTGCACGAAGCCGCTGAAGGCGTCGACGGCATCCTGCACCTCGCTTGCAGCTACGGTCTGGACATCGACTTCGAGGCGACGCTGGATGCGAACTATCGTGCCCAGCTCCTTTTGCTGGATGCTTGTCGTGAGTTCGGCATCGCGCGCTTCGTCTTCGCTAGCAGCCACCACGTGGTCGGGCATCATCGGATCGACGGCTTCGCCGGCGACGACGCGCCGATCGCGCCAGACGGTTTCTACGCATTGAGCAAGGTGTTCGGGGAAGCGGCATGCGCGCTCTACGCACATCGACACGGCATCAAGGCACTGTCGATCCGGATCGGCAATGCCGATGTCGAAGTTGCCGACGGACGCCGTCAGCATATCTGGGTCAGCGGACGCGACCTTGCGCAGTTGATCCGGATCGGGCTCGAGCACGATGCCATCACGCACGACATCGTATATGGCGTATCGCGTTGTCCCGCACCCTTTTTTGCCAACGCGCGCGCGATCGCGCTCGGCTACCTGCCGCAGGACGATGCCAGCGCGCATCTCGCCGAAACCTTCGTGCCGCGAGATCGCATGCCTGCCGACAGTGGGCCGGAATTCGTCGGCGGGCCTTACGTTCCACAATCGCTGATCGTCCGGAGGCCGGTATGAAGATTCGGTCGGTCGAAGCGCGCGTCGTCGAGATTCCGTTCGAAGATGGCGGCAGCGGGTTCGGCATCACGCCGTCGGCGTGGAAGACGCTCGAAACTGTGCTGATCCGCGTCGAGGATACCGACGGCAACGTCGGCTGGGGCGAGGCATTCGGATACTTCGTCGCCGATGCGACGCGCAGCGTCGTCGAAACGCGCGTGAAGCCGCTCGCGGAGGGCGCGACGATCGAGTCGGTGGCCGACTGGACGCGGCAAACGCAGCAGCAACTGCACATCTTCGGCCGCTACGGGATCACGATGTTCGCGATCTCCGGCGTCGACATGGCGCTGTGGGATCTCGCGGCGAAATGCGCGCGCATGCCGCTCTACCGCTTGCTGGGCGGCACGACGCCGGCGTCGCTAACTACTTATGCAAGCCTCGTGCGCTACGGACACGCGGATGCGGCCGCAGCGATGTGCCGGCGTGCGCTCGACGACGGCTTTCGCAACGTCAAGCTGCACGAGATCGCGATGCCGGTGATCGAGGCGTGCCATGCGGCGATCGACGGGCGCGCGACCGTCTCGGTCGACGTGAATTGCGCATGGGACGATGAGACCGCACTCGCCAATCTCGCGCGGCTGCGGGAACTCGGCGGGATCGAATGGCTCGAGGAGCCGGTGTTCCCGCCCGAGGATTTTGCGCGGCTCGCGCAACTGCGCGGCCGACACGTGCCGATCGCGGCCGGCGAAAACTGGTGTACGTCCGTCCAGTTCCGGCACGCGATCGAAGCAGGCGCCGTCGACTATCTGCAGCCGAGCGTCAGCAAGGTCGGCGGCGTAACCGAATTTCTCGATATTGTTGGGCTCGCACGCGATTCCGGACTCGGCGTGCTGCCGCACAGCCCGTACTTCGGCCCTGGCTTTCTCACGACACTGCATCTCGCGACCGCGTTCCCCGAAATGATGCAGCTCGAGTATCTGTACGTCGAGCCGGCGGCCCAGTTGATCGACCTTTCGCCGATCCGCGATGGCCACCGCTTCGAGGTCGGTGACGCGCCCGGCATCGGGCTCTCTCCCGACGAAGACGTCGTCACGCGCTTCCTGCGCGCACGCTGAGCCTGAGCCTCGCACGCGCGTGCATCGTTGCGTGGAAGCGCCGGCTTACTGAGCCGGCGCCTGTTCTTCTGCCTGTTCTTCTTCCCGAGTTTCCCTCCGTCTACCGCGCGCGTTCGTCCACGCAACCGCGCGCCACCGCCAGTCCGCGTTCGAGCAGAAACGCCGCACTGCGCGCATACATCGCATCGACTTCGGGCAACCACGGTGCGCGCAGGCACGCGTGCACCAGCCCGTCGCCGTGCCATGCGACTGACTCGCCGCCGGCCGCCGCCAATCGTTGCGCATACGTGAGCCCCTGGTCGCGCAGCGGGTCATATTGTGCGACCGCGACGAGCGCGGGGGCCAGTGCGCCGCCGTCACCTTCGAGCGGCATCGCAAGCGCGTCCGACCGGTCGACCTCGCGTGGCACATACAGCGCGATCGAATCGGCAAGCCCGCGCGCGGTAAGCATCGGTGCGTGCGCGTTCTCGCGAATCGATCCGAATTCAGTACGCGCGCTCAGCACCGGATACAGCAGCAGTTGCGCGGCCGGCTGCGCTGCACCGCGCCGTTTCAGCGCAATGCACAGTGCGGCGGCGAGCGTGCCGCCCGCGCTGTCACCGCCCACGGCTCGCCGCGTGGGGTCCAACGGCAACCCCGCCGACGACATCGCGTCCCACACCGTGAGACCGTCCACGATCGGCGCAGGAAAGCACGCATCAGGCGCGAGACGGTAGTCAATCATCAGCACCGCAACATCGATGCGGGCCAGCAATGCGTATGCAAACCAGTCGTGCGTCGTATGGTCGCCAGCAGTCCAGCCTCCCCCGTGAAAGAACACGAGCACAGGCCAGCCATTCACTGGCGCCGGGCCGTGCGGTAGGATGCAGCGCGTACGCACGCCGCCGAGCGTGCGATCGACGGCCGTCACGCCATCCGGCGCCGGTGGCGTGAAATGCGCACATTGCCGCGCGAACGCTGCCCGGCGTGATGGCCAGTCGTCGCGCTCGCTGGCAAACGACGATGCGGTGTCGATAAAGGCGCGCATCCCCGCACTGAGGTTCATGGTGTCGGGAATCATCCGGCTTCCTTCCAGAAAAAAAGCGCATGTCCAGACAGGACATGCGCGTTCGGTGCCATCACGCTCGCCGTCCGAACGCGACGGTGATCGAAGACGTGCTCAGGCGAGCGAGGCCGCCGGCGTCGCGCCTGGTCGTCCGACGAAGACGGCCAGAATCAGCGAACCGATCAGACCGAGCCCGCCGGCCAGCGCGAATGCACTCACATAGCTGCCGGTACCCTGGATCAGGAAGCCCGTCGCTGCGGGCCCGACGATCCCCGATACGTTCGCGAGGCCGTGCATGAAGCCGCTCGCGGTGCCGACCTGGTGACGCGGCACGCTGTCCTGGATGATTGCCCAGTACGCGGGCGCCGCGAGCATCAGAAAACCGATCGCCACCGTCATCACGCCAACGGCCGTCGCCGCCTCGCTGACCATGCCGGTCAGCCCGATGCAGACCGCGGCGATCAGCAGCGACGTCACCAGCACGACCTTGCGCGAAAACATCCGCTTGCCCGTGCGCCGGAAGATCGCGTCGACCAGGAAACCGCCCGACAGGAAGCCGATCGCGCCGGTCACCCACGGCAGCGAACTGACGAGACTCATGTCCTTCAGACTGATGCCCTTTGCGTCGACCAGATAGCTCGGAAACCAGGTGATGAAGAAAAACAGGATGTAGTTGTAGCAGAACAGCGAAATGCCAGTGGTCAACACGGCGCGCGTCGAGATCACTTCAAGGATCGACACGCGAGCACCGTCGGCCGCCGTCACCGGATCCTGCCCTGCATCAATGTCGGCTAGTTCGGCCGGCCCGACCTTCGGGTGTTGCCCCGGCGTTTCAGTCACGAGCCGATACCAGCAGAACGCCCAGGTCAAGCCGAGCACGGCCATCACGATGAACGCAGCCCGCCAGCCGAACGACAGCGCCATGAAGCCGATGACCGGGCCCGCCAGCGCGCCACCGATCGGGCCGCCTGCCTGATTGACGCCGGCCGCGCTCGCGCGCTCGCTGATCGGGAACCAGGTATTGACGACCTTGTTGGCCGTGGCGGAGTTCGGTCCTTCGCCGGCGCCGAACGCGATCCGTACCAGCAACATCGACCAGAACCCGGATACCGTCGCAGTCAGCCCGCAGGCGATCGACCAGAACGTCATCGAGATGCCCAGCACGCGCTTGCCACCGAAACGATCGGAAAAATACCCGCCGAGGAAATTGAACAGCGCATAGCCGACTGAGAACGCGCTGAAGATCAGCCCTTTCTCGCCGGCGGTCAAATGAAAATCGCGCGTGATGAACGGCATCGCGATCGACAAAGCCGCCCGATCGATATAGTTGATGATCATTGCGGCCATCAGCATCGCAAGGATCGTGGTCCGGTACTTCCGGTAGGGTTGGGTCACTTCGAGTCTCCATCCATGTTGCTTGCATCCTCCATCCGCTCGCGCGGTTCGGGACACTGTTCGCTTATCGTAGGCATTGCCGCTCGTGACGAATACGACGTGCGAGCGAACGCTTGCTGCAAATTCTCAGGATCTGGAACCGCGTCAGAAGCTGTGGCGCAGCCCGAGTGCTGCCGCCACCTGGCTCGACGTCCTCGAGGCGGTAAACCCGTAGATCGATGCAACGGCACTGCCGCCCGTTGAATCGTGGCCGGTCGCGTGCTGCCAGATGCCGACGAGATACACGTCCGTGCGCTTCGACAAGAAATAGTCGACACCCGCGTTCGCCTGCAGGTAGCCCGCGCCACTTGCGTTTCCGGCGACGTGGCTTGCGCGCGTGTACTGCACGGACGTACCGAACATCGTCGTGGTGTTCCACGTCTTGCGCAGATTGAGTTCCCACGTGTTGAACACGGCGCTGCCGACGTAACCGCGCGTGTTCAGGCCGGGTTCGGCACCGAGATCGCGCAACCGGGTGTTCGTGTAGATGACGCCCGCGGTCCACCCGCCGAGCGTGTAAGCGCCGGCGGCGCCGAGTATGCGCAATGCCGCAGCAGACGCATAACCGGAAAAGATCGGCGATGCAGTCATATTGTTGCCGGTCGTGCTGGAAGACGGGTTGTTGCCGTAGAACGAGAAATTCGGATCCTGCGCATTGAGGTATGCGGCGCCGAGTTGCAGCGGACCGTTCGTGTAGCCAGCGCCGAGTGAAAAGATGCGCTTGCGACGGAAATCGCCTGCTACGCCGCCCGTGCTGAACACGCCGCCGAATGTCAAGCCGCCGATGCTCGGGCTCGCGTACTTGATCGCATTGTTCACGCGATAGTTGTTGCCCGTGTTGTCGAGATCGCCGGGGTGGTTCGCATACGCGCCCGCGGTATCGCCCCCTGCCTTCAACACACCGACGTAATCGACGATGGAATCGTACTGGCGCCCGGCGGTGATCGTACCGAAGCGGGTGCCGAGGCCTACATATGCCTGCCGGCCGAACATCGAGCCGCCCTGACCAAGCGAACCGTTGGCCGCAGAAAACCCGTTCTCGAGACGAAACAGCGCCCGCATGCCGCCGCCTAGGTCCTCCTTGCCAACCAGCCCGAACCGGTTTCCTTTCAGCGGCCCCGCGCTCAACGCTGTTGCTGCCCCACCGCCAGCGTTGTTCACGTAGGTCACCGCCGTGTCGACGATCCCGTAGAGTTGCACGCTGCTTTGCGCATGTGCGGCAGCCGGCAATGCCGCGGCCAATGCCGCCCCGGCGCCGAGAATTGTCAGCGAAATAGGTTTCACCCGTCGTCTCCATCTTTCGTGTTTTGAGTCCGACGGATGGTAGCGACGCGGCTCGCAGATGGATACAAGGGGCGCCGCGAAGCATGGCGCCGAAGTCTCAGCATGCGGGACTCGATGTCGCGCGACACAACGGTGCACAGATCGCTTCCCGTCCGACTGCCTCCCCGGCGCCGCTCATCCGGTACACCTTGCCGCCGTATGCTCCTGCCGAATCTCTTTCGCATACCGAAACGCCACGCTGCCGGAGAAAGAACCGGCTTCCAGAGTGCGTCGGTCGCGTGCGGGTGCCGCTCAACGCGTTAGGAATCGCGTGTCGGCATCGTTGGCCGTGCCGGCAGACATCCGGTCGATCGCATCGCGGAATGCCTCTGAAGGGCTCTGGTGACGGTATAGATATGGGAGCGACGCTGGCAGATCGAATGGAACTGATCCTCACCGCTGACTTTCATGACGAAATGGTGCTTATACGAGCCGATCAAGGCGATGATGACCAACTCGCCACGCACCGCCCTCTTTCAAGCCGCCGAGCTGCCACTTAGGGCGTCCAGTGGCTTCAATGAGGTGACCTTTCGGCATCGATGCAATGTGCCATGCGATCGTGCAAGCTCCGCGCTATCGTCTGGTCCACGGAAGGAGGCAACGTCGTCACGCACGAGAAGCGGCCGTTGCTCCACGTCACGAGCGGACCGCCACTTGCAATCGCTCGGTATGAAATGACCACACTATGCGTCAAACGGTGATCCCGAGCGGCCACGGCACGAATTCATTGGCGCCGACACCGAGTGCCTCGCTTTTCGTCGGCTTGCCTGACGCGTGCCGCACGATCTGCTCGAAGATTGCGGCGCCCATTTCCGCCACGCTCGCTTCTCCGTCTATCACCGGGCCGCAGTTGATGTCCATGTCGGCTTCCATGCGCACGAACATCGGTGTATTGCTGGCGAGCTTCATCGTCGGCGCCGGGACCGACCCGAAACACGATCCCCGTCCCGTCGTGAAGCAGATCAGATTCGCGCCGCCCGCGATCTGCCCGGTCGCGGACACGGGATCGTAGCCCGGCGTGTCCATGAACACGAGCCCGCGCTGCGTCACCTGCTCGCCGTATTCATACACTTCGATCAACGGCGCATTGCCGCCCTTTTTCGCACCGCCGAGCGATTTTTCCAGCACATTCGCGAGACCACCCGTGTTGTTCCCCGGGCTAACCTCCCCGTTGATCTGCGTGTCCCGGCCCTCGTTGTACCTGAGCCACCAGTCGATCCGCGCGACGAGGCGCTTGCCCACCTCGATCGTGCGTGCCCGTGCGGTGAGCGTGTGCTCGACACCGTAGATCTCGGACGTCTCGGAGAGAATCGCCGTTCCACCGTTTCGGATGAGGATTTCCATTGCAACGCCCAGCGCCGGATTCGCCGACAATCCCGAGAATCCATCCGATCCGCCACACTGCAACCCGACCTTGATGTGCTCGACGGACACCGGTTCGCGTTCGACCCGATTCACCACCGGCAACATCGCACGTACGATCTCGATGCCTTGCGCAATTGCCGCGCGCGTGCCGCCTGCCGTGCCGATATCGAGGATCTGCAGCCGATCGCACACCGCAAGTCGCTGATCCGCAAGCAGCGCATCGGCGCCGTTGTCCTCACCGTCCGCGGCGATGATCAGCGCGGCCGCGGTGTTCGGATGAGCGACATAGCCACCGATCGTCCTGCGAAGCAGCCGCATCGGCTCGCCGCTCAGCTCCATTCCGGCGCCGTGCTCGTGCGCGAAAGGCGCGACGCCGTCGACGCGGGGAAAGACGGCCATTTCGTCGGTATCGAAGAACGCCGCGATCTTTCGCGCGACGGATGCACCTCGATGACTCAATGCGAAAACGCCGACGTAATTCCGGGTCGCGATGCGCCCGTCCGCACGCACGTACCCCATGAACCTGACCCGCTCAGCTTCGGGCAGGAGCTCGGTGGCCACGTAATCCTCGCCGTACCGGTAGTCCTTGACGAGCTCGCCGAAGCTGATGTTATGGCTGTGCATCCACGTTCCCGCGGCGACGTCTTCGCTCGCGAAGCCGATCGTCGTGTTGTACTTCAGGATTGCTCCGCCGCGCCGGATGTCGCGCGTCGCCACCTTGTGTCCGGCCGGCACCTGCTGCAACGTAACAATGCCTTCGGCGGCAATCGTCGTGCCGGGCGGAACGTCGATGCGCGCGACAACCACGTTGTCGTTCGGATCGAGACGAATGAACGGATTGATCAGCACTTTCGCCGACGGCACCACGTTCGACGTAATGTTGAGCGCCTTGGGTCCGACTGTCGTTGCTGCCATTTTCCTGAATCTCCTGTTATGCAAGCACGCCGATCGACCACGGTACGAACTCGCACTCCCCGATCCCCAGTTCCTCACTGCGCGTCGCGTCGCCGGACGCGCATGCCAGCCAGCGATTGAAAATCGCGTCGCCCAGTGCTTCGATGCTTACAGAGCCCGCGTCCACGACGCTTCCGTCGATATCGAGGTCGTCGCTGTAACGAGCGAACTGCGCGGCGCTGACGGCAAGCTTGAGCGTCGGGGCGCCGGTGGCGCCAAAGATGCTCACGCCTCGCGACGCGATTCCAATCATCGTCGCGCCCGACGCAACCAATCCAGAGGACGCCGCTGCTTCATGTCCGGGACAATCCATCAGCACGAGGCCCTTTGTCGCGACGGGTTGTCCATAGGAAAAGACCGCCTGCAATGGCGTAGAGCCGCTGTGAGGGAGCGACGATGGCGCTTCGCGCACCGGCTCAATGTCTGGAATCGGCGTGTCGCGATTCGCGGTGTACCTCGTCCACCAGTCGATCCGCTGCTCTAGCGCGTTTCGCACGTCGCCTGACCCGCTGCGCGCAGCGAGCCTGGGCGCGTTCCGCGCCGTATCCGTCACGATAGCCGTACCGCCTTCGGCAACCAGTCGATCAACCGCATGGCCCAGTGCCGCGTGCACATTGCAGGCATCGAGATCCGGCTGCGCGAGCAGTCCGACCACGAGGTGTTCTACCGATGCGCGCGTGCGCACGAACCGGTTGGCCGCGATGAGCATGTCTTCGACCGCGGCAATCCCGCCGTCGATCGCCGCGCGCGTGCCACCGACTTCCTGCAGCACCATCGTCTTCAGCATCGGACCGGGCTCCAGACCTTCCTGTTCGAGAAATCCATAGATATTGTTGCGCTCGCAACCGAGTGCCATGACAACCGCGCCGGCGAGGTTCGGATTGCGGATAGAACCGCCGAGCGTGCGTCGCAGCAGGTCCATCGGCTCGCCGCTCTTTTCCATCCCGCAACCGAGCTCATGGACGAACGGAACGACGCCGTCCACGTTCGGATATGCGGCCAGCCGCTTCGGTGTGAACCACGCCGCCACCTGACGCGCCGCCGTGGCCGCGCAGTTGCCGACCACCAGCACTCCGATGTAGTTGCGCGTACCGACCCGACCGTCTTCGCGCACGTATCCGTTGAAGGTAGATGGAAGTACTGAAGCGTTCATGGGTGAATCGTCCGAATTTCCTGATGATCGATTTTCTGCTCGCGACGCCCGTGCGGCAACGGAACACTTCACGTTTCCCGAACAGCTGTTCCAGAATATGGAACCCCATCCCGTCGGTCGATGCAACACCCGCCGGTCATGCGGTCCCACGCGGCACGATCTCGAACCCGACATCGACGGAACTGTCGGCATCGGCGTAAGCCGGTTCGCTGCCGAGACGCCGCAATAGGATGGCGGCAGCACACGCGCCGATCTTTCGCGCATCGACGCGCACGGTCGTGAGCGGCGGCTCGAGATCCGCCGACAGTTCCAGATCGCCGAAACCCATGATGGCCAGTCCGCGAGGCACCTCGATTCCACGGCTCTGCGCTTCGATCAGTACGCCGTGTGCGAGCAGATCGATACTGCAGATCATTGCGTCGGGCTTCCTCCGCGCGTCGAGCAATCGCGAGCAAGCTCGCCGGCCGTCACGCACGCTCACCGGAACCGGGACGATTTCGGTTCCGACCACCTTGACGCCCGCTCCCGCAAGCGCCGTCACGCATCCCTTGCGGCGCAGCTGCGCGCGGACGTCCCCGCTCCAGATCAGGCCGACTGCACCGTAACCTTTGCGCGCCATGAATTCACCCATCGCGCGCCCGACCGCGACGTGATCGAACCCGACCTGCGCATCCACCGGATGCTCGTGCAACTGCCACGTTTCGACCACGGGTATCCCGCGTCGCTTCAGCATCGACTTCAACGGCTTGCTGTGAAGCGGCGTCGTCAGGACGATCGCATCCGGACGGCGCATCAAAATGGACTCGACCAACGAGGCCTCGTGGTCACCGGAGTACCCTGATTGACACACCAGCAGTTGATAGCCGCCTTTCTCGAGCGCGAGACCCAGCTCGGTCAGCGTGCTGATGAATGGGCGGTGCGCAAACGTCGGAATGATCGCGATCACTAGCCGGCTGCGCTGCATGGCCAGCCCTCCCGCGAGCAGGTTCGGCACGTAGCCCGTCTTCCTGATGGCCGCGCGCACGCGCTTCGCGGTGCTCACGGACACCTTTTCCGGGTGGTTGAGGACGCGCGATACCGTCACGAAAGACACGCGGGCGAGTTCCGCCACATCGCGCAAGGTCGCCGGCCGCGTCGCCGAATTTAGCAGTGCATCAGGATTGTCGAAGGTGTCGGCCATCAGGTTGGGTCGTCGTATCTTCCCGGCATCGCGCCGGATTTCCATCATCTGGGTCTGGTCGCCAGAATCGCGCCGTTGAGCACGGATCTGTCGTTGACTTGAGATTACCGCATTTCTACGCTGTGTAAACGCTGTCATATGAAAGCGTTGTCATCGGGCCTCGGCAGCGAAGCGCTGGCGGCATGCAAGCTGCGGGGCAGATCGGTGCGCGCCACGCCGCGGAGCCGATCCGCCGAACGGCAAGGCATTTGAAAATAATCATGGAGACGTTCTATGAGCGGTAACGAAAGAACCTGGCCGCCTGCGGCCGACATCTCAGGCGTAGACGCCGCTGGCGCGGCCCGCGGCCGGTGGCGCTTCGGTATGCTGGCGCTGATCACGATCGTGCTCGCGCTGAGCAGCGGGGACCGGGCAGCACTTTCAGTCGCTGGCACGGATATGGGCCGTGAACTCCGCATTACAACCATCGAGATCGGATACCTGTTTTCGGCATTCAGCTGGGCCTATGTGCTGTTCATGATCCCGTCCGGGTGGCTCGCTGACCGGATCGGCTCGAAGAAGTCGATGTTCTGGGCCGTCGCGATCTGGTCAGCCTTCACCGTTTGCATGGGACTGGTCGAATTCGTCGGTGTGATCTTCCCGTTGCTGCTGGCATTGCGCTTCCTGCTCGGCGTGGCAGAGTCGCCCGTCGGACCGGCCTCGACGCGGGTCATCGCCTCGTGGTTCCCATCTTCGGAGCGCGGCATCGCTGGGGCCATCTTCAACAGCGCGCAGTACTTCTCGCTGGCCGTATTCACGCCCTTCATGGGTTGGGTGTGTTACGCCCTCGGATGGCAGTACGTGTTCATCGCGATGGGCTGCGTGGGCTTTGTCATCGCAGCGCTGTGGTCCCGTTACTATTTCCTGCCGACTGACCACCCGCGCCTGACGGAAACCGAGCTTTCGTATATCCGCGACGGTGGTGGCCTGGTGGATCTGCGCAGCCGCAGCCGTGCGCGCACGGGCGAGGCGCAACGTTCGCAGATAGCTGAAATCGGCCTGCTGTTTCGCAGCCGCATGCTGCTCGGGATGTTCCTTGGCCAGTACTGCGTCTCCGCGATTACCTGGTTCTACGTGACGTGGTTCCCTATCTACCTCGTCAAGCAGCGCGGCTTCGACATCCTGCAGGCCGGGTTCGTATCGTCGATTCCCGCGCTATGCGGCCTGATCGGCGCGATCGCCTCTGGCTTCGCCTCGGACGCACTGCTGCGGCGCAGCGGCTCACTCACCGTAGCACGCAAGACCCCCATCGTGACGGGCGTGCTGCTCAGTTCCTCGATGATCTTGTGCAACTACATCGACACGCCGTGGATTGTGGTGGCCGTCATGAGCCTCGCGTTCTTTGGCAAGGGTTTTGGCAACCTCGGTTTCAGCGTCGTGGCCGACACCGCGCCGCGCGAAATGGTCGGCGTGACGGGCGCCGTATTCAATGCGCTTGGCAACGTCGCCGGCATCGTGACGCCCGTAATCATCGGCTACCTGCTGCATGCGAGCGGCTCATTTAACTCCGCCCTGCTGTATGTGGGTGCACACGGCCTGATCGCAGCATTCGCGTACCTCTTCATCGTACCCACGATTCACCGTCTCAGTCTTGACGAACTGAGCCGCTAAATTTCTGCCCGGAGATTCGAGGATGTCCACGCAAACACAAACATTCAACTCCCAGGCGCTCGCGGCGCTGCAACCCGGCGAAGCGACGACCGACCGCATTTCGTCGGTCAAGGTGTCGCTGACTTTCTTGCCGCTCGAGGCGCCCATCAGCGACGCAAAGGTACTCACAGGCCGGCAAAAGCCGCTCACGGAAATCGCCTTCATCTTCGCGGAGATGCGCAGCGAGCAGGGACACTCGGGCATCGGTTTCGGCTACTCGAAACGAGCTGGCGGCCACGGCATGTTCGCCCATGCGAAGGAACTGGCACCCGCGCTAATAGGTGAGGATCCGAATGACATTGCAAAAATCTTCAACAAGCTGCTGTGGGCAGGCGCATCGATGGGCCGCAGCGGCCTGACCACGCAGGCCATCGCTCCGTTTGACATCGCGCTGTGGGATATGAAGGCCAAACGCGCGAACCTGCCGCTCGCGAAGCTCCTTGGGGCGCATCGAGACTCGGTGCAGTGCTACAACACCTCGGGCGGCTACCTGTCCACGCCGCTTGAGCAGATACTGGAAAACGTAAAACGGTCCCGAGAAAGCGGCATCGGCGGCATCAAGCTGAAAGTCGGCCAGCCAGACCTGCACGAAGACTTCCGGCGTGTTTCGGCCGTGCGTGAACTGCTGGGCCCAGATTTCCCACTGATGGTCGACGCGAACCAGCAGTGGGATCGCCTGAAGGCGCAGCGCGCCTGCCGCGGGCTCGAAGAACTCGAGCTCACATGGATCGAGGAGCCGCTAGATGCGTACGATTTCGAGGGGCATGCCGCGCTGGCCGTGTCGCTCGACACGGCGATCGCCACGGGCGAAATGCTCACGAGCTTCGGTGAACACGCGCAACTGATCGAGGCGCGCGGCGCGGACTTCGTCCAGCCGGACGCGCCACGCGTCGGTGGCATCACGCCGTTCCTGCAGATCATGCAGTTCGCGAGCCTGAAGGGCCTAAGACTCGCGCCCCACTTCGCGATGGAGATCCATCTGCATCTGGCCGCCGCGTTCGAGAACGAGCCGTGGCTCGAGCACTTCGAGTGGCTGGAGCCGCTGTTCAACGAACGGTTGGAACTGCGGGGTGGCCGGATGTATGTACCGAACCGCCCGGGCCTCGGCTTCAGCCTCAGCGAACAGGCCCTCGCGTGGACAGTCGCCAGCGAGGAATTCCGCGCCGCCTGATGCAGCCTTCCGCATCGGCATCCGCACCGGTACCGGCTGGCGGCCGGTTAGACCCCGTCCTTTCGCAAACTGCTGCGAAAGGACGCCTGCCGCATGCATGATCCGCTTCCGGCCCCCTATCCGTGCGCCGCTCCGTGGCTTTCTGCCTGGCGTCCTTCTTGGCACGTCGGCAGGTCCGTCCGCGGGATTGACCCATTCATGCAACGCAGCCGCAACTGTCCCATGACAAACCCCTCCTTGTCCCGCCGTGACATCCTCAAGCTCGGTGCATCCCTTGCTCTGGCCGCAACGGGAAGTGTTGCGCGGGCGACCGGGACCGGCGCGCCCACCGTCCGAACGAAGCTTGACTTTGCCGTGCCCGCACACGCATGCGACGCGCACTGCCACGTATTCGACCCGGCGCGCTTTTCCTATGCCGCAAAGCGAACCTACAGCGCGCCGCCCGCGACGGCCTCCGATCTGCGCAGGCTGCATTCGGCGCTTGGTATCGGGCGCGCGGTGATCGTCACGCCATCGCCGTATGGCACCGACAACCGCGTGACGGTGGACGCAATCGCCCAGTTGGGCATGGATCGCGCACGCGGCGTTGCACTGATCAACGGCAGCACCTCTCGTGAGGAGATCGAACGCTTAGACACCGGCGGGATACGCGCGGTCCGTGTGTTTCTCGGGCTCACAGCCGACGTCGATCCCGCCGAAGCAGTGCGGCGCTTCGCGGCGACCTCGCGCCAGATCAGTGGCCTGCGCTGGCACCTGCAAACGTATGCACGCCTGCCCGTCCTCAATGCGCTGAAGACGCAGCTCGCGGATCTGCCCGTGCCACTCGTCCTCGACCACTTCGCCGGCCTTGACGCGTCCGCTTCGCTGGACCAGCCGGGATTCCCAATGGTGCTGGACCTGCTGCGTTCGGGCCGGATATACGTCAAGATCTCCGGGCCCTACTACTCGTCCGACGACCTTCCCGATTACCGCAACATCGCGCCGTTTGCCCGGGCACTCGTGGCGGCCAATCCCGAGCGCATACTGTGGGGCAGCGACTGGCCTCATCCGGGCAGCGCACCCGTGGCCGGCCGCAAGCCGACGGATGTCGCGCCGCCGCGCGACATCGATGATGGGGGCGGACTGAACAGGCTGGCCGAATGGGTTCCCGATGCATCCACCCGCAAGCTGATACTCGTCGACAATCCGCAGCGTCTTTTCGGCTTCTGAAGAAGCCGCGGTCCGTCCGGTGCGACACCATGCCGGCAGGCGGGCGCCTGTCTTCGTAGTCTGCCACTCTTCTCGCGTCGTGCTGGCGGTTCCTGGTCGGCTCGTGGCATCTGGGTGGCGACAACCCATGAAATCATGGGAGACGCCACATGACCTTCAACGGACGTTTTCGGGAGGAATGCCTCAACGCACACTGGTTCTTGTCGCTCGAGGACGCCAGACGCAAAATTGAAGTCTGGCGCGAGTACTATAACGAGGCGCGCCCTCACTCCGCGCCGCAGTGGATGACACCGGCGGAATTCGCCCGCCAGTGCGCCGATCGGGCCGGTTCGGCCCGCCCCGAAGAGCCGGAATTTTCCAGCTAAGACTGGGACGGAAATTGCGCCAGCCTCACGAGTCGGAAATCTCCGCGTCCAGCCGGGACCAAATTCTGGTTCAGGGTCATGTTGCTTAACGAATAGTGACGGATATGCCAACCATGCCCGTCGACAGAGGGAATCGCTATCTGTAGATGTGCTCCCGGCTCGAATGTCGGAAGCTACGTTCCGTTCCGGTCGCGCAACCCAATCGACATAACATCAAAAGCTTCGGCTCGATTGGTGTTGAAGTCAATTCTCAGCAGCTTCGCGAAGTACCCCATGTAGACGGCGATGACGCAGAGCTCGTAAGCATTGGCGTCGAACACCGTGCTGATCCCTCACAATCGCCTTTAGCCGCCCATCCTGCAACGTCGGATGCACTCGCTCCTCGCGTGCGTGGGCCGAACTGCTGCTCATATAAGACGCAGCGAATTTAAATTGTCACAGCGCCCAGCGTCACCAAGATCAGTAGCAGCTCCCCTGGGCCGCTAGCAGCCAACTGCCGAGCGTTGTGCGGAACCGGAGTTCGAATGGACGATCGCTGCGTAATGGCACGGTTTCTTTCACGGCTCCGCCGCGCGTTCTCCAGCAAGCCATCCGGCGAGCCGCCCCAACCACCCGCCGGATCCTGTGTATCGGGTTCGCGCCGACAGTGCCACAAGGCCACAGTGACGTGTCGCCGCCGGCCGCCGCCGCGTCCATTACAGCTCGACCACGCGCCCCGTGCGCCACGATGTCATCGCGGCCTCGGCCAGCTCGAGCGCGGCGAGCCCGTCGTCGATCGTGGTCCTGAGTGCCGTGCCGTCGCGCAGCGCATCGACGAAGTGCGCGATCTCGGCCGCGTACGCGTGCCGGTAGCGCTCGAGGAAGAACGGCTCCGGCACGTCGGTCGCGATGCCGTTCGCCGACCATGCGGTGACCTCGGTCGGCCGCACGTTGCCGGCCTGCAGCATCCCGTTGTTGCCGAGCAGCTCGAAGCGCTGGTCGTAGCCGTACGCCGCGCGGCGCGACGTGTTTATCTGGCACAGCAACCCGCGCCGCGTGCGGATCGTGTCCGCGGTCGAATCGATGTCGCCGGCGTCGCGCACGGCCGGATCGGTCAGGCAGCTGCCGGTCGCATGCAGCGTTTGGGCTTCGTCGCCCAGGATCCAGCGGAACACGTCGAAGTCGTGGATCAGCATGTCCTTGAAGATGCCGCCCGAGCTGCGGATGTAGTCGACGGGCGGCGCGCCCGGGTCGCGGCTCGTGACGATCAGCATTTCCGGCGCGCCGATGTCGCCGCGCTCGACGCGCGCCTTCAGTGCGGCGAAGGTCGGATCGAAGCGACGCTGGAAGCCGATCATGCAGGTCACGCCGCGGCGGCGCACGACCTCCGCACATTCGCGCGAGCGCGCGACGGTCAGATCGACCGGCTTCTCGCAGAACACCGCCTTGCCCGCGTTTGCCGCCGCGACGATCAGGTCTGCGTGCGTATCGGTGTTCGACGCGATCACGACCGCGTCGACGGCCGCGTCGCCGAGCGCGCGTTCGGCATCGGCGACCTGCGCGCCGTGCGCAAGCGCGAGGGCGTCGGCCGACGGCGCATGGCGGTCGATCACGTACTTGAGTTTCGCGCCGGGGTGGCGCGCGAGATTCGCCGCGTGAATCTTCCCGATTCTTCCCGCACCGAACAAAGCGAATTCGATCATGCCGTTCTCCTGTTGATTCCGTCGTGTCGCGAGCGCGCGGCACGCACCGGCCGCGCCGCCGATCCATGCCGTCGCGACGCTCAGCGAGCGGCCAGCTCCTCGCGGATATATTCGATGCTGGCGCGCAGCCGGTCTTCGATGTCGTCCGCTTCCGCGATTTCGGTCGCGAATGGCTCGAACGAAAATGCGCCGTGATATCCGCGCGCGAGCAACTCGCGCAGTTGCCGGATATTGCCGAGCCGGTCGGCGCCGCCGACCAGCACGCGATGGCTGTCGCGCATCCGGTCGACCGGCAGATCGCTTTCGTCGACGCCCGAGATGTGCACGAGGCCCGTCAGGTTCGGGAAGAAGATGTCCTCATCGGACAGGTGATGGTGGAACGTATCGTGCACGAGCCGGAATACCCGTTCGCCGGCCGCTGCATGGATGCCCTTCACCGCGTCCGACTTGCGGCGCAGCGCGCACTCCTCGAAGCCGAGCGGCTCGATGAAGCCGAGCAGGCCGCGCGCAGCGAGGATCGGCCCGAGCGCCTTCAGTGCGTTCACGAGATCGGCATGGCGTGCGTCGGCGTCGCGCGTGTCGCCGTGGCTGTTGGTCGGGCACAGCACCAGCGCGCGCGCGCCGCATTGCGCGGCGTAGTCGGCGAGCACCGTCGCTTCGTCCGCGCGCTCGGCATTCCATTGCTCGAAGCGCTGCAGCGCATTGATCGTCAGGATCGTCACGCCGCCGGCTTCGGCCGTCGCGCGCACGGCCGAAGCCGGCGTGCCGTCGGTGATCTCGACGCCGTCGAGATCGTTGCGGATCTCGATCGAGTCGATGCCGAGCCGGCGGCACAGCGCGACATAGCGGTCGAACGGCAGGCGCGGCGCGCTCATCCGGTTCAGCGAAAAATGAAAGGCGGGTTGCGTCATCGTTCTTTCCTCGGTGTCGAGTGGGGCTAGGCAGGATTACGTGAGCTCGCGCGCTGTGGGATCGGCCGGCGCATCCGCCGGTTGCGCCGCGAGTGCGCGCCACGTGTCGCGCAGCCATTGCGCGCACGCGACGTTGTTGTCGAAGATCGAATAGCGCGCGCCGCCACCGTAGTCGGGAAACGGGATGAACTCGCAGCTGATCTGTTCGAGCCGTGTCGCCCGCGCGTGAACCTGCCACTGCAGCAGGTGCCGCAGCGCCGTCTTCCACGTGTCGAGCGGCGCCGCGCGCCATTCGCCGTGATACGCGCCCGGTACCGGTTCGACGAACGGGTACTGGATCCCGCGGCCGGGCCGTCCGTCCGCGCGGCGCATCCAGCGGTTCTCCGGATTGTTCGGAATCACGCTGCGCGCATGCGCGTGCCGGACCCAGCCGCGTGCGATCCAGTCGGCGTAGACGGCCGACGGCGAGGCCGGGTCGAGCAGCTGCCGCACGCTGTCGACCGGCCCGCGCAGGCCCGACGCATCGAGTTCGGGGCGATTGCCGATCTTGAACAGCAGGTGCGAATGGTCCAGCGTGATCCGGAACGGCACGCCTGTTTGCTCGACGCATTGCGCGACGCGCGCGATCCTCATGAAATCCTCGCTCCACATGTCGACGTGCACTTCGAGGCTCGGCAGGCAGCCGACCGGCTCGCCGCGTTCGTATGCGCGCAGGTAGAAATCGGCGACTTCGCGGTCCGACAGCGGATGGCCGTCCGCATGGTGCGCATACAGCTGGCAATTGAGCACCGTGCTGCCGAACCGCGCGCCGGCGTCGACGATCTCCGCGACGTGCGCTTCGTCGCGGCCGGCGCACCAGATGCCGCCGATCACGCGGATCGGCAGCGCGTGCCGGTCGACGAGCGCGAAGTACGGCGACAGGTCCTCGCCGCGCACCGGGTTCTTCTCGACGTAGTCGAACACGCCGGCGGCAGCGATCATCCGGAACCGCTCGGCGGGCGTGGGCAGCGGCAGGCCGTCGTGTTCGAGCACGCCGTCGAGGTTCACGCCGATGAGGATCGCTTCAGCCATCGTCTCCATCCGTTCCTGTTCTGGATGGCTGCCAAATGTACGAGCGTGCGGCGCGGCCTGCATGACAAACGTTGACGAAAAATCGCCCATGCGGCGGTCGATTTTTTTTGCGGCGCGCGTCCGCGCGATGCGCGGCGGGCGTCAGGCCGGCAGGTACGCGCTGGTGCGCACGTTGGCCGAGCAGAACACGCGGAATTCGACCGGGTCGCCCGGCGGCGGCTGTTCGACGATGCCGCACGCGTGCAATACGTGCTGCAGCGCGGAAATCGCCTGGCCGTCCGGATCCTGGTCGATCGCGATGTCCATCGAGCCGGCTTCGATGTAGGCGCGGTGCAGGTCGATCATCTCGTGCCCGATCCAGACGACACGCCCGGCCGCGCCCGCCTTGCGCAGCGCGGCCTCGATGCCGGCCGAGCCGGCGCCGCTGTTGTAGATCCCGACGATGTCGTCGGGCGCGTGCAGCGCGTTCGTCACCGCGCGGTAGCAGCGATCGTCCTGGTCGAGCGTTTCGATCGGTGCGTCGTCGCAGCGGAGATCGGGAAATGCTTCCCGCAACTGGTCGATGCAGCCGGCCATCCGGTCGGCGTGCGCGCGGTAGCCCATGCGCCCGCCCAGCAGCAGCACGCGGCCGGGGCGCGCCGCGAGGCGGCCGATGTAGTAGCCGGCCGTGCGTCCGGCGCGGTAATTGTCGATGCCCGCGTAGTGCACGCGGTCGACGCCGCCGATGTCGGTGACCATCGTGACGACGGTCTCGCCGCGCGCGATCGCGCCGGCCAGCGCGTCGCGCACGCGCGGCGTGTCGCGCGCGGTGACGATCAGTGCCGCGCGCCGGTACGCGGGCCGTTCGATCAGCGCGGCCGCGCGCTCGTCGTCCGCGGCGGGCAGGATGGTCCGGTGCACGACCACGCGCCGGTCGAGCATCTGCAGCGAGCGTTGCACCGCCAGCTGCAGCCGCCGGAAGAACGGCGCGTCGGTGTCGGGCAGCAGCACGTCGACGTGAAGCAGCCCGTGCCGCGTGTCGGGCAACTGGCGCGGCACGCCGAGCTGGCGCGCGGCCGCGACCACGCGCTCGCGCGCCTGCGCGGACACGCTGCCGCGCTCGTTCAGCACGCGGTCGACGGTGGTCGTGCTGACCCCGGCGAGCGCAGCGATCTCGTCGAAGCGCGCGGTGCGCTTGCGCCAGCGCGGACCGGTGGGGTCGGCCATGGTCGTCTCCGTGTTTGTCTGTCGTCGCCTGCGGGGTGTGGCGCTGTCCGGAACGCTAAAGCGATGGCGAAATTTCGTCAACGTTTCGATTGAGCGGGTCATGGCCGTCGCCTAATTTCGAACGCATGCGAAGCGTTCGCCGCGCTTCCCGCAAACGAACAACCAGGAGACACGCGTGACCCATACGGACGACCAGGCGCACGACCGCAACGCGGCGGCGCGCCGTCAGGAATACCGAATGATCGGCGGCGCCGCCGAGCGTGCGCGGGCCGCGGGCCTCGTCAACGCCGAGTGGTACCGGTGCCCGGTGCCGCGGCCGCTGATGAAGCAGCTGATGCAGCGCGACGATGCGCGTGCGATCCGCGACACGCTGATCTGGTACGCGGCGATCGTCGCGAGCGGCGTGCTCGCGTGGCTCGCCTGGCGCGCGCATTCCGCGTGGGCGATCCCCGCGTTCTTCGTGTACGGCACGCTCTACTGCAGCCCGGCGGACTCGCGCTGGCACGAGTGCGGACACGGCACCGCGTTCCGCACGCGCTGGATGAACGACGTGCTGTACCAGATCGCGTCGTTCCAGGTGTTCCGCCGCGCGACGGTATGGCGCTGGAGCCATGCGCGGCACCACACCGACACGCTGGTCGTCGGGCGCGATCCGGAAATCGCCGCACCGAAGCCGACCGACTGGCTCGGGCTCGCGCTGAACGTGGTTGCGCTCAAGCATGTGGCGAGCGAGCTGCGCAAGATGGTCGTGCTGGCGTGCGCGGGCCGGCTCGACGACGAGGAGCGCACCTACGTGCCCGAGTCGGAGTGGCCGAAGGCCGTGCGCGAGGCGCGCGTTCATCTGAGCGTTTATGCGATCGTGATCGGCGCATCGTTGTACTGGCACACGATCCTGCCGCTGCTGTACATCGGGCTGCCGAGCCTCTACGGCGCGTGGCTGTACCTGTACTTCGGCCTCACGCAGCACGCCGGCATGCCGGAGAACGTGCTCGATCACCGGCGCAACTGCCGGACCGTGAGGATGAATGCGGTGTTCCGCTTCCTGTACTGGAACATGAACTATCACGTCGAACACCACATGTTCCCGATGGTGCCGTTCCACGCGCTGCCGAAACTGCACGAAGCCGTGGAGGCCGACATGCCGCCGCCGTACCGCAGCACGCTGGCCGCATACGCGGAGATCGTGCCGGCGCTCGTCCGGCAGACGCGCGATCCGTCCCATTTCGTCGTGCGGCCGGTGCCGGACGCGGTGCGGGCGTGACCGGCCACCCGTATTCCAACCCAGGAGACACACATCATGACGCAATGGATCGACACCGGCGCCCTCGACGACATCGACGACGAAGACGTCGCGCGCTTCGACCACGACGGCCGCACGTACGCGATCTACCGGATCGACGGAAACGTCTATGCGAGCGACGGGCTGTGCACGCACGAGCACGTGCATCTCGCGGACGGTCTCGTGATCGATCACGTGATCGAATGCCCGAAGCACAACGGGCGCTTCGACGTGCGCGACGGCCGGGCGCTGTCGGCGCCCGCGTGCGAAAAGCTGCGCACCTACCGCGCGAAGGTCGAGGACGGCCGCATCCTGATCGAGGTGTGACGCGATGGCGAACGAGCGGGTGATGGCGATCGTCGGCGCGGGCCATGCGGGCGGCCGGGCGGCGCAGGTGCTGCGCGAGTGCGGCTGGCGCGGGCGCATCGTGCTGATCGGCGCGGAGGCGCACTTGCCGTACGAGCGGCCGCCGTTGTCGAAGGGTGTGCTGACCGGCGAGCGCAGCGCCGCGCAATGCGGGCTGCGCGATCCGGATGCGTGGCGCGCCGACGGCATCGAGCCGATCGTCGCGACGGTCGAGCGGATCGATCCGGCGGCGCGCGTGCTGCATGTGTCGGGCGGCCGCCGCTTCGACTACGACGCGCTGCTGCTCGCGACCGGCGCTCGCGCGCGCCGCCTCGCGATTCCGGGCGCGGAACTGGACGGCGTATTCGTATTGCGCACGCTCGACGACGCGGCGGCGCTCGGCGCGCGGCTCGTGCCCGGTGCGCGCGTCGTGCTGATCGGCGGCGGCTTCATCGGTCTCGAAGTGGCGGCGTCGGCACGCTCGCGCGGCTGCCGCGTGACCGTGCTCGATGCAGCATCGCGCCTGCTCGGGCGCGCCGTGCCGGAGCCGATCGCGGCACGCGTGCATGCGCTGCATGTGGCGCGAGGCGTCGCGATCGGCCTGAACCGCCGGCCCGTCGCGATCGAGCGCAGGCCGGACGGCGCGCTGGCCGTCGTGCTCGACGACGGCGACACGCTGATCGCCGACACGGTGGTGGCCGGCATCGGGATCGAACCGGCCGACGAACTTGCGCGCGACGCGGGCCTCGTCGTCGAACGCGGGATCGTCGTGAACGCGCGGCTCGAGACGTCGGCGCGCGGCATCTATGCAGCCGGCGATGTCGCGGTGTTCCCGAGCAGGGCGTCAGGGCGGCTCGTGCGTCAGGAAACCTGGCACGGCGCTGAAACGCAGGCGCGCGTCGCCGCACGCAACATGCTCGGCGCCGACGAACCGTATCGCGAGATGCTGTGGTTCTGGTCCGATCAATACGACGCGCAACTGCAGGTGGCCGGAGAACCGGCACTTGGCGTGCGGACGGTCGCGCGTGTGCTCGGCGACGACGCGGAGATCCATTTCCATTTCGATGCAGGTGCGCGGCTCGTCGCCGCGAGCGGCTTCGGCCGCGCAGCGGGATTCGTGAAGGAGATGCGCGTGGCAAGAATGCTGGTCGAACACGGAATCGACGTGACGCCGGCGGCGATTGCAAACGTCGACGTGAAGCTGAAATCGCTGGTGGCGACCGCAGGAGATCGGTAGCGGTGCCCAGGATAAGATGGGCCGGTCACGCGCGGCGACCGCCTAGCACCCGGGCGGTCAACGGCACCTCTGCATAGCACGAATCGCTGTCGCGCTTGCCCGGGATCGGCAGCACCACGTTCATCAGGCGCGGCGACAAGTCGTATTTGGGGTCACCGCATAGTCGAGCGAGACACCGATGCCGAGCGCAAGCAGGTCGACGGACAACGCGGCAAGTGCACCGAAGCCGAGAGGCATCACCGTCAATGTCGTCGCGCCCGACGCGACCGACACGCCGGTCCAGCGTAGTCCGCCGCACACGGCAATGTCTCCCCGCCTGCCGCTGATCGGGCGCTTCTTCACATCTGACGATGTCGCCGCGCTGACCGGCCAGGGCGTCCGTCGTCCCTTGACGAGACAAAAGCGACGCTGGTGCATCTGGCTGCTTATTCGGGTATTCCGCATGGCCTCCGCCCGTTCAGGGCCGCGCACGAGGTGCTGATAGCGCACGGGTTGTTGAAGTAACGACGCGCCGACTGCCAGGGCTCCCGCGATCGGATACCCCGGCATGGACCAGCGCACGCGGCCGCCGTCCTCACAGCGCGTTCGGCGCTCTCCTCCCGTCAAGCACGGCCGCGACATTGTCGAGCGCGGTAAGCCCCATCTTGTCGCGCGTCTCGATGGTCGCACTGGCCATGTGCGGCGACAGAAACACATTGTCGAGTGTGGCAAAGCGCGGATCGATGTTGGGCTCGTTCCAATAAACGTCAAGCCCCGCGGCGAACAGCCGATGCGAGGTCAACGCGTCGTACAGCGCATCCTCGTCGACGAGACTGCCGCGCGCCGCATTCACGAACACCGCACCATCATGCAGCAAGCCGAATTCGCGGCGTGTCATCAACGGCGTGCCGCCGCCGGGCACATGCAACGTGAGGACGTCGCACTGCGGCAGCAGCGTGTCGAGATCCCCGTAATAGCGCGCGCCAGCCTCGATCTCGGGCGCTGCGGGACGCCGGTCGGTATAGACGATCTTCATCCCGAAGCCGCGCGCACGCTGCGCGACTGCACGGCCGATCCGGCCGAAACCGACAATCCCGAGCGTCTTGCCGTTCACGCGCGTGCCGAGCATGTCGGTCATGCCGAACGACTTTCCCCATCCGGCCCGCACGATGCGCTCGTACTCCGACGCACGCCGACACGCGGCCAGCATCAGCAGCATCGTGAAATCGGCCGTGCAGTCGGTCAGCGCGTCGGGTGCGTTGCTGACCACGATTCCGCGTGCGCGTGCGGCGGCGACATCCATGTGGTCGTAGCCGGCGCTCGCGTTCGCGATGATCTTCACGCTCGACGGCAATGCCGCAATGTGCTCGGCCTGCAGTCCTGATTTCTTGCCGATCAGCACCGCCGGCGTCTGATAGCGGTTGCAGAACTCGACGACGGACGGGGCGTCCATGTCGGCGTCCGTCACATAGGCGTTGAATTCGGCTGCCGCGCGTGCGGCCACCGTAGCGGGAACGCGTCGCGCAACCAGCAGCTGGGTGCGATTGTTGTCAGGCATGGTCTCGTCCTTGGTTCGGATAACGGAGCACAGCCTACGAATCGCGGTCGGCGCGGGTCAATCTTGATTGATTCGATCAACATGTCCGCACGGCCGTGCGCGCCGCCGGATGGCCCGAACGCCTCCGGGCATATCCCCGTCGTGCGAGGCAGCGGCAGCGCGCGCGCGGCACCGCCACGAACTCAGGAAAACCCTGATTTGCGCCCGTCAGGACGGGGCAGTTGATGTTGATTGAACGAATCAAGATTGCTGCGGCGTCGCCGCCGCGCAATCCTTTTCTCATGCTCAACGAACCGAACACGAGGTCGTGAAAATGCAGATAGGAAAAAAAATCGCGGCGGTGACGGGCGCCGGCACCGGCATCGGACAGGCCGCTGCAGTAGCGCTCGCGCAAGCAGGTTTCAGCGTCGCGCTGCTCGGCCGGCGCATCGATCCACTACTCGCGACGCAAGAGACCATCGAGCGTGCCGGTGGCGTGGCAGCGACGATTCCGACCGACGTGTCCGACGAAGCATCGGTCGACGCGAGCTTCGCACAGATCGCGCGCACGTTTGGGCGCCTCGACGTGCTGTTCAACAACGCGGGCCGCAACGCCGGCGCCGTGCCGATCGACGATTACACGCTGCAATTCTGGAACGACGTGGTCGCGACCAACCTGACCGGAGTGTTCCTGTGCGCACGCGCCGCGTGGCGCCAGATGAAGCGCCAGACGCCGCAAGGCGGGCGCATCATCAACAACGGCTCGATCTCAGCCCACAGCCCGCGCCCGAACACGATCGCGTACACGGCCACGAAGCACGCCGTCCTCGGCATCACGCGCTCGCTTGCCATCGATGGCCGGCCGTACAACATCGCGTGCGGCCAGATCGATATCGGCAACGCCGCGACCTCGCTCACCGAACGCATGGACCGGGGCGTGCTGCAGGCCGACGGCCGCATCGCGCCCGAGCCGCGCGTCGACGTTGCGCATGTCGCGAGTGCGATCGTGCAGATGGCCAACCTGCCGCTCAAAGCCAACATTCTGAACATGACGATCATGGCGAGCGCGATGCCCTTCGTCGGACGCGGCTGACCGCACGCGCGCACACGGCAAGTGCGCCGGCGCAACCCCCATAAAAATAGGAGACGACATTGAAAACCGCAGAAGAGCAGGTTTCGGCCATGGGCGGACTCGAAGCACACGCCGGCGCCGCAAGACGCTCGAGGGTGCGTTACGGCGTACTGTCGATGCTGCTCGTGGCAACGATCCTCAACTACGTCGACCGCTCGGCGCTCGGCATCGTCGCGCCCGCACTATCGAAGGATCTCGCGCTCACGCGCGTGCAGATGGGCGAGCTGTTCGCCGTGTTCGGCCTCGCCTACTCCATGGCGCTACTGCCGGCGGGCGTGCTCACCGATTGGCTGGGCTCGCGCATGGCATACGCGCTGTCGCTCGTCGGCTGGTCGCTGGCGACGCTGACGCAGGGGCTTGCGCATGGCTACCACATGTTGCTCGGCTCGCGGCTTGCGATGGGTGCGCTCGAGGCGCCCGCATTCCCGTCGAACGCGCGTGTGGTGACGATGTGGTTTCCGGTCCAGGAGCGCGGCTTCGCAACGAGCGTGTACGTGATGGGCCAGTACATCGGCACGCCGCTTTTCACCGGCCTGCTGCTGTGGATCTCGTCGGCATTCGGCTGGCGCGCCGTGTTCTTCGCGACAGGCACGTTCGGCGTCCTGTTCAGCGTCGTCTGGTATCGGCTTTATCGCGACCCGTCGCGCCATCGCGGCGTCAACGCAGCCGAGTTGGATTACATCACCGAAGGTCGTCCGGTGGTGACCGCGCGCGATCCATTCGACTGGCGCATGGCGCTGCGTCTGCTCGGCTATCGGCAGGTCCTCGCGATCTGTCTCGGCAAGTTCTGCAACAACACGCTGCTGGTGTTCTTCACGACCTGGTTCATGACCTACCTGCTCGAGGAACGGCACATGTCGATGATCAAGGTCGGTTTCTTCCAGGCGATGCCGTTCATCGGCGCCACGCTGGGCATCCTGATCGCCGGCTATTTGTCCGATCTTTGCATCCGGCGCGGTGTGTCGATGTCGTCATCGCGCAAGGCGCCGCTCGTGATCGGCACCTTCCTCGGCGCATCGATCGTGCTCGTCAACTTCGTGCATTCGAACGCGTTGGTAATCTCGATCCTGACCGTCGCGTTCTTTGCGCAGGGCGTCGGCTCGATGTCTTGGGCGGCGGTGTCCGAAATCGCGCCCAAACGTTATGTCGGCCTCACCAGCAGCATCACGAGCCTCGCGGCCAATATCGCGGCCGTGACCACGCCGCTAATGATCGGCTACGTGACCCAGCACACCGGTAGCTTCTTCTGGGCGCTGAACCTGATGGGCGCGATCTGCCTCGTCGGCACACTGTCGTACTCCGTGCTGCTCGGCAAGCTCTCGCGCATCGAGCTCTGACCCCATGCAACCGCTTTATCGGCCCCTCCGGGGGCTCATGCACCCACCGACCACGACCATGATCGAATTCAAATGGGATCATCTGCAACTCTGCTCGGCTGATGCCGAGGCCACCGCCGCGTGGTTCGCGCGCTGCCTGAACGCCGAAATCGTGCGGCGCCCGGGCCGCGTCGACCTGCGGATCGGCGCCATCAACCTGTTCATCACGGCGCTGCCGCACGCGCGTTCGGCGATCGTACCGGACGGCGCCCGCGTGCAAGGGATCGACCACTTCGGCGTGCTGGTCGAGGATCTGGATGCGGCCTACGCGCATCTGGTCGACAACGGCGCCGAGATCGTCCAGCCCGTCACGCGGATCCGCGCCGGCGTGCGCGGCTGTTTCGTGCGCGCGCCCGGCGACATCCTCGTCGAGGTGCTCGAGCGGCGCGCGGCCGAGATGACATTCAACTGAACCCGGTCTATAGTCGGCGCAAGCGGCCGCGCACCGGCCGCATCCTCATCACGACTCCCCATGCAGAACTGGATCACCCTGATGGAAGCGGCGCGGCGGCTCGGTGTACGGGCGCAGACGGTCTACGCGTACGCGAGCCGCGGCAGCATCGCCGTGATGCAGGATCCCGACGATCCACGCAAGAGCCTGTATCGCGCCGAGGACGTGGTCGCGCTGTGCCGCAAGAAACAAGTCGGCCGCAAGCGGTCGGCGCTCGCGGCCAGCACGATCTTCGGCGCCGAGCCGTGCATCTACAGCGGCATCACCACGTTCTCGAAGGGCCGCGCGTGGTATCGCGGCCGCGACAGCATTCAACTTGCCGATACCGCCACGCTCGAGGAAACGGCTGCGCTGCTTTGGCAGGCCACCGCACCCGTATCGTTCGACGCGCCGGCGATCGTGCTGCCGCCCGGCAAGCGCGATCGGCAATGCGCGTTCACGATGCTCGCGACGCTGGCCGCACACGACCATTCGACGCTGGGCCGGCTCGACAGCGCGTTGCACATCGAGGCAGGGCAGCTTGTCGCGATCGTGTCACGCGCGTTCGGCGCGCATGACGATGCCGGCGCAAGCCCGCTCTGCACCCATCAGCGGCTCGCGGCCGGCTGGGGCCTCGACAGCCATGGCGCAGACCTGCTGCGCCGCGCGATGGTTCTGGTCGCCGATCACGAGATCACGAGTTCGGCATTCGCCGCGCGCATCACCGCATCGACCGGCGCGGCGCTGGCAGGCTGCCTGCTGACGGGGCTCGCGACGCTGTCGGGGCCGCTGCACGGCGACGCGTCGGGACGCGTGCGTGCGGTGTTCGCCGACGTGCAACGATTGGGCGCCGAGCGCGTCGTCGATCATCACCTGAAGTCCGCGATCCCGCTTCCCGGTTTCGGCCATCATCTTTACCCTGACGGCGATCCGCGCGCGGCCGCGCTGGTCCCGCGACTCGATCCGCCCCCTGAGCTCGCGCACTTCGTCGACAAGGTCACGACGCTCACCGGCCAGCGCCCGACCATCGATGTCGCGCTCGCGATGCTGTCGGTGCAGCTTCGATTGCCGCGCGATGCGGCGTTCGGACTGTTCGCGATCGCGCGCAGCGTTGGGCTGCTCGCGCATTGCATCGAGCAGTTGCGCGTCGGCCGGGTGATCCGGCCGCGCAGCCGTTATACGGGGCCGGCGCTCGACGATCGGCATCTGCGGCCCGCCGCTGAGGACGATGGCAAAGTGCCGAAAGCCGGTGTCATCGCGAAGAACCGCGTGTTCAAGGTGGTGGAGTAACTGGCGTGACAGCCGTAGACCGAATTGAACGCGTCACCGTTTGCATGGCAAGTTTTCATTGGCCGCGGCTTGCGAAGCGCGGTGTCAACTCCCCTGCGACGCAGACAGTGGCAATCACGCGTTGTGCGGAATCTAAGTTTGAACGGGCAATCGCAGCATAGTGATAATTGCATTATCTCGCGGGCGCGTTCATTCGGACGTCACAATCGGCACTCGACCGCAAAGGGCGGTTCTGGGACGACGCGAACGACTCTGAACCCACAACGGTCCCTATCATCCGCACCGTTCTCACCGATTTGTGCGCGTGTTTGCGATGCCTTCTCGTCGCTACCTTTAACGACGAAACGGTCTCGACGCGTCCCAACTAGAGATTTGAGCGGCTGGTCCAGTGGATCAGGCTGCCGATAGCGAAGTCTGGTATCGCCTATCAAGCAGAGGGCCGCCCGACCGAAGCCCAGCGCCGGCTCTTATCACGAGCGACTTTGCTCATTCCGTCGCTCACGAACCACTCGCCCGCGTTGACGAAGGTACCCGGGCAGCGTGCTATCGACCGATTTCGACGCCGGCATCGAGCCAGCCGCGCATCATGATACCGACCTCGTCGCGCAGCCACTGACGGAACAGCCGGTACTCCGGGCGCGGGTGCGCATTCCGGTGCGTGATCAGGTAATGATGGCGGTCACGAAACACGAGGACATCCTGAACCGGCTGAACTAGCACACCCTCTTCGATCTGCCGGTGCACGAGGTGGTGCCAGCCCAGCAGCGTGCCCTCGCCGGCCTCGGCCTGCGCGACCAGCAGTCGGTAGTCGTTGCTTTCCAGATACTTGTTCGCGGCCAGTGTATCGGTGCCGTCGCTCTGCTGGAACCAATTGCGCCACACGCGCCAGTCGACGTGCTCGCACACCTGCGCACGGCCGAGCATCGACAGGTTCAGCGTCGGGCTCGACAGCAGATCCAGCGGCTTCAGCGACCGGCCATGAAAATGCCGCTCGTGAAACGACGGGCTGCACACCGGATACACGATGTCGTGGAACAGCGGCTCGGCTTCGAACTCAGGCTCGCGCGGCGGGTTCTTCGTGATGATCACATCAGGCTCGATGAGCCCGTCGAGCTCCATGAAATGCTCGGTGACGATCACGTGCAGCTGGATATCCGGAAACCGCTCGCGAAACGCGGGCAGCCGCGACGACAGCCACAGCGCGGAGAACGTGTGCGACACGCAGACCATCAGCGCGTGCTTGTCGGTCCGACGCACGGCCTCCGCCGCCTCGGCGATGTTCATGATCGACAGATACGACGCGTTGTACAGAATCCGCCCGGCATCCGTCAGTGCGATATGCCGGCCGGTGCGCTCGAACAGCGCGACGTCGAGCGAATCCTCGAGCTCCTTGATTTGCCGGCTGATCGCGGCCTGCGTCACGCACAGAACCTCGGCTGCCTGAGTGAAGCTCTCGTAGCGCGCCGCCGTCACGAAGCACCGCAGCGCGCGAAGCGACGGCATCTGCGCGAGAAGTCGGTCGGCAAACAATTGCTTCTTCAACATGGCTTTCACTCTCAAAACGGAGGTCGGACGCTGCGTCGACGAACCCGTCGACGGCAGTCCCGCCGGCTGCCCGCAGGCAGTCTCGTCGCAAACCTTGCGATTATCTGATCTTGCAGCTTGCGATTCGGTCGGGCGGCTGGCAAGAGCGGCTCAGCCGCCGCAACGGCGCCCCGCTTACGCCATTTTCGATCGATTGTGCACCGCATCGCTATTATCGAAAGCGATGATGAGCAATGCAAGGCGGACGTCGGCGCCGCCCCCAAACCCGCGTCGGGCCGCGCACGCCCGAGCGCTGCGTGCGTGTCCCAGCCACTTAGTCGAGCTTGAGCCAGGTCGTTTTCAGTTCGCAGTATTGGTCGTGCGCGTAGACTGATTTGTCGCGGCCGCCGAATCCCGACTGCTTGAATCCGCCGAACGGAGTCGACAGGTCGCCTTCGCCAAAGCAGTTCACCGTGACCGTCCCCGCGCGAATCCGCGCGGCGACCTTGTGCGCACTGTTCACGTTGTCGGTCCACAGCGACGCAGCGAGCCCGTAGCACGTATCGTTCGCGATCCGCACCGCGTCATCGACGTCGCCGTACTCGATGAAGCACACGACCGGCCCGAACACCTCGTCGCGCGCGATGCTCATCTCGGGCGTCACCTGGTCGAAGATCGTCGGTTCGACGAACCAGCCGCCGGTTTCCGCGAGAATTGCGTTCCCGCCGCACACCACGTGCGCGCCTTCCGCCTTCGCCTTCTCGATATGGCCGAGAACCTTCTCGTAATGCTTCTGCTCGATCAGCGCCCCGAGCTTCACGTCCGGATCGAGCGGATCGCCGGTCTTCCAACCGGCGAGCACCGCCTGAACCTTGTCCAGCAGTTCCGCCTTGCGGCTCGACGGCACGAGAATCCGCGAGCCGGCGCTGCAGTTCTCGCCCATGTTCCAGAACGCGGCCGCGACCGCCTGCTCGGCGACCGCGTCGAGGTTCGCGACGTCCGGCAGGATCACCTGCGGATTCTTGCCGCCGCATTCGAGCACGACGCGCTTCAGGTTCGTATCGGCCGAGTAGTGCAGGAAGCGCTTGCCGGTCGCAGTCGAGCCTGTGAACGCGACGAGATCGACGTCCGGATGGCGGCCGATCGCCTCGCCGGCCTCGCCGCCGAACCCGGTGACGACGCTGAACACGCCCGGCGGCACGCCGGCTTCCATCGCGAGATCGGCGATGCGCAGCGTCGACAGCGACGTCTGCTCGGCCGGCTTCACGACCACGCTATTGCCCACCGACAGCGCGGGACCGATTTTCCATGCGAGCATCAGCGCCGGGAAATTCCACGGCAGCACGGCGCCGACGACGCCGATCGGCTCGCGCGTGATCATGCTGACGACGCCGGTGCCGGACGGCGACAACGCGTCGTAGCGCTTGTCCGTCAATTCCGCATGCCAGCGGATGCACGCGGCCGACTCGGGAATGTCGAGCCCCAGGCATTCGCCGATCGGCTTGCCGGCTTCCAGCGCCTCGAGCAGCGCGAGTTCCTCCGCGTGCTCGTCGATCAACTGCGCGACGCGCAGCAGCACCGCCTTGCGATGCGCGGGTGCTGCCTTCGACCAGACACCCGACTCGAACGCTTCGCGCGCGGCCGCGACCGCGCGATCGACGTCGCGTTCGCTACAGCGCGCCACTTCGGCGAGCACCTTGCCCGACGCCGGGTTGAGCGTCGCGAACGTCTCGCCCGACGCCGCCGCACTGCGCTCGCCCGCGATGAACGCGCGGCCGTCGAGCGGCAACGCATTCGCCTTCTGCTTCCAATCCTGATGGGTCGTCATGTCGTTTCCTCAATAATCAAAGTTCGGCACCGGCCGAGAATTCCTTCGCCCAGATCGTCGCCGACACGGCCAGGTCGACGAGCGGCCGAACCGGCAGCGGACGCGGATGCGGCTGCTTCAACAACTGCTGCACGAGGCTGTTCGATTCGCCGAGCGCGTACTCGGCGATCAGCTTGCCGGACGACGAGCCGCGGCTCAGCCCGAGGCCGTTGCAGCCGATCGCCTCGTAGAGACCGTCGTCCCGCTTGCCAAACAGCGCGCCGTTGTTCGCGGACAGGCACAGCGGCCCGCCCCACGTATATTCGAGTTCGACGCCACCGAGCATCGGGAAGCGGCGCTCGAACGAGCGCTGATGCAGATGCCGCGCCTTCGCGAGATCCGCAGGCGACACCCTCACGTCCGGCCTGAACGCGAAATGGTTGCGCACGCAAATGCGATCGGTGATCAGGCGCCGCACCGTCGTGCCCATCGGATCGGCCGGAATCACCGCCCACGACCGCGTTCCGCCGAGCTTCGCGACTTCGTCGGCATTCATCTGCCGCGTGAGCGACGCGAACGTATAGACGGGCAGCAATCCGTTCGAATGCATGCCGAATGTCGCCGCGTACGCGTTCGTGCACAGGATCACCTGCTTTGCGACGATCGTGCCGCCGGCGAAGTGCAGTGCGCGTGCGTCGCCGCGCGGCTCGATCCGCGTGACCGGGCTGAGCTCGAACACCGTCACGTTGTCCGGCTGCGTGGCCGCGAGGCCACGCATCAGCGCAGCCGGCTGCACCGTGCTGCAGCCCGGCGTGAACAGCGCGCCCGTGTAGAAGTCGGTGCCGGTCACGGCCTGAATGGCCGGCTGGTCGAGCCATTCGAACGGTTCGCCGATCCGCGACAAACCGTCCGCGAAATGCGCGAGTGCGGCGGCGCCTTTCCTGTTGACCGATGCGTGGAATTTGCCGTCGTCGCGCCAGTCGCAATCGATACCGAAGCGCCGCACGATGTCACGCACATAGTCGATGCCGTGCCGCTGGAACCGCACGTCGGCGCGGTCCTCTTCGATGCTGCGCGAGTAGCTTTCGCTGCTGATGTCGTGCGGCAGGTCGACGAAGAATCCGGAATTGCGCCCGGCCGTCGTGCGGCCGATCCGGTCGGCCTCCACGAGCGCGATCGACGCGCCCGGCGCGAGCTCCGCGAGCCGGCGCGCCGCGCACAGCCCGGTGATGCCGCCGCCGACGACGACCCAGTCGAACCGGCCGTCGGACGTGACGGTTTGGGCTTCCTGCGCCGGCGGCAGGCTCTCCCACCAGCCGTTCATTCCGTCCGACGCAGGAAACCGCGCGAATTCCAGATTCGAACGCATGATGGCTTACCGGTCGTCGCGCAGCAGCGGCTTCACGAGCTTCGCGAACACGTCACGCTCGTCGCCGGACAGCGCGCCGAGCGGTGCGCGTGCGACGCCGACCGGCAAGCCGGCCAGCTCGCAGCCGTAACGCACGTACTGAATGAACTTGCCGCTACGCTCGAGCAGTTCGAGCACCGGCAGCAGTTGCGCCATCAGCTTGCGGCCGGTCGCGAAATCGCGGCGCGTCACGCATGCGTCGAACAGATCGGTATGCGCTTCCGGCAGAAAGTTGGACGCGCCGCCGACCCAGCTGCGCGCGCCCCACGCGAAGAACTCGAGCGCCTGGTCGTCCATCCCGCAGCTCACCACGAGCCGGCCGCTGAAATGCGTAGACAGGTGATGCAGATGCGCGATGTCGCCGGTGCTCTCCTTCATCGCGACGAAATTCTTCCGCTCGAGCAGCGTCTCTAGAATCCCGTCGCCGATTTCGGTGCCAGTGCGGGCCGGGAAGTTGTACAGCATGATCGGCATGTCGAGCACGTCGTCGATCGTGAGCAGGTGCGCGAGCAGTTCCTGCTGCGTCGGCTGCGCATAATACGGCGCCGCCACCAGCAGCGCGTCCAGCCCCGCGCGTTTCGCTTCGCGGCCGAGACGCAGCACTTCCTTCGTCGTCGTCGCGTTGATGCCCGCGGTCAGGAACGTCTTGCCGCCGGCGGCGGCCGCGACCGTGTCGAACGTGCGCACGCGCTCGTCGAAGCTCAACGCGTAGTATTCGCCCGTCGTGCCGCCGATGCCGAGGCCGGACACGCGGCCGGCGAGATCGGCCGCATGCCGGCCCAGCAGTGCGTGATCGATTTCGCCGTCCGCGTCGAACGGGGTGACCAGCGGTGTGTGTACGCCCTCGAAGCTCATTTCAATTCCTCATTCAGGTGAGTGAGTGCCCGGTTCCCGCCGTCGCGCAGGAGCCGGGCACTGGACAATACGTCGACGCCCGCCGCGCGTGTTCCGCGCAGCCACGCCGATCGATTCGTCATGGGGTTCGAACCATGTGTCCGCCCGATCCGGTTCCGGCGCTCAGGCAAACGCGTCCGCGTGTGCGTAGATCGGAAACTGGTTGCACAGATCGCGCACGCGAGTCCGGACCGCGCGCTCGACGCCCTCGTCCCCGTCCGGATTGCGCTCGAGCGCCGCCAGGACCGCGAGGATCATGTCGCCGATCTGCTCGAATTCCGCGGGGCCGAAGCCGCGCGTCGTGCCGGCCGGCGTGCCGAGCCGGATCCCGGACGTGACGGTCGGGTTTTCCGTATCGAACGGAATCCCGTTCTTGTTGCAGGTGATGCCCGCACGCTCCAGCGCCTTCTCGGCCTGCATGCCGGTGATGCGCCGCGCACGCAGGTCGACCAGCAGCAGGTGGTTGTCGGTGCCACCGGTAACGAGCGTCAGGCCGCCGGCCGTCAACACCTGTGCGAGCGCTTGCGCGTTGCGCAGCATCTGGTCGATATAGCGCGCGAACTCCGGGCGCAGCGCTTCCGCGAAGGCCACCGCCTTGCCCGCGACGACGTGCATCAGCGGGCCGCCCTGCAGCCCCGGAAAGACGGCCGAGTTGATCTGCTTCGCGACGTCGGCGTGGTTCGTCAGGATGAAACCGCCGCGCGGGCCGCGCAGCGTCTTGTGCGTGGTCGACGTCACGACGTCGGCGAACGGCACCGGGTTCGGGTGGCGGCCGGCCGCGACGATGCCGGCGATATGCGCCATGTCGACCATCAGCTTCGCGTCGACGCTGTCCGCGATCTCGCGGAACGCGGCAAAATCCAGCGCGCGCGGATACGCGGAATAGCCCGCGATGATCAGCTTCGGCCGATGGCGCTGCGCGAGCCGGCGCACGTCGTCGTAATCGATGCGCAGCGTGTCCGGGCTCACGCCGTACTGCACCGCGTTGAACCACTTTCCCGACAGCGCGGGGCGCGCGCCATGGGTCAGATGGCCGCCCGCGTCGAGCGACATCCCCATCACCGTATCGCCCGGCTTGACGAGCGCGAGCATCACCGCGCCGTTGGCCTGCGCGCCCGAGTGCGGCTGCACGTTCGCGTGGCTCGTGTCGAACAACGCGCACGCGCGGTCGATCGCGAGCGCCTCGATCCGGTCGACATGGTCGCAACCGCCGTAGTACCGGCGCGACGGATAGCCTTCCGCGTACTTGTTCGTCAACACGGTGCCCTGGGCTTCCAGCACCGCTGCGGACGCGATGTTTTCGGATGCAATCAGTTCGATCTGCGTCTGCTGGCGACGCAACTCCAATGCGATTTCGGATGCGATCACCGGATCGCGACTCTGGAGCGTTTCGGCAAAAAAACGGGCGTTCTCGTTCACTGGGTGACTCCGCGACGCGATTCGTTACGTGCTGCGTGGATTCCATGCAGCGCACACTGCAAGGCCGGCGCGCGCGGCTTGCGCGGACGGCGCGAATCGCGCCATCCGCATGGCCGGCGCGCGGCCTTACTGCTGCAGCCAGGCCTTCAGCTTCTCCGGATGGGCGTCGACGAACTTCTTCGCGGCGCTCGCGTAGTCGTTCGTACTGTTGCCTTCGAACTCGATCGCCTCGACGTCGGCCAGCGTCAGCTTCAGGTGCTTGAAAAACACGTCGGCGCGCGGAAACTTGCTCGCGAACTTCTTCGACGCGAACGCGTGGATCTGCTCTTCACCGCCCAGCGTGCCCTTCGGGTCCTTCAGGTACCGCATCTGCCACTTCTGGAACAGCCAGTGCGGGCTCCAGACCGTCGCGACGATCCACTGCTTCGACTGGTACGCACGTGACACGCTGGCCAGCATCCCGGCCTCGCTCGACGCCTGGAGGGTGTAGCCGTCCAGGCTGTAGCCCTTGATCGTCCTCTCCGACGCCTGCATCAGGCCGCCGCCCGGTTCGATGCCCTGGATCGTGCCGTTCAGCTTGCTCTTGACCTCCGGCTTGTTCAGGTCGGCGATCGACGACAGCACCGATTCCGGAACGTAGGTCGGCACGGCCCAGCCGTTCTTGCCGCCGGTGTAGATAACGCCCACATCATCCAGGTCGTTCTTGTACTTCGCGTAGTACGCGCCGTGCGTGACCGGCAGCCATCCGCCGACCATGATGTCGAGATCGCCGCGCGCGACGCCCTGGTACTGGATGCCGATGTCGGCCTGCACGAACTGCACCGGCTGCTTGAGCTGCGTCTCGAGCACGTACTTCGCGACGTTGGCCACCGCGAGCACGTCCGCCCAGTTGGTGACCGCTATCTTGACCGGCTCTGCCGCCGCCGCGGCGCCCACACCTGCGCTGCAGGCGACCACCGTCGATATTGCAAGTTTCGCCAGAAGCGACTTGAACGTATGGGCATTCATCTAGTACTCCTTTTTAATCACGCGAGTCTTTCAAAGGTGAGGAACGCCTTCGATCGGCGTTTCCGGTCTCCACGCACTGCTACACCCGTTCCGCCGCGGCACCGTGGACGCGGCGCTTCATCGTCCTTCAATGATCTTCGACTGCCGTGTCCGTCAGGTCCGTGCCGTGCCGCGCGGCCCTGCCTTGCCGGCACGCGCGAGCGGCCGCTTCACCTTCTTCTTCGCCTTCACGCCGAAGCTCTCGGTCAGGCGATCCAGCACGATCGCGAGCAGCACGACGCCGAGCCCACCTTCGAAGCCGATCCCGATGTCGAGACGCTGGATCCCGCTCAACACGTATTCGCCGAGGCCGCCCGCGCCGATCATCGACGCGACCACCACCATCGACAGCGCCATCATGATCGTCTGGTTCACTCCGGCCATGATCGACGGCAATGCGTTCGGCAGCTGGATCTTCCACAGCAGCTGCCAGTCGGTGCTGCCGAACGAACGGCCGGCTTCGATCAGTTCCTCGCGGACCTGCCTGATGCCGAGCGTCGTCAGCCGCACGACGGGCGGCATCGCGAACACGATCGTCGCGATCACCGCCGGCACGCGTCCGAGCCCGAACAGGATCACGGCCGGGATCAGGTACACGAACGCAGGCATCGTCTGCATGAAGTCGAGCAGCGAGCGCAGGATCATGCCGATCCGGTCGTTGCGCGCACCCCAGATGCCGAGCGGCACACCGATCACGAGGCTGAAGACCGTCGCCGCGGTGACGAGCGCGAGGGTCGACACCGTCTGCGCCCACAGGCCCATGTACTGGATGACGAGCAGCGCGCAACCGACGAAGATCGAAAACACGACGCCGCGGCGCCACAGCGCGAGGCCCACCAGGATCACGACCATCGCGATGAACGGCACGGCGGCGAGACCGTCCTCGAGCAGCTTCACGACCGCGCCGAGGCCCGCGGAGAACGTGTCGAAGCCGCCACGGAAATGCAGAAACAGAAAGTTGACGAAATTCTCCGCGAACTTCCCGATCACCGACGAATTCATGCTGCCCTCCGTTGCATCATCTGCTTGAGTATCGTCCGGCAGGACACGACGCCCGCTAGTCGTCCCACTCCGTCCGTCACCGGCACGTCGTGCTGCTGCGTCAGCGCGATCGACGCGAGCCGATGCAGGTCCGTGTCGATCGACACCGCGTTGAAGTCGTTCAGGAATGCGTCGCGAATCGGCTTCGTGCCGGACCGGTGCAGCGTGGCGGGCGTGACGCAGCCAAGGTAACGGCCGGATTCGTCGCACACGTAGCCGCATTCCGCGCCGCTGTCGATCAGCTGGTTCAGATAGCGGTCGGACGGCGTGAGCGCATCGCAGCGGAGCAGCCCGCGCTCGACCGGCGTCATCATGCTCGACGCCTTCAGGAAGCGCGACACGTCGACGTTGCGGAAGAAGTCCTGCACATATGCGTCGGCCGGCGTCTGGATCAGTTCGGCGGGCGTGCCGACCTGGATCAGGCAACCGTCCTTCATGATGCCGATGCGGCCGCCGATCTTGACGGCTTCCTCGATATCGTGGGAGATGAACACGATCGTGCGCTGCTCTTCCTTCTGCAGGCGCAGCAGCTCGTTCTGCATTTCGAAGCGGATCAGCGGATCGAGCGCGGAGAATGCCTCGTCCATCAGCAGCACCGACGGATTCACCGCCAGTGCGCGGGCGAGGCCCACGCGCTGCTGCATGCCGCCGGACAATTCGCTCGGCAGCAGTTTCTCGTACGAGCCGAGGCCGACGCGCTCCAGCGCCGCGCGCGCGACCTCGTAGCGCTGCGCCTTCCTGATCCCCGCGACTTCGAGCCCGTACGCGATGTTGTCGAGCACGGTGCGGTTCGGCAGCAGCGCGAACGACTGGAACACCATGGCCATCTTCTGGCGCCGGACGTCGCGCAGTTCCGGCGTCGACATCGGCGCGATGTCGCGGCCTTCGAGCACGACCTGCCCGGCCGTCGGCTCGATCAGCCGGTTCAGCAATCGCACGAGCGTCGACTTCCCCGAACCCGACAGCCCCATGATCACGAATATCTCGCCGGCGCGCACGCTCAGGCTCACGTCGTTGACCGCAACCATGTTGCCGGTTTCCGCGAAGATCTCGTTGCGGCCGACGCCGCGCTTCATCATCTCGATCGCACGCTCGGGTTTCGGACCGAAAATCTTCGACAGGCGCTTGACGGTCAGGATGTCCGTTCCGGTTGCGATGCTCGACCGGGCGATCGACGGCGAACCGCCGGTGTGGATTGCCCCGGGGGGCAGTACATCGCCCGGCGCAAACGTCAGATTTGGAGCCATTCTGTCATCCCGACTAACTAGTAAGGGAAGCCGCGAACTTCGTCTGAATCGTCATCGATTGCCCCCATGGCGTAGGCCCGATGCCGCTCCTGCGTGGTTGACGGCGCTGATGCAGTGAATGCAGCGTATCAATCCAATTTCGTCGCTCCAGATACATTTTCTGTGCGCTTTTCCATACCTTTGGTAATGCATCGTTTCGGGGCGAAAAGGCTTGATCGCCGCAAAACGGTGCGAAATAAGCGAAACGCAACGCCGGTGCGGCTTTGCGGAATTTTGCGGGGACGCTGGCCCAGCGGCGCGTGGCGCGCGGAAGCGTCCAGTAGGGGAAAATCCCGACACGGGGACTTAAGGGAAACTACCGATAAATCAGGCCCGTGACTGCGCGAGCGGCGTTGGACGTGATGATCGCGGCCCGCCGCGTCGGCGCGGGCGGAGCAGTGCCCGTGAAGACCGTGCGGTTAGCGGGCAGGCCACGGTCCGAACGGCAACCGCGGCACGCAGATGGCGGCCGATGCCAAGCCGGCCACGCTTTTTCGCCGCCCGCATCGGCAGGTTTCTGCCTAGACTTTCGCTGATTGGCCCACATCACTCAGGGAGCGGCAAGCAGCATGCATGAACGTCCGAAGCACATCGCGGATTTCGTCCGGATCGCCGGCGAACTGTTCCAGTCCGAAAAGCTGCCCGCCGCCGCGCGCGCGTTCGCACCGCATGTGTTCGCACGGTTGCAGCAGCCGTCGGACAACTGCATGCGCAACGCAGTGCGCTACCCCGCATGCGAATGGCTCGGCCCGGCGCTTCAGGGCGTCGCACGCGTGAACCCGACGTTCGCCACCGTCGCGCGGCTGATCGGGTCGCTGGAGCCGGTAGTCGGCTGGACGCGCCGCACGTCCGGAAAGGACGGTAGTCCGAACTACATCGATGGGCACGTGAACGGGATGATCTGCGGGCCCGGCGGTGCGGAAAGCCGTGACGACATTCAACTCGGCTTCTCGCTGATGATGCCCCACGTGCGATATCCCGATCACGGCCATGCACCGGAAGAAGCGTACGTGTTGATGACCGCCGGTGAATTCCGGCAGCAGAATGGCGCATGGTTCGATCCCGGGATCGGCGGCGGCATCTACAACCCGCGCGGCGCGCTGCATGCGATGCGCTCCGGCGACGCGCCGTTCCTCGCGATCTGGTGTCTGCTGAATTGATCCGGCGATCGTCGCGATGTGCCGACGGGTTCGCTTTCCCAAGACGAAAATGAAGTCGTCACCACCTCATCTCGCCGCCGGCACGAAGCGGCGGCGCCGCGCCTCGAGGAATGCCAAACGTCCTACCGCTCGGCCGGTGCCGGCAGGATTCTGCGCGGAATCGCCATGGGCAGCACGCAGCCGGAGACCAAATAAAAGTTGTCGCCGTGTGCGAGTAAAATGTCACTTCGCCGCGTCGCGTCGGCGGTGTCAAGTCCCACGACACTCCGTTGCAACGTCGGCAGAACCTATCGTGCGTTGCGCGAAACCTGAGTTTGAGCACCCAATCGTGCCAAGGTGATAAGGTTCCAAAGAAAGCGTGTCCTGACGGAGCTTTCTGCAATCTCGGTCGCCACTAGATTTCAATGCTTTATCTAGGGGTAGCGTCGCGTAGGAACAACATAGATTGTCAAGGATCGGCGCGCCGTCTGGGTTTCCAGCCTGTCATCGGCGGGGCCGTCACCAAGAAAACGTCATGCGGAGGACTCTCCGACCGAATGAACTCGGCTGCCCTTTGATTATTTCGTTGGGCAGTGTCCACATCAATAGGAGGATCAGCGCCATCCCAAATACAATCGACTCTCGCTTCGAATCCGGGGTTACGCCAGATTCCACCTTCAATTCGAGCGACAACCAAACCTTGTTGGGCTGCTTGCTCGCAAACAGCGATTGCCGCTTCTGTCGTGAGTTTCATCACAATACTGCCGGCAAGGGAGAAAAAATCATTCGATGAATCGTATATGCGGTGATGATCGATATTCATTGTGTTCATTTCCATTTTATCCGACCATCGGGAATCCATGTCGGCTCATTCTTCCCGCTCACCTGGACAACTTCTCCAGTTATGTCATTTACTACGAAATAACCATCCGGTGACCCATACACAGTCGCCGGGTCATTTCTGGGAATACCATCCGGGGTCTTCGATGCCCCCCGATTGTCCATCGTCGTCCCTGCCGGGCCATCGTCAACGGTCGCCTGAACCTCTTTATCCGTCCACCCGCGCTCGTCGATCTGCCGCGCGATTTTGTCGTCGATAATGAGATTGCGTGAGCTTGTGTCAGCAGCGCTATCCGCGTTACGGAACGCGTTGGCGGCGCTCCACGCCATCCGAATCGCTGGGCTCAGGATACACTCCCGGCAAATCGGCTACAGCCCAGGCTCACCCGGCCCGGAGCTACAGGAACCCGGACCTGGCGGATCCCATGGATTGTATGGCCCCATCCCGGGATTGTCCAAGCCGCGTGGATCGTTTAATCCTACCGGATTGCCCGAAACATAGGCGTACAGATTCCCCCCTCGAAACGCTGGTTTCGCCAATCGGATCGCGTGAGAGCCATCGACCCGACACGGGATCGTAGGCCCGGAACATCGTCAGGTATAGACCGCTATCCGCGTTCGCGAACATCCCCGCATACCCGTAGTCGGTCAAGGGCGGATTCGATTGCAACGCGGCACCGTATGCATCGTAGTCGTAAGCCGGTGCACTGCCGGTTGTAAAGGCCCGTCGACCTGATCCGAGTTGATCGAGCGCGTAATAGGCGTATTGCGCCGGACTACCCGGTTGGAATTCGCCCTCGGCGTAGTAGCCGCGTGTCACGGCGTTGCTGATGCCTCTTGCTTGGCAAGGATGCAGACCACACCAGATGTAGGAAGTCGTTACCGTTCCGCCACCGCCCGCCGGCGTGCTGCTAATTGACGTTCTACGTCCCAGCCCGTCATAGCGGAAACTGGTCGCCTTGCCAGACTGGCCAGGTGTTGAAGTTCGAAGTTTGTGCTAATGGCGTCCGCTGCAACGCTAATCGTGTCTGTTAATTCTGCTAACGCAGCCATCTGCGGTCCTTGAACACTCGCTTCTCGCGATAACGGCTGATCCGCCGCACGTTTGGCGTCGCTGCGCTGGGCCAGGTTGAGCAATTTGCGTCGCACGGCTGGCAGCCCGGCCGCGTGCGGGAGTCCGATCAGATCGAAGTCCGGCCGTTCACCCTCCACTGATCGCAGAAATGCGCACGATGGCTCATCCAGCCACCCGGCAACACGCGCCAGCAGGCGCTCATGGATGTCCAGCAGGACCTGGGCTTCGACAGGCTCTGCCGTCATCCCCCTGAAGTGCGCTTCAAAGGTCGCGGCGAAATCCGCAGGCACGCGGGGCGCCAGCATTTCCCACGCAGGCTTCGGGCTGCAGGTTAGGTAGACGAGAAAGGTCCGCCAGAGCGCCTGATCCGCCCGCTCGTCTTCCAGCAACAAGCCGACATCGAAAAGGTCGCGCGGATGCTGTCTCGACAATGCCGCAGCCAGCTTGCCGGCATAAAGGTCGGCGAAGTGCAGCACCTGCACCGAAGCAAAGCCAAATGCCTCCTCGACCCTCGGGCGCACCACCATGTTCCGCGCGGGATGCACCGTGCCGCGCATCACCGGCGTCGTCTCGATCTGCACGCGCGCACGACCGCGACTGGCCACCAGTCGCGTGACGCCTGCGCCCTCGCCTGCCGACAATTGCACCTGCAGTTGCAGAGGCCGGGCGCGCAGCACATCAGCCAGCCGCCCAAGCGCTTCAGCGATGAGCCTTGCGTCCTCGGCATAGTCATGCACCGGCAACCAGGCCAGATCAATGTCCACAGACAACCGGGGCAGGTCGTGCTCGAATAGGTTGATCGCCGTACCGCCTTTGAGCGCGAAGCGCGGCTCTTGCGCCAGCGCCGGCAGAATCTCGACCAGCAGCCGTACGCGGTCGGTATAGCGCCGATCCCAGTGATCAAGCCAAGTGTTCATCGAGGTCTCCCGGCAAGGTGATCTGGTAGACCGGATGCAAGCGGCCGCCAGGCACCAGCGCGCGCTTTCCCCGACCCAGATCGACACCATCCCGCGGCACGTGCGGTAGCCACGCATGCCGATGGCGCTCGGCCAACGCCAGGAACAGCCGCTTGGCTTTGATGCTTCGGCAATGGCGAAGTAACACGCCGACGCGCTGCGGCCGTAACGTGGTCATAGCCTGCATCAGCGCATCCACCTCGTAGATCAAGGCAGCGTCTGAGACGTCATCGCACAGCTCTAGGATGGCCCGTTCCGGCATGGAACAAACCAAGGCATCGGCACCGGGGGCGGCCTGATGCCACGCCAGACCCTGTTCGGACAGGATTGCCGCGGACGCCTCCACCTCGAACGGCATGGGCGGCCAATCGAACGGCCCCTTCCCCAGATACTCGAAACGCTGCGTCAGAGGCAGTTTGCCAAGCCAAGCGGGTGGCCGCTCCGCCCCATACAGGGTGACGGTGCCGGCATCGCCCAGACGTAGATAGTGCTCGTGCCCCTGCAGGTTGAGTGCAAAACGACCTCCGACGTGCAGCGGCGTGCCCTCCCCAACCTGCAGGCTGCGAACCACGCCGTCCCACTGTAGGCGCCCACTCTTGCGCATGTAGACGCCGCGCGCCGGCGACACCAGCCAACCGCTGCTCACGTAGCGCGCGACGAGGCTATTGGAGTAGCCGTGAACCCGCAGCCATCGGCTCGACACCAGGCTCGTATCACCCAGCTCACCTAGCAACAGGTTTAATTTTCCAGGATTTTGTTCACTCATAGTGAACAAAATACACCTTCTGAAAACTTCTGCCAAGGCAGCGTGGTTTGGATTTGAATAAAAAAGATCACTCTTAGTGATCTTTTGCTACGACAAGCAAACCAGACTCGGCCTAGGTGCGCCCGGTACAAGGAGATCCGGAAGGTCCCTCTTCTGATCTTTGCAGCGTCGAGATCGACGACAAATCGATATGTGGGTGGCTTACCTACCACCGAGCGCTCAAACCCTTAATTCTCTCCGCACCGCGGAGAGAATTAAGCAATCTGTCTGGCGAGGCCCTCGCCTTTCGCGACGCTAAATGTAGGCGCTTGCAATTGAGATTCAGCACCGTTTGAGACAAAGCCGCCTCTCCGGCGGTCCCACCCGGATCGAAAGAACCTCCAAGCCCTCGGTGCCCGCGCCAAGCATACAGAAGCACCCCAGCGTAGCGCTTTGGCGCGATGTCCCGAAATGAAGGGTAACATAGCCCTTACTATGTTACCCTTCGCTTTTCTGGACGAATTGACCCGTTTCTGAGGGAACCTGGCGCTCACCCATGCCTGACAAGGCACACCGGGCGGCCGCCGACCATCGGCACGGTTTGTCGTGCGTCTACCCCGGACGAAGCCAAAGCCGACCAAACGGCGCACGCCGCAGGATGTGTATCAAACAACACGCTTTACGTACCGCTCTCGAATCCGCCCATGACGACCGCCGACGATCCTGACGTGCTCGATGTCGAGTTCCGCGAGCTGCCGGCCACGCCGCGCCGCGCGACCACGCCTGCTGCCCGCCGCAAGTCTCGCTCGCGCGCCGCACGCCGCGAAGCGGCCGCCGCGCGCCGAATCGGCCTGCAGCACCTTGCCTTCTTCCGCGGCTATCTGGAAGGACTGGATCTCGCCGAGCTGGCCGACCAGTACCTCGAATTTGGTCGCGACGCGCGCAAGGCGGCCGCCACCCGCACCTGGCTGGTCACGGCCTTCGTCGCCGCGGCCCGCAAGCGCCAGGACTTCGCGACCGCGCGCCTCCTTGCGATTCGTCCGGCCGCCCTTGCCGCGACGCCAGCGGCCGACGCGCCGGCGCAATCCACGCCATCGCTGGACGACTTCGCCGCCGAGCACGATCCGGACGGCTTCTATACCGAGAAAGAGCTGCTGGATCTGTTCGCCGCCCGGCACGCCGTCGCGAACACCGACGCCGGCGCGACCCTACGTCGGCAGCAGCGCAACGCCCGCCTGCGCGCGCGACAAATGGCGGCGCTCGAGGCGCTCGCGCGTCTGGTGGTCGAGGATCCACGCCCCGAGCACCACGTGCTCGGCTGGTTCGATACCGCCGTCGCGCTGCGTCTCGCCGACGTCGGCCTCACCACGATCGGCAAGCTGGTCGAGTCGATCAACGCGCTCGGCTACCGCTGGTACCGACGCGTGCCGCGCCTGGGCGAAGTCGGCGCGCGTCGCATCACCGCGTGGCTCGCACACTACGGGGACGTCTCCGGCCTGCAGCTCGCCGCCGGCGTGCAAATCCACCCGTCCGAGCGCACGCTGGCGGGACCGCAGCTGGCCGCGGCCGGTCCCGTCACTGCGATCGTGCCGCTCGAGCGCTTCTTGCTGCCGCCCGAGCTGGACGGCTCGCATGGCACGCACCGCAATCTCGTCAGGAACAACAGTCGCGCCAACAACGACCGCGAGGCGATTGATTTCTGGCTCGCCGACTACGAGAACCCACATACGCGCCAGCGCTACCGCACCGAAGCCGAGCGGCTGCTGCTGTGGGCGATCTTCGTGAAGCGCAAGGCGCTGTCGAGCCTCGACACCGATGATGCGCGCGACTACATCAACGGGTTCCTGGTCGATCCGCAGCCGGCCAGCCAATGGGTCATGACGGGCACCGCGCATCGCGGCGATTTGGGCTGGCGGCCGTTCCGTGGGCCGCTGTCGATCAAAAGCCGGCAGGATGCGCTGTCCGCGCTGAAGAAATTCTTCGGCGAGCTGGTCGACGCGCAGTATCTGGATCACAACGCATTCGCGAAGGTGCGCGTGTTCACTGGGTCGACACACGACGCCGCCGGCAACGAGCGGCGCGTCGCCGCGAAATCGCGTCTGCAGATCGAGCGCGGCCTGACCTCCGACGCCTGGCGCTTCGCGATGCGCGTCCTCGACGCGATGCCGGACACGGCCGCGGCGACACGCATGCGCTTCGTGCTGAGCTTTGCGTACAGCACCGGGCTGCGACGTGCCGAGTTGTGCGGGGCCTTCACGGACGACGTGCAGGAGCGTTACGCCGGCCCTGAGCTGGGCACGATTCGGTTGCTGCGCGTGGTTGGCAAGCGCGCGAAGGAGCGCTTTGTGCCGCTGGTGCCGGCGGTGCTGGATCTGATGGGCGACCATCTGGAATCGCGCGGGCTGCCGCGCGATCCCCTCGCCTGCCCTGCCGCCACCCCGTTGATCCCGGCGCTGCTGTCGAATGCCGAGATCGGCCGGATCCGGCGCGCGGCGAAGGCAAGCAAAACCGATCCAACGCCCGAACTCGCGGCGCGCGCGCGGCAAACCGGGCCGATCCATCCGATCCAGCTTTATAAGGCGGTTAGGCAGTTTTTTGCGATGGCGACAGCTGCCGCGCTCCGCGAAGACTCACCGCACGCGCGGGCTTTCAGCGCAGCCAGCCCGCACTGGCTGCGACACACTTTCGTGTCTCACGCGCTGGCCAATGGCATGAGTCTTGAAAGTGCGCGGAATTTCGCCGGTCACGATTCGCTCGACACCACATCGATCTATGCGACTGCGGAGCTTGGACGCCAATACCGAGAGGCTGAGACCTTCCTTAGACTAGCTGGAGCTTAGTGCAGCTCGGGTTATCAAAGTCGCTTGATGGGGAGTCGCCCAGAATTGGAAGAAGCTGCGACGCCAATATTACTGATCTGGCTGCCACTCTGAAGGTGATTGACGAAACACCAGCATCGGGAGCGATGACGTCCCACCGTCGACTTCTCCAAGATTAAGTTGGAGTTAGCTCCGTGTGAATTGTCGAACTACCAGATTATCTCCGACTTCCGCCCTTACAGGCCACCGATCTCCCAGATAATCCCGCACATTGCGATCGAGAGTACGCCGCGGCCATCTACGGGTGCGCGGCAGAAAATCAGTATATAAGGAAAACCAAAAACTTTGCACATGATCCCAAACGACGACGTATCACTTGCAATCCGCACAATTCCTTCCGCTGGCAAAGCAGTTCGTTGTCGCTTCCGTCGTGCAAGCTCGTGACAGTTTCAACGTAGAAACTCGAAGGGCCAGCGCCAGATAGCAATTGCCCCTGGTACCGCACCAAAGGCATTGCCCGTAGTTTCAACGTAGAAACTTGGGCCGCGAGCATTCCGCGCGGTCAATATGCGAGCGATGGATGGGTTGCGGTCTGTAATCGCTTATCTCAGCCGGTTTTTAGTAACTGAATCCCTCCCATCGGTCCGAAAAGTCCTCTCCGACGCGCCTCGCATAGGCTTCCCCGCCGCAAAACGTTGCGTGCGCCCGCAGTACGCGATCGCAGTTTCTACGTAGAAACTGCCCGAAGGGAGGCAGCACAATGGGTGAGAAACTGCACGCGACTCAAAATATTGGACGCCAGCGACTGCCCGTTTACGTTCAATTCGCAGATTCCTCCACCACAAAGTCAGGCCACCAAAGACGCCGCTGGCCACACCCTAAGTTTCTACGTAGAAACTGCTCCGGGGCGGCGCACACCAAACTATAGTTTCAGCTGAGTCGTTGCTGCGATTCTAGAACCTCTCGAAATCACGTCGTTTTTCTTGATATTTTCCTGATGTCGTCCTAATATTCCCGGCAGCCGTTTGGCGCGCAGTTTCTACGTAGAAACTGGTCCTGTCCGAGCACTAGTTGCATGAGGAGAACGCATGGCCGCAAAAATTATTGCCGTCTTCAATCAGAAGGGAGGGTCGGGAAAAACGACGACCTCGACCAATATCGCAGGCGCCTTGGGCCTGCGAGGCCACCGGACCATGCTCGTCGACTTGGATGAGCAGGGCACCGCAACACTGTCAGTCGGCGCGGCGCCGGACGATCGACCGTACCCGGCGGCTATCTCGAACCTAGCGCTAAGTCCCCGGCCGGATCGGGAGATTGCAAAATACGTGAATGACTATGATTTTATCGTCATAGACTGTCCGCCCGCCATTAAATCGGCAGCGCCTTCGGTTGCCCTCCTCATTTCCGATCTGGGACTGATTCCCATCGCAGCATCGGGCGGCAATCTCTGGGCGGTTCAGGAGGCAAAAAAACTGGGGATGGAGGCCCAGATCCGCAACCCGGATCTTAAGCTCCGTTCTTTCGCGAACATGAACCAGAACGTCACGATCGTGAAGCAGATCTTTGAAGCTGCAGCTGGAGACGATGAGCTTCCCATGCTTAAAACGAAGCTCGGCTTCCGGACCGCATACAAGGAAGCTGAGGTATCTGGGGCTACAGTCCTTCAACTCCGCTCGGCCAAAGCGGCCCACAAAGAACTGAATGATCTTGTTGACGAAATTCTCGAAGTTCTTGAGGTGCAAGCATGAGCAAAAAGGACTTCTCTGCTGCGATTAATGCCGGCGTAAAGCGGGACAAAACAATGCGAGAGACGGCGACACCTTCGAGGTTCGACCGAGTGGATGAGGCATTGAGCGGTCGAAGCAGCCTGTTGGATCAGCCCACGGAGAACGTCGCTGCCCCGACAAGATCGTCTGCAGAAGCGTATTTGGCAAGCCTGGAACAAGCGGGGAAGGTGCAGGCGCGGTACATAACGATGCCAATAAGTCATATCGACGACAACCCGCTTAACAGTCGCACGATCTACAAAGAAGAGCTCATCGCCGCACGCGCAGCCTCAATGGCGCGAGATGGCCAACTCGTCCCTGTGCTCGCCGGACGCCACCCCGACTTTCCGGATCGCGCAATCTTGATCGACGGCCAGTTCCGAAAGCTTGGCGCGCTCAGGAATCGCTCCGAGACGCTGGATGTGAAGCTTCTCGAAGGCCTGGATCCGATCGATTTCTACCGCCTTGCGCGAGCCGCAAACAACGAGCGCGAGCAGGAAACCATTTTGGACGTCGCACTCGGGTACAAGAAGCTTCTCGATCAAGGTCATGCAAAATCGAATGACGAACTGGCAGTCTTGGTGGAGGAGGGCAAATCCAAGGTCAGCAAAATCCTCGCGCTCCTGGATCTGCCGCAATCCGTCCTGGACGTAATCGGTTCGCATCCCAAACAATTTGGCCTATCGACTAGCTACGAACTCACCCTGTTCCTAAAGGCATCGGACGAGAAGCGCACCTTGGCATTCGCGGAGCGCATTCGTGACGAGGAATTGCCGTTCCAGAAGGTGAAGGCTATCCGCGAAAGTCTCGAGAATGGCCGAGCCCCACGTAAGTCCCTTTCGCGACAGTACAAGGTGTCCACTGTTGACGGGGCCGAGATCGGTGCGATCAAGGAGTGGGGCGATGGGAAGGTCCGTCTGGACCTCGCTCTAGGCTCGGCCGAAAAAGCCGAGGCATACGTTGCCGCCTTCAAAAAGCTCCTTGCCGAAGACGGTCATCAACTGAAGTAGGGACGTGCGATACCTAGGTATGTCTGCCGGCTAGGCACCGCAGCTTAGCTGGCATTCACTCCGTGCCGTCCCCCAAAGCAATGTAGCGCGACGGAACTACTGCGGGACGGTCGCGCTTCAGCTTCCGGCAGTTGCCGCCGCACTGGATTCTTCAAAGGGCAACTCACCGTCCAGCGCCAGGCGGCTTTGCGGATTCTGGATAAACTTGAAATCGAGCGAATTCACAGCGCGACCAAGCTTCACCGGTGTCCAGGAAATCACAAGGTCTGCCTTTGCGTTCAGCTCGTTCACGGCGGTTTCAATTACCCGACGCTTGATGTCGGCAAAGCGGTACGTCGCAGGAATTTCAAGCACATGCCGGAAATCTTCCAACGTTATCAGGAGCCGGCCTCGATCCCGCTCGCGCATCAATAGTTCGAGGAGCCGCCACGAGTAAAGTGACTGTAGCCCTCGGGCAAACTCAAGTTGATACGAGACGAACCGCCGCTGCAACATGAAGATATGGGGCGTTAAATCCGGAGAGAAGGAAACCTCTGCCCATCCTTCTCGTTCGTGGTAAACCGCCTTCCACACCCAATTCAGTACTACCTTCCTCGGGCCATCCATATACGTCAGTTGGCGCTTTTGAAGGCTCGCACAGCCTTCCTTCAGTCCCTCATACGCAGCGGTTGCCTGCTTCTCACCCGACCGCGGAGCAAGTGCTGCAAGGGCGGCGAACTCGTCGGCTCGTACACGAACACTCACATAGCCGTTACCCTTACCATGCAAGTATGGTGACTTCTTGCTGTCTATGCATCGCAGCGCCGCCATCATGACTCGCTTCTCGTTGAGGGTCAGCCCTTGCTGCGCATTGACCAGCGCGCGACTCATGGCAACAGTGCCCCGCACTCGGCCGTCACCGTCCAGAGGCGGTTCGTCCAACGGCTCGATCTTGAGAGGCTCGATCTCAACGATCTCGACCTGAGCGGGCTCGGACTGGTTTTTTGCCTTTTTGTTCACAAAGGTGACCTTCAGCGGTGAGTGTCACAATTATAAGGTGACATGGCCAGGCTGCAAGTCACCGTTGTGGATAACGGTCGAAATTTGTCACTGCCGGCCCGGATTGTGTCTACTTAGGGTCGGATTGCGTCACCTCTAGGTCGGCAAACGTCACAGTTTCATTACTGTGACACCCGGCAAAGCCTTAACTGACAAGCCTGTGCGAGGCAGGGCACAGCGTTTACAAAAGGTTTTACAAACGGTTCTACAAACTGTCTTACAAAGAGCACCGTTAGAAAGTTGCTTCTATACAACAAAATCCACCCCTACACCGACCTCCGGCGTTCGCCGGACATCTGAAAAGTGACAATTTCCGACCCCAATGCGCCTGTCGCGCCCCCGAACCACTCTTGATTGGTCGCAAGCACATGTTTGCCAGCGCTAAAGGTGACGCTTTCCGACCTCAATGGCCGAAAGCTACTAAGTACTCACTCACCTTCAACCGAGCAAGCCCCTGTGCAAACCCTTAGCTTGGGTGCCGGGTCGGAAAACGTCACCTTTACTGCAAGCTAAGACAGTCACTCCTATAACGTGGGGCGGTTCGTCGTCAGAGAAGCTATCTCGCGGGTCGGAAAAAGTCATAGAACGGATGCGATCTTGGGTCGGAAAACGTCACTTTTGGCCCGAAGCCCAGCGTCCGAGAGGGGAACAGAGCGGCGGTCTAAGGTCGGAATATGTCACTTCTCAAAACATCAAAACGGGTCGGAATTTGTCACCATTGACGTCGCCCGCAAGTCGGATCGTGTCACCTTTCGGTGTAGCCCACCGGGTCGGAAAACGTCACTTTCGCGACCCGCGCGTCGGAAGGTCGGAATTTGTCACTGTTCGTGGTAAGTCAGCAGGTCGGAATTTGTCACCTTTGACGACGGTTGCCTCGGGTCGGGAAATGTCACCCCTCGACAGCCGTTGGGTCGGAAACCGTCACCATATGCTCTCGTGGCTTCTCTCGTTCCGGCAGTTTGCCGAAAGTACTGGGTCGGATAATGTCACCGATCGTATGGCAAGTGCTTCGAGGTCGGAATCTGTCACCCACCCGCAAAGCGTCGTCAGCGTCTTCGCGGAAGGACCGACGGAAGGAGAGTGTTCAACAGATCCTGCAGTAGAGGAATATGGGGAACCACGAGGTCGATATGACGCGCATCGATTCTGAGATGCCTACCGTTCGGACCTAGCGACAATCGAAGTTCGACACCGTCTTCGGCTTGAACTTTGCCCGTAGACAGGATCGATATCACTTTCGATGGAGCAAAGTTGGCGGGCACGGTTAGGGCCCTGCGCGTGACAATATCCTTACCAACTTCACGGATCAATTTCGTAGCGATTTCTGCTGTCCGGTATGAGATTTGGCATGGCCCGCCGAAAGAGGAGATCACTTCGGGAGGAAGTAGGGAGGCTTGGATAGACCGTGTGACCATGGCCTTCGACACGTTGAAGTCCGCAGCGAGCGTTGCTTGACTCGGCCAAAGCTGCTGATCCAACTGCTCCCGATAGAAATTGCCCAGTACTACGGGGGGAGAGCTCGCCCCGCGAAGATCGTCATGTCGCGCGATCGCGGCTGAGCGACCTCTCAGGATGGCTGTTTTGTCAGCGGCCGAACTATTACACGAATTGGAAAGGGTCATGGGAGCGGACGATCGTTGATCGTCAATTGTTGTTGTTTCTGAAAAATGCCTCTCAACCGGTTGAGGGGCGGCCCCGGGATTCCTCGAGCGAGGACTGGGTCAAGAATCGTGCGAAAACAATGATTTGCGAATGACCGCCGTTTCATCGGCCCCATAGTGAGGTGTGCAACGCGTGCAACGACAGTGCACTGATTCTATCGACGTAGTAGTAAACGCAAGACCGAAAAGCTCGCGATTTTCATAGGGCTTTTTGCCGTATGCCCCGCAACCGGTTGCGCGGCTTGGCGCCCGTGGCCGGCAATCCTAGCCGTCGCGAAAAGGTCGCTGAAATGACGGCTCTTTTCCCACGAGCCGTTGTCGCCTCGGCTGTTCCAATTGATCCGTACCAATTGGAACCCCGTGATGCGATTCCCTCGACTCTTTCCCCGTAGCAAGAAGCAGGTCGCCCTGTCGCCGGCGCCCGGCCACTACTCGAACGACGATCCCGAAAAGATCATCTTCGACCAGGGGACGCGTCTGCGCATCGAAGCCAATCACTGGAAGACCTTTTGCTTCATCCTCGCGATCATCGCAGGTGGCGCGGTGTACACCCGGCAACCGCCGCCGTCGGTTGTGCGCGCCTATGGTGTCTCGTCGGATGCCGGCGGGAATCCGTTGGTCAAGCAACTGGCCGCGTACAACCCCGACGATCAGGCGAAGCGCACGGCAATCAAACAGGACGTCGAGCACTGGTTCACGATCGAGCCGGTTCTCACCGACGACATTCGAACCTCGCGCCTCGCCAAGAACATCAACGCCGTCAAAGCCAAGATGGTCGGCAACGCGAAGAATCAGTTCGCGTCGTGGATCAGCGACGACAAACCGTTCGACCAGATCACGACCAATCCGAAGCTGGTCCGTGAACCGAAGGTCACCAACGTCTCGCTGCTGGAGGATTCGACCGTCGTCGTCGAATTCACGACCTCGACGCGTCAATCGCCGACAGACAAGCCTGTCGACGTCCGGTTTGCATTGACGATGCGTTACCAGATCATCCCCCCGACCGCGGAGGACGTGCTGGGCACGAATCCGTACGGGCTCTATTACCCGTTCTTCACCCTCCAGAAAACCGGCGCATGAAACGAACACGTTCCCTTCTCAGCTGGGGCGCGCTCGCGTTGATCGCAGCGTCGGTCAATGCGTTCGCTGCAAAGAGTGCGGCGAACCCTGTGTCGCCGATTCCCGGGTTCGATGTCGGCAGCATCATCGGCGACGCGATGAGCCCGGTGAATCCATACAACTCCGGCGCCGATCCCATCACCATGCCCGGCGATGCGCGCATGGCTGTCTTTCCGTACAGCCGCGACCAGATCTACCGCGTGATGACGGCCCCACTCAAGCTCACGACGATCGAGCTGGAGCGCGGTGAGAGCCTGATCAGCGAGCCGGCGATGGGCGACTCGGTCCAGTGGGTCATCGATACGGACGGCGCAAACCACGTGTACGTCAAGCCGACAAAGCCCGGCCTCGTCAACACCCTGCATCTGAGCACGAACAAGCGCGAGTACGAGCTGACGCTCGTCTCGTCACCGCTCGGCGGCCTGTTCTATCAGAACGTCCGCTTCAACTACCCGAACTCGCTGATGGCGAAAGTGCGCACGCGCGCGAATGCCGCGGGCGACGATCGTGATGCTGACCATGCTGGTCAAACGGATTCCGGGCCGATCGGCGTGCCGCCGGACAAGCTGAACTTCGAATACACAGTTTCTGGAACGAGCTCGCTCAAGCCCGAGACGGTCTTCGACGATGGCACGTTCATCTGGATCCGGATGCCGCCGCGTACCCCGTTCGCCGTGCCGACCATCAACGACGGTGGCGACATTGTTAGCCCGAACTTCATCCGCCGTGGGCCGTACATCGTCATTCAGCGACTGGCTGACGAAGTGAAGCTCACGCGACCGGGCGAGGAAGTGACGATCACGCGCGGCCGTCGCGGCCTGTTTGGGTTCTGAGGGCGTATGGCAAAGCAGATCGATCGGACCAGTCCGGAAGAGAAAGCCTTGTTCAAGGGCAAGGTGCCCCGCAACGTCATGATTGCGATCGGCGCGATTGCGGCCCTCGGCATCGGCTCGCTCGGCTTCTACACGCAGACCGTCGAAGCGAATAAGGCAGAGGCAGAAGCACTGAAAGCGAAGCGCGAACGAGCGGCCGAAGCGGTTGACAAGAGCAACGCCGACAAAGCTGACGTCGACAAGATCATCGAGCAGCAACAGGCCGAAGCACGTCGGCGCGCTGCGGAAGCCGCAGCCGCAGCTAGCGCGGCTGCAGCCGCGAACGCGAAGAAGCCGACGCTCTCGGCCGACGCCGTTTTGCCGAGCGCGAGTACCGCGGAGCTGAAGGCTGCGAACGACCAGGACAGTATCTACGTCTCTCCGATCTTCCGCGCGGGCGTCAAGGTCAAGGAAGGGCAGCCGCAGCAGCCGCAACTGCCGAACGGCATCATTTCGCCGCAACAGATGCTGCTCCAGCAGGCAGCGGCCCAGGATGCTGCGATGAAGGAAGCGACGGCGCAGGCTGCTCTGGCTTCGCGCGGCGGGCAAGCTGCGGGACCGATGACGACGCAGCAGCGCGACAACGCGTTCATGCACGACGTCGCGCAGCTGAGCGAAGGCGACAAGGATTTCGCGCAAACCGGATTTGTCGGCCAGTCGCGAGGCTGCACGCTGTCACCGCCAGCGAAGATTCCGGTTCTCTCGAACGAGGCGCTCAACTCCGATCGTCCTGGCACTGCGTCGCTGATCGTCGAAAGCGATGTGTATGCGAACAATGGCGACGGGCGTTGCCTGGTGATCCCGTGGGGCACCACGATCGTTGCGCCCTATAGCTCGGACATTCAGCCGGGGCAGGAGTCGATTCTCGTCGCCGGCGCGGAGATGCGGCTGCCGAACGGCAAGCACGTGCCGCTGTACGGCGCACAAGGTGCAGACGGCGATGGCACGGCCGGCTTCAGTGGTGACGTGAACAACCACTTCATCAAGATTTACTCGACCTCGTTCCTGACGGCCATCCTGGTTAAAGCATTCTCCAACAGCGACCAGAGCACGACGACTGGCCCGCTTGGCGTCACCACGGTGGGCAGCACGGGCGGTCAGATCGCGGCGCAAACCGCCCAGTCGGTGCTCGATCGGTACAAGAACATCCCGCCGACGATCTCGTCGAAGCCCGGCAAACGGCACTTCATGATGAAGATCAATCGCGACATGGTGCTCGAGCCGTACCGGGAGCCCCGATGATCAAACGCATAGCCTTCGCGGCCGTAGTGGCATTGGCGAGCGCAGCCGCGCATTCGGCGGTGATCGCGCAGGTGATCAGCCCGGTGAGCGTCGTCATTCAGGATGGCGCGGTGCGCCGCGTGGCAATGCTGCCGGGCAAGCCGGTCTATTACTGCGGACTCGACGCGTTCGTCGAATGGGCATCGCCGTTGATCGGCCAGCCCGTGCGCAGCTCGAGCGAAGCGGGCCTCACGGTCTCGATCGACGGCCGCGATGTCGCACTGGACGACCTTTTCATCGACCGCGGCTGGCTCCAGCCACCCGTGCTGGATGACGGTGCGCAGGCAGCCCTTGCGGAGCGGCGAGGTGGATGGGCGTGCTCGCGTGCGGTCGTCCCATTCGAGCTGCTGCACACCAACGTCGATCCCAAGATCCTCGCGGGCATCGCGCTGAATGAATCGAACTACCGCGGCCGTGCTTGGCCATGGACCCTGAACGTTGCAGGGCAGGGCTTCTTCTTCAAGTCGCGCGAAGACGCCTACAAGGCGATCGAGACGCTGCTCGCGCGCGAGCGATGCGACTTCGACGTCGGCCTCATGCAGGTGAACTGGTGCTACCACGGCAAGCGCTTCGCCTCGGCATGGGACGCGCTCGCGCCAGCGACCAACGTCGCGGTCGCCGAGGCGATTCTGACCGAGAACTTTGCGCGAACTGACTCGGTGGCGAAGGCGGTTGCCTATTACCACAGCGCGAATCCCAATCCCGGTCGCTCGTACCTTGCCCGGTTCGTTCGACACCTTTCCCTGATCGAGGCAGGCCTGTGAAGCACACGACCAAGATTCTCGCGTGCGTCGCGTCGGCGATTGTGTGTGTGGCCGCATCGGCGGCGAACACGGACCCGTTCGATTTCGACTACGACATCCTCGGCGGCATCTCCGAGCGGCCGGCACTGATCTTCAACGACGGGGCAAAAACCTATATCCAGCCGCGGGCGGGCCAGGTCATCGTCGCCGAAGGGGGGCATACCGAAGGCCCGTACGTCGTCGTGGAAGGCACGCCGGCGTCGATCACGTACAAGGTCGGTGCCCATTCGGCCACAGCCCGCTGGAAGAAGGCGAACACCTTCATCGGCGGCACCGGCGCACTGGCTGCGATGAAGGACGATCAACCAGCCGGATTCGATGGCTTCACGAACCGATTGGTGTTGATCGGCACGCGCTCGGCGCTCGCTCCGGTCCGCGCGCTTCATGCGTCGATGCCGATTGGCAACGTGGTCAAGTCGCTCGTCCCGCAGGGCTGGACGGGTTCCGCGCAGAAGGACGTTGACCTGACGACCTCGGAGCTGTTCGCGACGCGCGACGGCGAGAACTGGATGCAGGCGCTCGATCGCTTGATGACGCAAACCGGGCTGTACGCAGATGTCGATTTCGGCGCGCGGCACGTGCGGCTGCATCGCGACCCGCCGAAGTCAGCGGCGTTGAACTATGCGTCGGCCGGCCCCGATGCCGACGAAGCCGGCCTGAATCGCGTCGTCGCGCGAGTCACGGCAGAACCGCCGCCGGTGTCGCAACTGGCTGAACGCTTTGGCGCTCAGGCGATCCGGGATGGCGACGACACGCATATGCAGATCCGCTTCACGGCGAAACCGGCGAAGGCCGTCACGTTCAAGACACCGGACGGGAAGACGTTGCGTACCAGCTGGGACGAGGCCAAGAGCGTGATGACGATCGACCGCGCCGAACGTTTCATTGTGTCCGATGCGACAAACCGCGTCGAGGTGACGCGGGACGCGAAGACGGTCTACGACTTCGATCAACCGAACCCGGCGAAGCTCGAAGCCGTGTTCGACCGGGAGGGCCGGACGTACTTCAAGTTCGCAGAATCGGTTGTGCGGGTCGGCGTGACGGATGCGCGAAACCTGGGTATCGGCGAGCAGAAGGGCCGCTACTTCATGTTTGAGGGCACCTCCGATCTGTTCACCGTGACCGCAGACGGCAACACGATTCACGTCAAGCGCCGTAAGGAAGTCGTCTATCGCGAAACGCCGGACGCAACGCTGCAGGCGAGCGGAGGGCCAACGTCGTGAAGCACATCGTATCGATCGTTGCCGCGATGATGGCGTTCGCCGTGCTGCCCGCTCGCGCAGATTGCCTTGATGACGCGGCCGCATTTCACCGTGTCAATCCGCGGCTGCTGCGTGTGATCGCGCAGCACGAATCGGGCATGCGGGCCAATGCGGTGAATCGGAACACGAACGGCAGCGAGGACATCGGGCTCATGCAGATCAACACGTCCTGGCTACCCACGTTGGCGCGCTACGGCATCCGTCGTGAGCATCTCTTCAACGGCTGCGTCAGTGCCTACGTCGGCGCGTGGATCCTCGCGTCGAACGTCCGCCGCTTCGGCCCGAACTGGAAGGCGGTCGGTGCCTACAACGCGGTTACGCCATCCAAGCAGCTCGTCTACGCCAGCGCGATCTATCGCCGCTTTATGCAACAGGGCCGGTAACCATGCAGAAGACACATTCGAATCTGGCGCGGATGCGCGCGCTTGTTGCGGCGGGGCTGGCCGTGTTGCATATCGCGGCCCACGCTGCGGCCGATCCCGCCGCGAAGTCCATCGATGCGGACGGCTGGCAGGTGCTCGCCTCTGCGCCGAAGACGCAACCGGCTGCTGTAGAGAATTCGAGGCAGTCACAGCTGCAGCCAGCACCGATCTCCGCGCCGACGAGCATGGCAGCGGCCCCGTCTACCGACGTCGCCGCTGTCGTGTTGCCGGGCGCGGGTGCGCCGGCCGCGAGCGGCACGCTGACGTTCTCAGTGACGCCGGCAGACGTGAATCTGCGCGATGCGCTCGACCGCTGGCTGCAGCAGCAGGGCTGGCAGCTCGCCTGGAAGATTGACGACGACCTGCCGCTCGAGTTCAACGCGTCCTTCACGGGCGACTTCACCTCCGTCCTGCAGCAGGTGATGAAGGCGACCAATCACATGCGCACGCCGACGCGCGCGTGCCGCCACTCGAACAACGTCATCCGCGTGATCGCACGCGCGGGCAACTGCCAGGACTGAGAACCATGCGTGTTCACCTTTTGAAATCCGCTGTCGCGATCGCAGCTGCGCTGATGGCCGCAGGCTGCGCCGTGACGCAGCAGGACGTCAACGACAGCTACGACGCTGCACACCGTACCATCTCGGACGCGCTTGGGAAGGGGCCCGCGCCGATGGCGCTCGTCGAGGACGTGCCGACCGCGTTTCTGGGTGACCGGCTGGTGCCGCTCGCGTACGAAGCGACGCTGCCGGCCGTATTCCGCGACAAGACGGTCACGCTTCCCGCGAACCTCGGCATCAAGCAGATCGCGACGTTGATTTCGACCGCGACGGGCTACCCGGTGCATCTGAGCCCGGACGTATTCGTGCCACGCGACTCGCTGGTGCCGGGCCAAACGGAGTCGAAGGGGCAGAACAATACCGCGAGAACCGAAGAGCCGGTCTACCGCCAGGCATTCACGGGCCGGTCCGGTACGTACATGAAGAACATGACGACCGACCTGGGTCTCGACTGGTCGTTCGATGGCAGCACGATCAACGTGAGTCGGTTCGTCACGCGCATGTACCAGATCGCCGCGATCCCCGGCAAGGTGTCGATCAAATCGACGATGAGCAAGGGCATGGACACGTCGACCGGCAATCAGTCGGGTAGCGGCGGTGGCGGTAGCTCCGGCGGCAACACGGGTTCGTTCTCGGCGCAGACATCGACGGGGCGCGAAGGCGACTTCGATCAGATCGCCGCGATCACGGCCGAAATTGAGAAGCTCAAATCGCCCATGGGCAGGGTGAGCGTGAACCCGCAGAGCCGACTCGTGATGGTGTACGACACCAAGGAAGCGGCCGACAACATCGGGAAGCTGCTGAAGCACGAAAACGCGATCTCGACGCGTCAGGTGGCCATCACGGTCCGCACGATCCAGATCGCGTTGAACCGAGGCAGCCAGGCGGGCATGAACGCGGACGTTGTCTTCAATGCGATGCATGCCGGCCTCGCGCGCTACGCGATCAGCTTCTCCTCACCGACGTCGCTTGCCACGGGTGGCGGCTCGGTCGGTGTCTCCGTGTTGCGCCCGGACGCGCCGTTCTCTGGAACCAATGCGGTCGTGAATGCGTTGAACCAGTACGGTCGAACGGTGCAGGACAACACGATGACCAAGATGACGCTCAACGGCCTGCCGGTCTCGGTTGCGTCGTTCAAGAGCGACGACTACCTGCGATCGACCACGCCGTCGTCCGGCTCGCTGACGGCGACGTCCGGCGGTGTGCCGGGTCTGACGCCGGGCACCATCACCACGGGCGATTTCGTGAACGTCCTGCCCGCGGTCAACGATCACAACCAGATCGTCCTCGCGTACTGGGCGGACAGCTCGAAACTCAACGGTCCGTTTACGAGCGCGGGCGCTGGGTCTGGTCAGACTCAGCAGCAGATCCAGCTCGCACATACGGTTGGCACGAAGGACGACCAGACGATTGCACTGTCGGACGGTCAGACCATCGTCCTGTATGGCGCGATCACGGATCAGGCCGACAGCACGACGAATACCGGCATCGCAGGCATCACGGGTAGCTGGAACAAGGCGAAGACGTTCCAGATCATCATGCTGAAGGCGACGGTCGTCCCGTCGATGTGATCATGATGCACATCACGGAACCCCTGCCGACCGACAAGCGCGCACGCCTTGTGTTCGGCATCGACTGGCGGGCCTACCCGGTAAAGGGCGGAAAGGCCGAACGCCGGCGCTATGCGGATGCCTTCGGCGCGACGCACTACGTCGAGTTCAAAGTTGGTACCGACCTGATCGGCGGCTTTGCGATGCCGGATACCCCCGACGTGAAAGGTTCTCGCCTGTACTCGGGTGCGGCGCGCGTAGCCCTCCATGAGCGCATCAAGAGCCGCGCCGCGGCGCTGGTCCTGCTGCAGGACGGCGCACGCATCTACCTGATCTTCGTGGTGCGCGGCGCGGTGCGAAACGACGAAGTGCTGTCCCCCGAGGCGGCGCAATCGCGGCGTTTGGAGATCGAGCAGGAATGCCTGAGAGGCAATCTGAAGCTCGACACGCTCGGTACGGGCGATCGGATCGGCGACGTTGATGAGCCGTTCCAGGCGAGCGAGCTGCTCGCGAACGGCAAGGTCGGTCGCGTCACGAAGCTTCCGATGTCCGTGCCGACCCTCGTTCCGGTCATCGCGATCGTGGTCGGCGGGTTGTTCGGCGTTCCCAAGCTGATGGATGTGCTGTCTCCGCCTCCGCCGCCTCCCCGTGCTCCAACTTTCGCCGAACGGTACGCGACGGCGGTTCAAGAGGCGTTCGCGCGCGTGCAACCGCGAGCATCCGAACTCGCGCCTGCGTTGCTCGCGGCTGTTGGTGGTAAGGAATCGGTCATCAAGGGGTGGCTGTTCCAGGAGGCGACCTGTCCGTCGTCCGGGTTCTGCACGATGAAGTTCCGCCGGAATGGGGGGACCTTCGCTGGGTTCGCACAGGCAGCGACTGCGGACATGCGTCCGGTGACGTTCGCGCGTGACGGCCTTTCGCTCGAGTGGCGAGGTCCGGCTGTTCCGAAGGTCGCGTCCCTGAAGGAGAGTGAGTCGAAGAGTTGGCCCGCTTTGCAGGCGTTCATCGACATGCTCCAGACGCCACCGCAACGCATGTCGTCCAAGACCCTGGAGCTTCGCGCCTATGGCTACGTCGTCACGCTCGATGAACCGCGGTCTCTGATTGCGGCGCCTGGTGCCGTTGGAGGAGGGCGGATCGGGCCGTTGCTCAAACAGGGCGGCTGGACGATCGAAGGTTTTCGCTGGCAATCACCGCTGCTCGCCAAGCTGCCGCCGAACATGACGATCGAATCGCTGACGGTCGACCTGCGTCTTAATGAAGGTGCGACAGCGACCCCCAACAGGGAAACGGGCGAATCGTCGTATGGCGTTCACTTCACCGCGAAGGGTAAATACTATGTTTTCGATTAAGCACGCACTCATCGCGGCGGGCGTTGGGATTGCCGCGTCCGCTCATGCCGGACCCGTTGGCGCCAGCCTGTCGATCGACGACATTGACCAACTGGCGCGCGCGAATCTTGCCCGCCAACTGGGTGGGGGTGCGCCCGGCGTTGGTATGTTGCCGCCCGGTGCCATGTCGCAGCCGCAGCCGGGCATCGTCGCGAGCGGAGTGACAGGCGACGCTCAGCCGAAACCGGTAGAGAAACCGCTCCGCCCGCCGCGTGCGCATGCCGAGCCGGTTTCGTTCCTCGGTGCGTTCAACGACGAAACCGGAGCCCATGTCCTGTACTCGTTCCGCGATGCGATCTACCCGGCGCGGGTCGGTGCAACGTTGCTCAACGGCTGGAGCGTCAAGAGCGTCGACGGCTACGCGGTCACGGTGGCCGAAGGCAAGCGGACGTGGAAAGAGCCGATTCGCGGCGCCGCGCCGCTCCAGTCGCCGGCGACGAACGCCGTTCGTTCGCTCGTGGATCTGGGTTCGCCGTTGCCAGCCGGCGCACCGTTGCCGGGTATCCCGCTCGGAGGCACGCAATGAGCCTCTTTGCGGAGATGGAGTCGCAGGAGCCGGAGAAGCGCGGTTTGTTCGGCCGGCTCAAGGCATTCAAAGCGGGCTTTACCGATAGCTCGTCGAGTGCGATGCCGATCGTCGGTCGAGAGCCGGTGGACGGCGGCGAATCAGCCGTTGAAGTCGATCGCCCGCGCGAGCCGCGTTTCAAGACGACGAGCAAACCGGTGAACCCGCGGCAGGCCAATCACGGTCAACCGATGACGATGGGCATGATGCTGCGTCGCGCGCAGGATGAAATCGAAGACGTGTCGGTGTTCGAGGAGGACGTTGCGTCGCCGCGTGCTGTCGCCGCCGATGCTCCGCCGGCTCACGATGCTAGGAGTGCCACGCCCGACAACATGCGTACGACCGCGAGTTCCGATATTCCGCCTTCGACGGTCGAGATGAAGGCCGACACGGCAGTTTCGTCGGAACCCGAGGCGGGCCCGGCGGCTGCGCGGGCGGATGCCGCGGCGCATGAGGCAGCACGTGTGCCCGAGCGGTCCGAGTCGCAGGACGCCGACGCAGTGAATGGGCGCGAAGCCGCATCGTCGCGTCCGGCTGGATACGACGACCCGCCGACGGTGCGCCGAATCGGCACGGTCGTGACCGAGGCGCCGGAGGTTTCGATCGAGACGGGTCGGCCGCGTCTGGTGCATGCAGACGCGCTGACGTTCAAACGGGTGTTGTGCCAGCGCGATGAAAACGCTGCGCTGGCCGTCAGCGAATCGGCACGCCGCGAGTTCATTGCGGTCGAGCTGCAGGCAGGAATCTCGATCGTTGTGTCGACGCAGCGCTTCCACGAAAGCCAGTTGTACGCGACCTATCTGAAGGACCTCGCGCGCGCGGATATTTCCGTGCACGAAGAGATGGTCGCTGACGAGGAAGTGATTGCGGCGCTCTACAAATCGGAAAAGCAGCGGGCGACGTCGAACGTACCGGAGTCGTCCCGGGCCATCGGCGCGTTCCGGGATGTGATCGAGGCGGCGACGGCGTACGGCGCGGGAGACGTTCACTACGAGTACCGGGAATACGCAGAAGACGTCGAGCTGCGTTTGCGTGTCGACGGAGAAATGTATTCATACCGGAAGATGCCGAAGGCGCTGGTACGCCGGGCACTCTCGGCAACCTATCAGGACCTCGTTCAACGCAATACGAACTCTGGCGAGACGTTCCAGCCGTCGGCACCTCAGTCCGCGATGATTCCGCTCGTCGCGCATATGAACCTCGTCAATATCCGTTGGCAGAGTGCGCCGCTTGTCGGCGGGTTCGATGTCGCGCTGCGCTTGCTGGACGGCAACTTCAAACATGTGAAAGTGCTGCTTCCGCACGAGATGGGCCTGGAGGCGACCCAACTGGAGATCCTTGAGAGTCTCGGCAAGGTAACCGGCGGCGCCACGTTCCTGACCGGCGAAACCGGGTCAGCGAAGACGACGTTGCTGCGCGCGATGTCGTATCTCGTGCCGAATCGTGACCGCATCAAGCAGTTCGCGGTCAACGAGCCGTCTGAGGTTCCCGCGCCGTGGCTGTCGGACATTTCGATCCAGCGCCGGCCGAACGAAACGGAAGAGGACGCCAACCGAAAGATCGTCGAAGTCGTTCGCACGCTGATGCGAATGGATCCCGACGACCTGACGATCGGAGAAGTTCGCGACTCTGTCCTTGCCGGTCTGGTCGCCGAGCTCGCGCTGACCGGCCACCCGGTGCGCACGACGCTGCACGGAAACAGCATTCTCGGCGCGGTGATGCGATTGGTCGGTGGCCGGCTCAAGCTGCCGATGGACGAGGTGGCGTCCGGTAGTTTCCTGAATGCGGTCGGCAACCAGAAGTTGATCCCGGTTCTTTGCCCGCACTGCAAGCGACCGGCGCGCGACGTGCTGTCGCCGCAGCAGATCGCGACGCTCGAGCGTAAGTTCGGCCTGGACACGTCCGGCATGGCATGCCGGGACGAGGACGGGTGCGAGCACTGCCGCCGGCCGGGGCTTTTCACGCGTACTGGAAAAGTAGCGGCGGGCATCAAAGGGCAGACGCTCGCGATGGAACTGTACCGACCTTCGCCCGAGTTCCTCGAGCGTGTTTCCGTGCGTGATTGGCGGGGCGCCGAGCAGGTGTGGCGCAGCAGCCGGAAGAGCGATTTCGCAGACGCCGACATGACGGGCAAGACCGTCTACGAGCACGCGCTGTACAAGGCGTCGCGCGGCCTCATCGATCCGCGATTCATCGATGAGTCGATGTGCAGCTTCGACGCATATCGCGTGACCCCTGACGCGGATGGAGTGTTGCCATCGTGATCAAGTCGCTCATCTACTCCGTCTTCGTGGTACTTCCGGCGAAAGAGCGACTGCGCCTTGCAACGCTTCGATTCCGGGCAATGCGTGAAATGTTCTTCCGGGAGACTCGTCTCGATATCGCCAAGAAGGGGCTGCGCAACAGCGAGACCTTGCTCGAACGGCTGACGACGCTCGAGGTGCGCCATCGCTCGCGGAAAAGCTTCTCGTGGCCGGTGTTCCAGAAGATCGCCCAGCGTATGCGCGCCGGTGATGATTTTGCGACTGCGATCAAGCCGTCTATCCCGAACGACGAATTCGTGTTGCTCGAACTCGCGGGGCAGTCGCCCCGTGACGATGCCGCGATCCGAGGGCTGGAGCTGGCCGAGATGGCGGCGCATGCGAAGCGCGTGCTGTCGGCGACAACGTCGCTGCAGATGGCGTATCCGGCCTTCCTGCTGGTCTATCTCTATTCGTTTTGTGTGCTGTTCGGCGCGCACATTCTGCCGGCGACGCTGGACGTTAAGCCGCTTGAGAAGTGGTCGGCGTTCGGCCAGTTCATCTACGCGTTCGACACGTTTTGCGCCGACTACTGGTGGCTGACGTCCGCTGTCGTCGTGGGGTTGGTTGTGGGGTATTTCCAGACACTGAAGCATTGGACGGGCGAGTTTCGGAACCGCGTCGACGCAATGCCGCTGATGTGGCGCAATCGCCGGGATCTGCGTGCGGCATTGCTGATCGTGTCGTTGGCGGGCTTGTTCGACTCGGGCCTCACCCTGCGCGCTGCCCTCGACAAACTCACCAAGTCGGCTGACCCGTGGATGCGTTGGCATCTGCGCCGGATGAGCGCGCGGCTGACTGCGAACCCCGACCAACCGATGCTCGCACTCGATACCGGGATCTTCTCGGAAACCACCATCGACATTCTGACCGACGCGGCCGGCCGGGACCAGTTTGTCGAGGCGGTGAAGGATCTTGGGCAGACGTCGCTCGAGCGTGTCGTCGAGGCGGTCCGACGAAACGCAAAGATCACGCACTACGTGCTACTCGCTGGCGCGGTGCTGGCGTTCCTTGTATTCGGCCTGGGATCGTATCTCGCAACGGGTGCTGTCGCTTTCGATAGCGCGCCGACCTCTATCAACCAGAATTTCTAGGAGCCAACGACATGAACGAACACAACAAACAGCAGCCGCGCAAGCGTCCCTACATCGGGAAGGGCCGTCGCAAGCAGAAAGGGGAGCTGTCGCTGGTCGAGGCCGCGGGCGTGATGGCGGGCGGCGCACTGATCGCGCTTCTCGTCTACATGGGCTGGGGATACGTGATGGACCGTATTCATGCGATGCAGTTCAAGAGCGAGGCGCAGTACTTCCGGAGCGGGATTCAGGACGCGACCGCGAGCGAGATCGACTTCTCGTCCGTCACGATGCAGTCGCTTACGCAGGGGCGAGCATTCGATACCGCGGGTCGACGCCTGAACAAGACGTCAGGTGCCTTGACGGGACTCTTCGGCGGGAGCGTTTCAGCAGCGCCTGCAACGGTGACGGCAACGAATGACGCGGTTGCCGTAACGTATCCCGTGCCGGCGACAGTTTGTGCGCTTTCGGCCGATACGGTCTCAGCGGCGTACACGATGGTCAAGGTGAACAACACGACGATCTCGAGTCCGACGACCGCCTATAGCTCGGCCGCTGCGAACACGGCGTGCTCATCGGCGGGCGCGACCGCCAGCATTGTGATGTACGCGACGAAGAGCAACTAAGGACAGACCGATGCTCAGCATTATTGAAGTCGTGGTCGTGCTGGTCGCTGCAGGGCTCATGACATTGCAAGCCATCCAGCGTGACGTCGAGACGCGCCGGCATGACGTGCTGAGCGTCGAAGGCAAGAACCAGGCGGCGATCAACACTGCTTTGTCGAACTGGGTGACGGACAAGTACGGCACGTTGGTGGCACAGATGGTTGGCGGGAAGTCCACGCCGATCACACCGCCGACGTTCGCCGAACTGCGCGCTGGTCAATACCTGAAGGCGGACTACGCGGCCGGGCCGTTCTGGGGCGGCTCCTACATGATCCAGATGAGCGTTGGTCCGGACGACTGCGGCACCAGCACGACGTCGTGCAAGGTCAGCTACGTCTTCTATTCGTCGCAGCCCGTAACGAGGCGCGGAACTCCGGACGTGGCCGGCGCGGGGGTAGTCGCGCAAGCAGCTGGCACGGGATTCGGGTTCTCGACGAGTCAGAACCCGGCGACGATCAAGGGGCTGAATGGTTCTTGGACTGCGACGAATCCCGTTCCCGGCGCGCCGGCCGGCATCGTGATGGCAACGAACGGCCCGTCATCGGACGGGAATGCCGTTTTCATCCGGCGCGACGGTTCGCTGAAATGGACGGGCAGCCAGGACGTCAACGGTGTCGATTTGCACAACGTCGGCAACATCGACGCGACCGGAACGATCGCCGCGCCGACGCTTGCTGCGTCGAACGTTGCGGTCAGCAACGCGGTGCGAAGCCCGGGGACGCTGGTCGTGCAGAACGCGGATGGGTCTGCGCCGGCGCCGATCTCGACAGGCGACAGCACCGTGAATGGCCAGCTGCAGGTGACGCAGACGATCACACCGGGTGCGGTTGCAACGCCGCGCGCGTGGTGTCCGACAAATGGCGCGATGGCACAAAACAGCGACGGTCGTGGGCAGATGCTGTCGTGTCAGGATCACGCCTGGTTACCGATTGGTGGGCCAGCGCTCCGGCACGGGTACTTCATGGTCCAGAACGGTTGGGGCGTTCCGGCGCCGAATTGCGCTACCGGTGGGACGCCGCAAATCGTCTTCAGTCCGGTGAGCTTCTACGTAAATCCGACGGCGACCGTTAATGTTTCCGCTTCGGGCAGCGGACCCTGGACCGTGTTCATTACCGACGGCAACGGTAACGGGATCAGCGGTACAGCCGTCGTCGAAACTTATTGTTCGTATTGAGGGAGAGGTAAGTGAAAAGCTGGATGAAGTGGGCATTGGCAGCGCTGATGTCCGTCGCTGCGAGCAGCGCATTTGCTGACGGATCGTGCCAGCCGGGGTTCGGTCTTCGGTCGTATCCGTTCTACGACAAGGCCGGTGCATATATCGGAATGCGGCAGGCATGCGCGCCGATCCCTTGCACCCCGGGCTATCAGGATTCCACGTGCGCGGCTCCGTTGCGTAACGGGGCGATTCCGCAGCCGCAGTGTCAAACAGGCGCGGGCTGGACGACCGTGGTCTCCTCAGTTTGGCAGGGGGCCCGATGGTCTGAACCACAGTGCAGTTATGCGGCTCAGCCGCAGTGTCCGGCAGGCTTTGACACCTCTGTGCCGTCGTCCTGGACCGGCTCAAGTTGGACTCAGCCAGGATGCACCAAAATTACCCCGCCGCCTCCTGTAGTTGTCGATCCAAATCAGGTCTGCACGGCCGTAGCGAATGGCTATAGGATGAGCGATGCAGATAAGACGAATTTTTATAACCAAGACGGGCAAATAACGCAGAACGCCCCGTTCCGAGTCAGTAACCAGTGGAGGGACTGGACCAGCATACCCGGCAAGAACCCTAACTACCCATATGGCGGCGGCTTCAGCGCGGATCGGTATGTGGTTTTCTATGGCGGATTGACCGGCCCGTGGTACTTGTATCAGCTCGCATGCCACCAGAGCAACACGTGGGAAGCGTTCTGCTATGTGAATCGGTCGACGGGGAGCGTCGATAACTTCTGGATCAATCCGACCGGTGCACCCAACGGCCAATGCAACCACTAGGCTCAGTGTTCGACAAATAGAAAGCGCCCGAGAGGGCGCTTTTTCGTTGGAGCCGAAGGCTTGTTATACGCTTACGCTCCGGTCGTGAAGCTGAAGCTTCGAGAGAAAGCTGTCCCGTTCACTGTACCGTTGAGCGTCACGTTGTAGGTGGTGTTGGGCTGCAACGGGGAAGTCGGATAGGCTACAGCTTGGTACTTGCCAACGAGTTTATTCGGATCAGAGTCGGAATTCAGCACCTGAATTGCGACTGCTCCCGAAGATCCGGTTACCGATGCCGATTGCAAAACGATTACGTCGGTGAGGTTCCCCATCACCGTGATTGGCGTGCCCCAACCGGACGAAGACACGCTCGGAGGGGTAGGGACTTCGCCGATGCCACGGTAGGGAACGCCCGTTACGCCATCGCACGGAAACGTCTTCGGGCCACCCTGGAGCGTTTGCGCTTTGGCGCTATACATGCTGACCGATTGCCACGACTCAGTAAATGTGTAGGATCCGGAGGTGGTCTGCGTTTCCGATTCGCCAAAGCCCGCGAGATCAACCGGGAAGGTCGCTACGACGGCGTGATATGCGCCCCCTAAGAGAGAGTCGACAAACTGCTGACCGGCAACAGTAGCGTTGAAATTGGTAGTGAAGACAGCGTTCGCTCCGCTCGCCCCGATTCCGATCACGCCCACTGGAAATCCTGCGGCGACTGCCCGATCTGCATAGGTTGCGCCAGTGTACCCAGCATTGCCCGACACCTCACTATCCGTAACCGCGTTGTTGAGGCCGATGTACTTGGCATGTGCCTGCGCAGCTTGGTCAAGCACGGTGTTTTGCTTGAGCGCGGGAAACCCGCATTGCGTGCGGTACTGATTCAGCATATTCAGCGCCGCGAGCTGCGCGCTGCCGGCCGCATATTGCGGGCTGTCGACCGTGCCCGGGACCGTCGTCGACGGCGTGCCGGGGTTGGACGGATTCGGATTGTTGCCCGTCGAGCCGGTGTTCGTGCTGCCACCATCGCCACCGCCGCCGCATGCGGCGAGCGCGAGCAGCGATGCCGCTGCGAGTGCGGAAAGACTGATGGTCGTGATCTTCTTCATTTGTTGGTCCTCGTATTGTTGTTGGGCTCGCCCACCGCGAACCCTTGATTCCATCCTACCGACGTGGCCGCGAAGTCAAGTCCGCGTGGCCGACGGCCCAGTTTTCGAAATGGCTTGGGCGAGCCAAAAAAACGCCAATTCTAAATTACGGTTAAATTTCATCAGACTTAATGGCGAGTCGGCAAAAAAATCCCGCCATCAGGCGGGAGTCAAGGTCTGCCGTCATCGGGACTTGCGCCGCTTCCAGTGGAATATCCGCAGGCCGATGAACGCCACGCCCAGCAACGCGGTTGATTTATACGGGATTGCCATTGACACGGCGGGGACGGCTGCAGCACCGACGTACATGCAGGTGAGGGCGACCAGCACCTTACCGAACCACGGTTTGGCCAGCATTCCAAGCACCGGCGGAGGCTGACTTCCAACCCAATCGGGATAAGCCTCATTGATCTGCTCGAGCTCGAACGACCCCGCCCTTGTCTCCCGCTGCGCTTGATAGAACCGTTCGTAGCGCTCGAATCGGCCATCGCCGCGGCCGTCGAGCCACGCGGCGTTGCTTTCGGCGACCAGGTAGGCGAGATCGTCCATGTGCCCTCTAGTGAACATAGACCGCTGCCCACGGCAGCGCAGCTTGGACGTCGACGATGACGCGCCCGTCGGCCTCGGAGTAGTACTGCTCGGTTTCGGCGTCATACCATGCGAACTGCGGCCGGCGATCGCCGTTGATCACGATCAGGCTTGCCGGCAAGTCCGGAAGGGCGTGAGGCGCCGCGCAATTATCGTCATTCGCCATTGCGCGTCCTCGCCTTGGTGCTACGTCGCTTCGCGCCAAGCTGTCCCGTGCAGGCGGGGCAATCGAAGCTATGGTGCATTTCGATCTTGGTATCGTTGTTGCTGACGATGTATTCCGTGCGGCAGGTCCGGCACGGTGCGATCGTGAGCCGGTTATCGGCGGCCATCGCCCGCGTAAGGTTGCAGCCGCGGTCGACGGAGATTGCGTGTTGGCCACCGAAGATCTGCTGGTAGACGTCGTTGGTTGCGATCAGCGCTTGCGGTGCGTTGGCGCCTGAAGCGAGCGCCGCGCGGTACAGCCACGTGAAGATCGTGCCGTGCAGGCGATTGGTCGGCGTCTCGACAAACCAGTTGAGCGAGTTCGGCGTGTTGCCGCACGGTGAGCTGGTGCCATGCATTTCGACATACCGTTGGCGCATCGCGTTCTGATTCAGGCGAAACAGGCTGGCGGCCGTGGACGCGCGGCATCCATATGCCATCAGGGCATGTGCGTACGTCTCGTTCTTCTCGCGGGGCAAGCGCAATTCGCTCCAGCCGGCCTTGCCGGGCGCGCTGTTCATCCTGATCGGCGAAGTCGCCATGATCTGGTGCGCCACCATCTCGTCGGTCAGATCACTGGCGGTGAACTGATACCAGAAGGTCGGCGTGTTGAAGCGCCAACGAAACAGCGGCAGTCCGTTCATTCGGCCGAGTGCGATCCGCAGCTTGTAGGTCGGTACGGACGCGAGGTAGGCGACCACCTCGGTCGTAACCCCGAGAAGCGGAGCGGCCAGTACGCTGAGGTGAATGACGCTCGTGACCAGATCAAGGAAGACCCGGTTGTGCTGTTCGACAGAGAACTTCGCGAGCGCGTCCAGCGGGGGAAGCTTGCGCATCAGCTGGTCGACCGCGATGGTCGTGGGGGTGTCGTCGACGAAGCAGCGCCAGTCCTCGACCGACTCGAGGGTCGGCGCGACCATCAGGAACGGCGTGCGCAGTAGGTTGCGCAACGACTCCTCGTTATGTTTGACGTGGTCGATCTCTTTGCGCTCGACGGCGAGGATGTCGTTGAAATCCCCATTCATTTCGAGCAGCCATCTCATCTGATCGACGAGGTCGAAGTTTGTCACCTGGATGCGCTCGGCCAACCAGTTGGGTACGTACAGTCGCTCGATCGAACGGTAGGTCTCGCGCGAGTTTTTCTTGTCCATTTTTCTGAGTCTCTCTTCTACTGCACAACAATAAAGCGTGGCCCGGGCGAAATCAGGCGCGTACGGCCGCCGTCACCTCACCGTGGAACTTGCCGATCAGGTCACTGAAGGCCTGGAACAGCGGCTTGAAGCGGGCCGGGTTTCCGTCTGCTGTCGCGAGCAACTGCGCGCTGTGATAGTCCTGCACGAATGAGCTGAAGGTGTCGATCAGGCCGCGGATCTTCTTTTCGAGCACCTCGCTCGCTTCGATCGCTGCGCGCTGCTCGTTCGCACGTGCCTCGAGGTCAGACAATTCCGCCTTGGCTTGTTGAAGTTGAAGGTCGATGGCCTCGTGTTCGGCGAGCTTGTCCTTTACCGCTTCCTGAAGGCTCGTGTAGGACTCGGGCAGGGTCGGTACCGGCACTTCAGTCTTCACCGGGTTCGCCTTGAGCCTGACGATATCGGCGGTGAGCTGCTCGACCTCGCGCTCTTTGTTGGCGAGCGTCTGTTGTAGCGTCGCGACCTGTTTGCCGGTCGATGCGAGGGAAACCTGCGTCTCCTGGGCTCTCACTTTCTCGCGAGATTGCTCCTGCCGAACGTTGCTGAGTTCGGCCGACAGGCGGTCGATTTCCTTCTGAGCGTCGTCCAGCCGGCCGATGGTGGCATGCAGTTGCGAAGTTGCCTCCTCGATGCTGTTGTCCTTTCCGGCGATTTGGTCTTCCAGCGTCGCGATGAGCTGTTTGACTTCGCTCTTCGTGAGCGTCGGGTCATCGCGCTTCGCTTCGATCACCTTCTCGATGATGTCGTCGCCGATGTGGTTGTGCACCAGCAGCGACATATCGCTGTACGTCAACATTTCGACCGCGCCGATGTTGCTCGAGAACTTGTTGTAGACACGGATGTACAGGCTGACCGACGACTTCGACTTCTGGAACACCTTGGTGAGGAAAGAGTAGACCAGCTCGGCCGCCCGGTTCCTGACCTTCTGGTTGTCGCCTTGCGTGCTGACGAAATGGCCGATGACGGATGCATGGATGTGGGCGAAATTGCCACCGATCCGCATGTGCTCCTGCAGGATCTTGCGCGTCGAGTGGGCGACTTCCTCACTTTCCTGAATGATTGTTCTAATCAGGCTGTCCGGCAGCCCGGTGAACATCTCGCGGGCGGCGGTGGTGAGTTCAAGCTGGTCCGGCACATGCGCGAACGTGGCTTTCAGTTCGAGATCGCCGTCCGCCGACGTGGCATTGTCAGGAACGGTCGGGTTGAAGTTCTCGTCGTCTTCGGGCTTCTTCGGCGGCTTCTTGGACAAAGCGCTCTCCAGTAGAGGTTGGGCCTTCCCTGGCACGGGTTCGGCGGATTGCCGGATCGGGTGACGCCCCGTCCGACGGAATTGAGACCTGGCGGCCTGCACCAGCTTACGCGGCGCTTTTCAGTGCCAAGAAGCGAAAGCTGCACGAAACAATGTGTCTTTCGCCAAATGGCGCGCGTCAGCGATCTGAAACTAGAAGTTACAGACTGTAAGAAAATGTAAACCGGTGGTCATATGTTTACGGATGAATCTGCGGCAACTTTATGGCGGTGAGCCGATAGCGCCGATCCGGTCGGGTCGTCCACGCTCAGGCGGCGCACGACGCTCCACGCGGCCCGCACGTTGATGTTCGGATTTCCGGACTTCGCGTGGCGATCTCGTTGGGTACGCAACCAGTAGCCCAGATCGGGCAGAGTGACGAGCGCAAGCGGCAGGTTGGGGGAGAGCGAGCGGTTGTCGTTCGCGAAGACGCCGAGGCCCTGGACGTTCCAGACGGAGGGCAACGTGCCGCGGAGGAAGGCAACCTTGGCCCGGTTTTGGCTGATCGGCGAGCGCCGTTCCTCGAGCTTGCCGCTCGGCAGGTGGCACACGACCGTATCGGCGCTGCTGCCAGGCGTAATGGTGCCGGCCCAGTTCTTGGTCTCGATCACGAAGATGCCAAACGGCGTGACAACCAGATGGTCGACTTCGGCGGTCGGGAACTCGGTGCCAGGCGCGTGGAGCAGCAGCAGCGCAGTGGGGTGGACGTAGAAGTCGTTGCCGCAGAGCTGCGACAGGACGCGGCGCAGCTCGCCGAGCACGCGCGCCTCGCCAGCATCGCCCGATGCCTGGCTCCTGGTAACCGGGGGAGGCGATTGGCGACGGGGATGGGCCTTCGCGTAGTGCTTGACCAGTGCCCAGACACTGGCGACAACGATGAGAATCCAGAACATTGGGATGCGCCTCGGTTGATGAAGTGACGCGTCCAGTTTGTCTCCGATTTTTCGAAGTCAAGTTCCGGAGAAAGCTATACGATTTTCTGGAGCATTCTCGGTTTTGCCCCACAACCGGTTGCGTTCGGACGGTTCGGCCAAAGCTGTACGCGATTGGCGAGCATTCCGAGTGCACCGTGCGTTGGTGCGGCTTACCCTACTTCTATCACGCGTTTCCGACGCATCGACCTTCCTGAGCCATCCGGCTCTGCCATTTCGCGGCTTGCCCGCGCCTTCCCAGTTAATCGGCCTTGAGCGATTTCGTGTGTTGACCAACGAGGTCGCAGACGAAAGCGCTTTGCGCCGATTTCCTTGCTCGTTCCGAGCATCGAAACCACCGGGCGTTGTCCGGACATTCCCTTGTTCGATTTTCTCTGGAGAGAAACATGTTGAAGTCCCTTTTCAGCGGCGCGTTCAAATCGCCGGTCAAGTTCCTCGCACTGTGCTTGGCGGTCTACATCGCGGCGCACTCGATCATCGTCGCGCTGTTGATGGCGGGTGCTGCGTACAACCACTTCAAGAATGGCGCGAAGAAAGCATCGCATCAGCCCGAGCGTGATAGCGCCGATCGTCACGATGCTGACGAGAGTCCGCGGCACGCGAACCGAAGTGCCGTCGCACCTGTGCATTCCGATGGGAAGGCACCGGTTGCCCCGCAACGTCAGTATGCGAAATCCGCAGTTGTCATCCCCATCAAGGCTTCGTCGAACCAGACGAATGCCCACCATCTGAAAACTGGCACGAAGTAAGTCGCCCCAGTCCGACCGTGCGAAGCAATTCGCATGGTCGTCCTATCTCCCACCGGGAACCACGTTCCCGGTAAGGGGAATGAGGTGCCCGGTTGATATCCGGAGCACGCTCATGAAACCGCAAGTTGCTGGTTGGCAGCTCGACATGTTCGGCGGTGATTCGCCGATTCTCATCACTCCACCCAAACCCGATCCTTTGCCGGATCCCGATCGCTGGGAGCCGCACGTGCGGGAGAAGCTCGCCGAGGCCGTGGTCTTCTTCGCTCTCGACAGCCGGCATAGCGACAACGTCCCCGAGGCGTTGATCGACTGCGCCGAAATGCTGCATCAACGGCTGTGCAACCGGCCGGTCGACAAGGTCGACTACTACGCGACGCTCGGCTGGATCATGGAGCTATGGACCGGGGCGATTCCCTACTCGATCGTCTGCGCACTCGGTCGTGTCCGACCGCGCGCGATGCAGGACGCGATCCGCGATGTTCCGTTGCTCAACTATGACTTCAACCGACTCAATCGCTGGTGCAGCGGTCAGCTTTCGCTGGAGGCGCAATGGGCGGTGTAGCCATGTTCTTCACGCGCGTGCTCGCTCAGGCCTTCCCGGGCAGCCCTCGGGCATCGGTGTCGGCGGTCGAACCGCGCTCGTCAGCATGCGGCAGCGCGAAAGCTGTCGGCACTGGCGCGGACAACGAGACGCTCGTGACGATCGAGGGAGTCATCCATCTGTTCGTCGACGAGGGCGACTGTGTCGTCGAGTTCGTGCCCGCGTTCGATGACGCACCTGGCGACACGATGTTCGGCACGAAGATCCTGCCGGCGCTCGCGCCGCACTGGGCGATGCTGCATCAGCACTCGGTCTCGCTGAAGGACGCGATAGCGACCGCGATCCGCCGCGCAAGCGTGCCGGCGTCTTCTGCTTTGGGAGGCGCTTCAACCGCTGCAGGCTCGGACGGTTGGTCGCCTCGGGCGTTAGATGCGCAGCAACCGGCAACTGACGCCGAAGACGAGCGGCACCACGCAGAGTCCACAAGCGAGTCCAGTAGGTTTCGAACTCATCGTACTCGCAGCGATGACGTGGGCCAATCAGCCGCCGTCAAAGGCCGGATTACCGGCTGGGGAGAAGAGGAGTTTCCCAATCGTCGTCCCGGAAGGGCTTCCACCTACACGTCTTTCGCGCTGCGTCTCGATACGCGTAGCGGCGAGCGTGTTCTGCAGGGAGAAGGCTTGAAAGAGGCGATCAACGAGTGCGGTTGCCGCGTCGGTGAAATCGTCACTGTGAAGCGCCTCCGCAAGATCAAAGTGCCGGCCTTCCGCAAGGAAGACGGCTCCCCCATTCTGAAAAACGGCCAGCAAGTCATGTGGGACAAGTGGCTGTGGTCGATTACCACGTGAAGGAGTTCTAGGTGGCATCTGTTAACAAAGTGATCATCGTCGGCAATCTTGGCGCCGATCCGGAAGTGCGATATCTGCCCAGCGGCGACGCGGTCGCGAACGTTCGCGTCGCGACGACCGATCGCTATAAGGACAAGGCGAGCGGCGACTACAAGGAAATGACCGAGTGGCATCGCATCTCATTCTTCGGCCGATTGGCCGAGATCGTGAGCGAGTACCTGAAAAAGGGCAGCTCGATCTACGTCGAAGGCCGCATCCGCACTCGCAAATGGCAAGGCCAGGACGGGCAGGATCGTTACTCGACCGAGATCGTCGCCGACCAGATGCAGATGCTCGGCGGCCGCAACGGCGGCGGTCGCGGTGACGGCGGTGGCCACGGTGGCGACAACGAGTTCGAGCAGGGCACGCGTCGTCATACAAGCGCCCCGGCCTCACGACAGCCGTCCGGTCAGTCGCCAGCAAACGCTGCGGCGCGTCCGCAACACTCGGCACCCCCGCCGGCTCAGTCGCAGTCGTATGGCGGTGGTGGTGGTTTCGACGAGATGGATGACGACATCCCTTTTTAGTATCAGACCCTAATTAAATCGGTCTGATTCGAAGGGTTTCCCGCAAGGGCTCACCATCCCGATTCTCCCTCCCGTTTTTTCTCACCTATAGCGTGCGACGTGCCTTCGGGCACATCGCACGCCGTCTTCCTTCCCTCCCGCATTTTCCTGTTCCGCTGACGTTGCTGAACCAAGCCGACGCGCCCGCGCGCGGCTTCGTTGAGCAAGCGTTTCTGCGCCTGTCTCAGGCATCGAAAAACCCGCAGTCCAACTGGAGAGATCCGTGAACGTGAAGTGTTTTTGCCTTTCGTCCCGCGCGGGGCTCTGCCTGTCGCGTCGATTCGACGTCCCGTTGGAGCTCGCGGCGGTAGGAAGGTTTGTTGATTCAACAGTGCCTGCTATCCGATGGGTGGCGGATGCACGCGTTTTCGCCGTTGTGCGAACGGAGGACGAATCATGGGAGAGCTGAAGAAGCTGGATCTCGCGGCCATCGACTGGACCAATGTTTTTCCGCATTACATCGACAGCCGATTTTTGAGTGGAAAAGGGCGGTGGTGGACCTGTCCGCTTTGCGATGGCGAGGAGACCTTCCGGATCTTCCCGCCTGAACGAGACCCCAACGGGGGTTGGCATTGCGCCCGCTGCCTGAAGGGTGGAATGGGGGCGACGCTGATCCATGAGGTGACGGGCAAGCCGTATCGCGAGATCTTCTACGAGCTCGAGACCGACAATTACAACGGCGGGATTCCCCCCGCGATGGTGCGCAAGGCGAAGCCTGTCCCGGTCCGGCCCGAAAAAACCGACGAGCAGAAGTGTCGCGACATGCAGGCTGCGTGGGACGGTGCCGCTCCGGTGACGGTCGACTCGCCCGCGTGGACCTACCTTTCGACGCGGATTCCCGGGCTACGGCTCGAGTGGATCGGGCGCGACGTGCGCTGTCACCCTGGGATGGAGTACGTCGACGCCTTTGGCAAAAAGCAGGGGAAGTTTCCCGTGATGCTTCAGCGAGCACGGTCGCAGGCCGGCAAGCCGCGGCGTGTCCATCGCACCTACCTCACGGCCGACGGGGAGAAGGTTCCCTTTCTCACCAAGAATGGGAAATCGCGAGCGAAGTTGGAGATGAGTGCGCCGGCCGGCAGTTTTGGGTCATCGGTGCGGCTTAACACGACGAGGTCTCGCACCCTGGCGCTGGTGGAGGGCGCCGAGACTGGCTTTGCGGTCGTCGCACGGTACGAGAATCGCATCGAAGTCCGCTGCCTGCTGAATTGTGGTGGCCTCGAGCGCGCCGACATCAACTGGGACGATTACGACCACGTGATCATCTACGCCGATCGCGACAAGGTTGACCAACGGCGCGGCGTCAGGCCGGGCGAACATCATGCGCAGCTTCTTGCAGATCGCATTCGTGCGCTTGGCAAGCGCGTCTCGATCGTTAAGTCAGTGGTCGAGGGCGTGGATTTCTGCGACGTATGGAAACTGCAGCACCAGCGGCGGGCCCAAAAGCGTGATCTCGTGCGGGCCAGGCAACTGGCACGCGAAGAATCGCGGAGGCGGAACCTGTCGCGTACCGGCAGTAGCGGAATGTGTGCAGCGATGTGATTTCGACGCCGGCATTCGTCGGCACATTTTTATCTTACCCGGTGGGGATACGTCCCCTCCGGGCCGTATTGCGCCGGGCCACATCACGAGGTGAATGATGGGCGCGTTTCGACTGGTGCTGGATGAGTTTGAAGTGATCGAGGTGACGGCCAGGGTGGCGTCAGAGGGGGCGGCGGACGTTTCCGAAGGTCCGCGCTTCGATGTGATCGACCGGCAGCTCGAAGGCGACGATCGCTATATCCTGCGGGATGAAGCGTTTCAGCCGGCGGTCGATTTTTGCATGGCGTGGCTTGAAGAAAAAGAGAAGAGCCGGACGCACTAAACCTGACGACAAGCGACTTCCCTCGGGAAGTCGCTTTTTTTTTTGCTTAGTCGCCCACGATAACCAGGACGAGAAGGAGGACGACCTTGAAGACTCGCCACGCCCCGGCAGCCCAAAGGGTGCCGATCGCGCCAACAAGAAGAAACAGACTGGCGATGTCGCCCGCGCCATGGTTGTGCATGAAAGCGCCGGCCGTGAAGACCAGCGAGTACACCAAGACCAGAACGAGGCGGCGCAAAACGAAAGGCAATGCCCTGTAGCCGCTGGCGATGGTGGAAGGGAGACCGCCGATGATGCTCATTCGTCACCTTGGCGTTGCGCCGATCTGAGCGCGCCCGCGCAGTAGTAGCCCGCGATCATGAACGCTGCAGCGCACGCGAGAAATAGCGGCGACGTGAGCTTGTCCACGATTTCACCCGTCCGAATCCACCCGATCAGTTCCAGCATTTTCTTCTCCTTTTCTATCGATGCAAGACGCGTCACACGTTTTGAACACCTACCTCGTACTGCAATTCTCTCAGGTCTATGCAAAAAGCAAGCCACGAAAAAACGAGCCGATGGGTTGTCACGCCCATGCCCCCAGCTGATCGTGAAGCGAGTCGTCGAAGCCCGCGCCGTCAAGGCTCCCATCGCCAACACTGAGTACCTGAAACGCGTCGTCGTCGTGGGCGCCGGTCGCGCGCGCTTGCGTGGCCAGGGGTGATGCGGGCGTGACGGGAGGCGCGGCCACTGCAGGCGTTACGATGCGCGCCTGCCCGGTCAATTCCTGACGAAGCGCTGATTCGGCCAATGCTTTGAGGACGGCGGCCCGGCGACGGGCCGACGGACACGTGCGCAACCGCTCGAACAGGAGCGGCGACACGAGCTCGTTGATCGTGATGGTCATCTCGATCTTGTCGCTCATGTCCGCTCCTTATCGGCGTTCGCGAGCGACGCTGGATTCCCCGACCAGCAGGAACCCCCGAACGTTCGCGAGGCACGGTGCGTCAATCACCTCGATGACGACTCGCGGGAACGCTTGACGAATGACGGACGCATAGAGTGCCGCGCCTCCACCGGACAGGATGATCGATCGAACGTTCGCCAGACGGCCGACGTTGTTTTGCATTTCCTTCACGACGCCCGAAATCAACGGCTGCGCTTTCTCGAGATAGGGCGCGAGATCGATGTCGTTCCCGTAGAAGAAGAACGGCGTCTGCTCGCGCAGCGCTTTGTCGATCCGCTCGATGTCCTCGACCGCGTCGCCCTGGTCGCGTGCAATTAACTGGGCGATGCGCTGATAGATCTGCGATGCGCCGCCCGGCATGCCACCGCTGCGCTTGTCATCCATCGCGAAGCCGCTCGCGTATACCCAGTCGGTCGTGAAGTAGCCGACGTCGACGACGAGATGTTCAACGTCCCGGCCAAACCCGCCTTTCCGGTTGCTGGAGGCAAGGACGAGCGAGCCGAGCGGCTGCGGGATCACCATGACCTTGTCGATCTTCACGCGTCCAGCGCCGAAATCCAGCGTGCCGGTGAACCGCTCCATCAACGCGCCCGCGTACTTCTTCAGGTTGTGAACCGGCAGGCCGAGCACCAGGCGTTCGATATGGGTCACGCCGGAAAAGTGGATCGCCCCGAGGAGCAACGCAGCGTAGTTGTTCGTGAGAATGTAGTCGTCCGCCAGCGCGCGGCCGGTGTTGCCGTACGCGGCAGTCAGGGAAACGTCCGGGCCGACCTCGTACTCGACTTGGTCGATCACGATCGTGGCTACTTTGCGGGCCGTCAATACGCTGTCGCCGTATCCGGCGATCGAGCGACTCGCCGCAAGCGGCGCGAGCGACGGAAACATTCCGGAGGCCACGGCGTTGTTCGCGGCACGGTGCGCGTATTTCGTATTGCCGTAACCGACGTCGATAGCGAAGACTGCAGTTTTCAAGGGCGACTCCTTTGGTGTCTGTTTCAGGGAAGGCGAGTGCAACGTCGAACCCCGAGTCGAACTTCGGCACCGTCGCTTCACGAAAGTCCTGGATAAAGTCGGACATTGAGAATGGGCCGTTACCGAAGTCGGACATAGAGTGGGAGATTGCAACGGCGAGCCCTTGAATCTCCCGGATAAAGTCCGAGATTGCGTGATTCAGTCTATCGAGCGGTACGCAAAGTCAAGTTTTGGAAAGCGGCGCACTTCCCGACAGCTTTCGCGCTGCTAAGCGTGACGAAAAGGCCTATTCTGGGCATCACCTACCGCGTCATCGACGCATCGAACCGGAGCGCCTGGCGCTCACACGTCCCTTCTGGCCCCGTTCAGGGCCTCCAACGCAGTGAAATGTCCGGGCCGCACATTGACGCGGCCTTTTTCTGAAGCAAATCAAGTACACAGTGGTCCACCTTGAGGACCCCTGGACAGTGCGATATCCATACGATCGGCGGCGGTTTGCCGCAATGGGACGCAATGAGGACATGTGGACACCGGACACCGGACAGTCCACGCGACCTCATTTGCGTCTACTCACGCCCTTTCAGCGAACGAGCTGGGTGCGTTCAGGAAGCCCGACACACCGCGGCCGACATGAACGTGCTTGGGGGCGGGGGAAGTCTTGCGAACCGGAAAAACCGGTGTCGCGATTCCCTGATTGGAAGAACGAACGGTAGGCGCAGCCGTAACCCAAATGCGCAACAGGAATTGCCCGGCACATAGCCCGGCGCCGGCGACCGCCAGGTTCGTCGACGCCGAGACGCGTGAGCGTCAGGCTGGCAGGGTAGCCACGAAGCTGGACTGGGCGGAGCGAATCCGCGCAGCGCGTCCGACAAGCGGGCGCGAAATGGTCGGCGACCGTTTGCGCGAAGCGCGGACTGCGTCGGTCATTGCAGCGGGATGGACAGTCGGATTGCATGCTCTTCCCATGCAGCGGGCTGATCGGATGGAATCGCTAAAGGACAGGAAGCAGCAAGACCGCGCCGGCGGATTCCGGCGGAGCCATTCGCGCGAGCGAGGGCGAAAGAAGTAGCCGTTGGCGCGTCAGGTAGGGGCGCGCAACGGACGGAAAAGGTGAACGCCTATGGGTCGCCCCGAGCAATCCAGACCGGCTTGTGTCGGCTGACGTGGGGAGCGTTTGCGCGAAGCGATGGCCGCCGGCGGATCACGGACTGATCGCGTCTGCGGAACCGACCGTGGACCGACTGGGCAGCGCAGAGCGGTTCTTGACCGAGCGGCCGCGCATCGTACGATGGGTTCGCGAATGGCGTCGGTACCGATCCTTGGGATCGTGGCCGGCGATTTCGCGGAGCGCGATTGGCGGACGGGCGCATGCGGATGCATGCGGCGCTCCGGATGATCGATTGACGATAGGAAGAGGCGGGCGGGTTGCGCCTGGTGGGAGCGGTATCGACCGCAAGGAGTAATTGGATGGCTGCGATCCTCAACGTTCGGTCTGTTGTGGGACGCTATCGACTGTCGCCCGAGTTTCGCGACGCGTTGCTGGTGCTGTTCGATCAGCATGTCGCCGAGATTCATAGCGCGACGCGGATCAGCAAACGGGCGCTGTCGATCAAGACGCAGGAATATCGGGCGACGGCGATCTGCAAGGCATTCGTCGAACTGCGCGAGGGTGGGTTCGCGCTGCAGACGCCATGGTCGCTGAAGACCAAGCACGTCGAGTACCTCGTTGACCGATGGGTCAAGGATAAGCAGTCGGGCGGCACGATCGAGAACAAGCTCACGTATCTGCGAGCACTCGCCCAATGGCTGGGCAAGGCGAATCTGGTCGGGACGCTCGGCGACTACGTCGATCGCCGTGAAATGGGCCTTGAGCGCAGCTACGTGGCGACGGAAGACAAGTCATGGGCAGTGAACGGAGTGGACGCGGTCGCGAAGATCGAAGAGATCGCGCAAACGTGTCCGTACACCGCGGTGCAACTCAAAATGCAGGCGGCGTTTGGGTTGCGTGTCGAAGAAAGCTTCATGCTGCGCCCGGCAGAAGCGGTGCGCGATCCGCACATGCTCGCAGTGACGCGCGGAACGAAGGGCGGGCGGCCGCGGGAGGTGCCGATCGAGAAGAAGGTCGCGATCCTGGAGGAAGCGGCGCGCTTGAGCAACGGTGTTACGGGATCCACGATTCCGGCCGGACGAACGCTGAAGCAGTGGCGAGACTGGTACTACTACGTGCTCGCGAAGCATGGCGTAACCAAAAGCGGCATCGGCGTGACGAGCCACGGGCTGCGTCACGAATATCTGCAGACGCTCTATGAACAGGTGGCCGAGGTGCCGGCGCCGATCAAGGGTTCGCCGGCACGTCCTGATCCTGCCGCGCATGAGGACGCGAAGCGCCGGGTCGTCGAGGCCGCCGGCCACAGCCGTCCGTCGAAGGCGAACGCGTACCTGTCGACGTTCGCCCGGCAGACGGAGCTGAAGAAACCGTTGCCGAGCGTTGCCGAAGCGAAGGCCGCGCTCGAGGCGGCCGCCGGCAACAAGAGCCACGCTGCGGCGGCGCTGGGGATTTCGAGGCAGGCGCTGTATAGACTGCTTGCGTCGCCGTCGCCACGTAAGTGACGGTCGCAGCGGGTTCTTGTCGGGTTGACGCGGAGGCTGTTGCCGGCGTCGATAGGACGACGCCGCAACATGCAATATCCGTTGCGGATCAGGACGGGTCGAAGGGGAGCGTCAGGACGTCGTAGCTCTCCCGGCGGGAGAGCGGCGCGGCCGGATGCGTTTGTTCCCAGGTGCGGTCCAACTCCGTCCAACGGTCCCATTCGTGTTCAGGCGCGTCTATCCCAGGAGGAAGGGGGCGCGCTTCTTCGTGGTCGCGGCACATTTGGGCGAATGCTTCGGCGGATTCTCTGGTGGCGAACGCGCGTACCGGGTCGCTGCCTTCGCACATCGTGGACGCGTGAACGACGAAAATCTCCTTGTCCGGCACGGGGCCGTTCGCCGACGGCTGTTGCCGGAGTCTCTCTGCAGAGTTGAGGTCGGTCGGGACATCAACCGGGTGTTTCCTATCGACAGCACTCATTCACTTTCTCCCGTTACTGCATCGTCGAACAGGTCGCCAATCGCTCTTCGTGCCCGGCGCGTGGCTGCGACTCTGGCACATCGATGCTCGGCGCCATGGGCAAGGCGGCAGCGCTGACAGAGCACCTTGAGATTGTCGTCGCTGGTGTGCTCGGGCGCATAGGCGATGCGTGCGGAGTCTTCAAAGCAACTGACGTCCGAGCGCCAAACGCGCCGGATCGCAAATGCAGGTCGCGAAGCGGGGGTGCGCCCGCTTGTCGAGGCTAGCGTTAGCCGGAGCATCGGAGAATGAGGCGAGAAATAGTCGGTGTAACGCCTGCTGGAGGAAAGACGGGCTCGGTAAGATAGCCTTGTCTCTCAGGTTCTGGCACAGGCCCTCGGAAATCGCTAGAACCTTCGTTAAGCCGGCGCAAGCCGGCTTTTTTTTGATTCATCGCAGGAAACCGTGGAGGGTTTGAGAGCGATTGCGTAACCTGACGCCTGACTTTAAGGACGTCAGGAGATGCAATTGCTCGATCGCAAGGCACTTCAGGCACTGGGCTGCTGGACGGGTTACCGACTGGAGCGTGTGGAATGGCCGGAAGGCGAAGGCCGCACGCTGTCGCTGTATTTGAAGCCGGTCAGCAAGATCATGTACTGCGAGCAGTGTGGGGCACGTTGCCAGCAGATCCACGAGACGACGGTTCGTCGGGTGCGTGACTTGCCGCTATTCGAATACCGGGTGGTGTTGCATGTGCCTCGTCGCCGGGTCTGGTGCGAACGCTGCGGCGGCCCGCGACTGGAGAAGCTGGCGTGGTTGGGCCGTTACCAGCGAGTGACGGAGCGCTTCGCCAAGGCTTGCGAGAAACTGCTGCAAGCGGCCAGCGTACAGGCGGTGGCGGCCTTCTACGATCTGGGCTGGCACACGGTCAAATCGATCGACAAGATGCGCCTGCGGGCGCGCGTGAGCGAGCCCGATTGGTCAACGATCCGCTATCTGGCGATGGACGAGTTCGCGCTGCATAAAGGTCATCGCTACGCCACGGTGGTGGTCGACCCGATCAGCCGGCAAGTACTCTGGATCGGACCGGGACGCTCGCGTGAGACGGCCCGGGCCTTCTTCGAACAGCTTCCCGAAGGCGCGGCCAAGCGTATCGAAGCGGTCGCGATCGACATGACCACGGCCTATGAACTCGAAATCAGGGAACAGTGTCCGCAGGCGGAAATCGTCTTCGACCTGTACCACGTGGTGGCCAAGTACGGCCGCGAAGTGATCGATCGGGTGCGGGTCGATCAGGCCAATCAACTCCGACATGACAAGCCAGCCCGCAAGGTTCTGAAGTCCAGCCGCTGGCTGTTGCTGCGCAACCGCCACAACCTCAAGCCGGATCAGGCCGTGCACCTGAAGGAATTGCTGGCGGCCAATCAGGCGCTGTTATGCGTCTACGTGTTACGCGACGAGCTCAAGCGGCTCTGGTTCTACCGAAAGCCGGCCTGGGCTCAAAAGGCTTGGGAACAATGGTTCGAGCAGGCTCAGCAAAGTGGGATCGCGGCCCTGCAAAAGTTCGCCGAGCGTCTGCAGGGCTACTGGCACGGCATCGTGACTCGCTGCCGCCATCCGCTCAATACCAGCATCGTTGAAGGCATCAACAACACCATCAAGGTCATCAAGCGTCGAGCTTACGGGTACCGCGACGACGAATACTTCTTCCTTAAGATTCGCGCCGCGTTCCCCGGTAATCCTCGATGAACCTTTTTTTTAGTGCGCCGAGCATGCGCAACAGCTTGGGGGTGTAAGTCCCCTGTCCAGCCTGATGGGGCGAAGGATTAGTGAAACGCAAGGGCGTCGTCGCGAGGCGGGGTCTGAAGGAAGCGTGTAGCAAAGCCATGACCTGACGAACAGAAACCAGATATGAGGCCTACCCGGCCGGACGAGCGAGCTAATGATCGCGAAGTCCCCAACCATCAAGGGCTGGGGTGGTAAATCTGGCAGGTGTGTGGTGAAGGCGGTTGTGCTTACCTCGGGAGGCCTGCCCGGCGTCCTGGAATCAGGACTGAACGGACCGCAAGGGGCGTTGATCGCCGTGCAGGAGTCAGCAGCGGGCATATTAGGGCGGCGACGCCTGAAGGCCCAAACGGAAAGGAGTGGCAAGTAAGCCGGTGAACTCGACATGGGAGCGCAGCAGAAAACGCATCGCGTCCTCGGGGGGCGGAGATAGGGGTGAAGCCCCGAAGGACGACGCTCGAGGGGCTGAACCTATGGCGGCGAACTTCGAGTCTGAAAGCCCGTCGGCTTGCGACCGACTGATGGAAGAAGTCTGCGAAAGGGAGAACCTGAAGCAGGCGTTGAAGCGTGTGAAAGCGAACAAGGGTGCACCGGGCGTGGACGGCATGACGGTTCAGGAATTACCGGCGCACTTGCGTGAGTATTGGCCGTCGATACGGACCACACTGCTGAACGGCACGTACAGACCGCAACCTGTAAGACGCGTCGAGATACCCAAGCCGGATGGGGGCGTGCGCAAGCTCGGCATCCCGTGCGCGCTTGATCGATTCGTTCAACAGGCGGTGTTGCAGGTGCTGCAAAGGCAATGGGACCCGACGTTCTCGGATGCCAGTTACGGCTTCCGTCCGGGGCGCTCGGCGCATCAGGCTGTGGAGCGCGCGCAAAGCCACATTCAAGCGGGCCTGCGCTGGGTTGTGGATTTGGACCTCGAGAAATTCTTCGATCGCGTGAGCCACGACATCCTGATGTCCCGGGTAGCAAAGCGAGTCAGCGACAAGCGAATGCTCAGGCTGATCCGCGCGTTCCTGACGGCGGGCGTGCTGGAAAACGGGCTGGTTGGCGCGACGGACGAAGGTACGCCCCAGGGCGGTCCGCTGTCACCGCTGCTATCCAACCTGATGCTCGACGATCTTGATCGGGAGCTTGAGCGACGCGGACTGCAGTTCGTGCGGTACGCGGACGACTGTAACGTCTACGTGCGGAGTGAACGCGCGGGTCAGCGGGTGATGTTAGGTCTGAAGGCCTTCCTCACCAGCAAACTGAAGCTGAAGGTCAATGAAGCGAAGAGCGCCGTTGCACAGCCGCACACGCGCAAGTTCCTTGGGTTTACGTTCACTGTGCATGCCCAAGCTAGAAGGCGCATTGCGCCCAAGGCTCTGGAACGCTTCAGGGAACGCATCCGGGAACTAACCCAACGCACGCGAGGGACCAGCGTCGACCAGATGATTGGCGAGCTGAAACGATATCTGACCGGGTGGCGGGGCTACTACGGCTTCTGCGAAACGCCCTACGTACTCCACAAACTCGATGAATGGATCCGCCGCCGCCTTCGCTGCTTCTTCTGGAAGCAATGGAGGCGTGGTCGAACCCGATTCGGGGAATTGGTCGCGCGGGGCGTGAACCGCAACCTCGCTGCCCAGACGGCAGGTTCGCCACACGGTGTATGGCGCCTTAGCTGCAGCCCAGCGTTGAACAAGGCGCTGTCGAATCGTTACTTCCTCTCGCTGGGTCTGCCGTCGGTCGGGCCAGTGCCGATCAACTGATCCGAACCGCCGTGTACGGACCCGTACGCACGGTGGTGTGGGAGGGGTCGAGTCGCGAGGCTTGCCCCTATCCCGATTTCAATGCGAGCGCCGCCGAACTCTGCGAACGACTGCGTCGAGTATTGGCTTGATGTGATGCGCGAGCTTCGGGTGCGCATGGAGGAATCGCGCGAGCGGTGGCGATACCTGGTAGTACATTCGGATCGCCCATCGGCCCGGCTTCGTGGTCCGGAGGACATTGTCTCGGAATCCCCTGAGAGCAAGGACTTCCGGTGCGTTGTAGTCGCCATAGACCGCGGACGCGATGAAGCACATGCCGAACCGTTTGAACGTCGCTGCGCAGTACGGACACACGGAGCGCTCAGGCCGCCCGCGATGCGTGATGATCCGGGGGACCATTTTCTTCTTGCATGCAATGCATTCGACGCGATCATCGCGATGTTGCGAGGCGGACGCTCGCGATTGCCTTTCGACGATTCGCACTTTGGCCGCGCGCGGACCTCGATTGTTCGTAGTGGCGTCGAATTCGACGATGTCACCGTCGCGTGGCGCCTCGGCTCCGATGACGTCGCTGACGTGAAAGAAATAGTCAGTGGCTGCTTCCCCGTGGATAAAGCCGTGGCCCTTATCCTTCGAGAACCACTTTATTGTTCCTCGCATGGTTCTGATTTTGTAGTTGGTCGAGTACGTAATGATATCCGTCCGGCGCCTGATAGCCCGACATGTCGCGGCCTTCGCCTGCTACCAACGGTCACGGTCCGGCATGGCGTCGACCGCGATCGCGATCCGGTCTTCAAACAGAAAATCTCGATGCTCGTTCGGCGAATGGATTTTCGGGAACTGAACGTAGTCCCGGCCGTCGACCTCGATCCACTTCGCCAGCTGGACGAGCTTTCGATATCGTGCCGCGTCTTCGAGCACGGGTGCGATCGGCCACGTGTCTACGGTGACGACGGTAGCATCGACCAGGCGCTGCGCCAGCATCTTGAAGATCGGACCGATCTCGTCCCAGTCCCCTTCTACGCGGGACAACATGTCGAGCACCAACTGCGTATCGCAGGCGCCGAGCTCTCTCTCGATCAGGTTTCGTAGGTCCTCAGCCGTTGCCTTCGGGCGGCTCAAGCGTCGGTTCCATGTTTCGGCGCATCGGTCTTTCGCGGCCGCTTCGTCATCGCCGATCGCTTCCCACGGCGTCGACATGCCGCAACCAGTGCAGTAGATGCAGACCAGGGGCTCGGTCCGAGGCGCCTCGGGTGGGCGAGCTTGTACGTCACCGATGCGTGGTGGGCCGCCGAAGCGGCCGAACTGGCTAAAGTCGAATAGGCGGTTGTCATCGCCATCAACGAGTCGCTGCGATCGGCCGACGGTCGGCCGGCCGCCGCAGTGCTCACATGGATAGAGCTGTTCGATCATTTGTCGGAAGGTTGTAAGTTTCTCGTCGCCGGCATTATTGCTGTTTTTGCAGCGCGGCAATACCGAGAAAAGCGCGAATATTCCTTCCGGTTATTTCTCACCAGTCTGAGTTAATCGCGTGAAGCTCGCAGTTCCGCAATGCGAATAAGGGACAGGAGCGAGTCGGTCGACGTGTTGGATGTGTGGCTTGATTCGGAGGATGCGACGACGATTTGCCCGGAATCGGTAGGAAATACTCGTCGCGCGGATTGCGGATCGTCAACGAACCAGAAATGCCATGCCCGCGCGTAATGCCACCAGGTGCCGGCGCGTTCCAGTTCGTCCCACGACGCGCGGAACTCGAGGATGGCGCCGAAGTTCGTGAAGGCTGCGCATCGCAGTCCGCGAGCGTCTGTCACCGCGACGGCGAGCTGCCGCCCACCGGAGAAAGAGTCGGGGTGGCGGCATGCCATGGAGAGGGCGGGAAACTGCGGCCCCCACTGATCGGTGCGGGAGACCGCGCGATGGAGGAAAAGCGACTTGCCGTGCATAGGAGGCGTCCAGGCTAAGAGGATGCATTCATCTTGCCGGCCGCACGACGATGTCAAGGTCCAGCCCTTCGCCGCGCAATGGGAGGGAACCGGACATCGGCCAGCTGAAATCGGTCGATATCCCACTCCACTGCCTGGATGCCGCGCGCGGTGCGAAGGCGTTGCTTTTCCCGCTTGCGAGCCTCGTACTCGGTCAGGCCATTCATCCCATAGACCTCGATGTGGGTTGGTTCCGCGGTGTCCGTTAGGACGAAGTCCGGCAGCATGTCGGTGCCCTCGTTTAGCCGGATCGGCTTGTCGAAGGCGCGGCCTTCGGCAACGAGCCGATTTGCCATAGCGACTTCGTGGATCGAATCGCACGTGATGTACGTGGACGAGCAAAGCATTGCGGCGAGATCGACCACGATGTGATGGCCCTTGGACGTGCGCTCGATCAGGAGAATCGTGACGACTCGCGCGGCACGGTCGCCGAGCGCGCGTAGCGCGTGGCCGTATCGCTTCTCCGCGAGGGCGATCAAACCGGAGCTGCAGTAGTACGGCTTCTTGCTCTGGCGCAAAGTGATCGACCGGCCGTAGGGCGTCGTGCCGATTTCTGAGATCTCGCCGACGACCAGGCCGCGATGGTTCGTTCCATCTCGCTGGCCGACGCGGCCAAGGAAGGCATCGAATTCGGCGTTGATCGCAACGCGATCAGCCTCCTGGAAACGACGCATGACGTGCAGCACCTGCTCGGCGGGCTCGCCGTTGATCACGGCGTCACCGAGCTCGGAGAGGACGCGCGCATTGCAGACACCCCAGTTCCGCGTCCCCTCTGCGCGAGACCAGCGATTGAGGCCGGCGACGTTCCAGAGCGCCTGCAGGAAGCCTAGAAGAGGGGCCGCGCGGCGTGAGGTTGTCGGACCGCTAGCTTGCCGGGCGGACTTGGAGGCGGTGCGGACCGTGCGCTGAGTGAGGGCAACGTCGAGCTTTGCGCGCAAGCCCGCGGCGGTCGCGACGATGCCCGGCAGGGTTTTGCCGGCCTCGTTTTCGCCTTCGTTCGGTGCCTTGTGAAACGAACACGATTGGGCGTCGTGCATCGGCCCTTCATCCGGCCACCCAGCGAGGTGCAGCAGACTGCCGTATCGGCGGATCTGGAGGCGGAGAGGGCGCGCAGCACCCAGGCAAAGGCACTGCGCGTAACCCGGATTGATCTTCGCGCGCTCGAGCTGGCGTACAAAAGCAGCCGGGTGCTCTTGGACATCATTAAGCGGCACGGTAAGGCCGGAGAAGAAGACGTTGTTCATCGGGTTTCCTCATTGGTGCCGGGTGCCGTAACTCCGACCCTGGCCCCGCCCTTGTATTCGCGTCCGGTTGCCTTTTCGGTGAGGAACCACTCCCCGCTCGATAGGAGCGTCACGTGGCAAAACGGATAGCGCTGCTCCATAGCGACTTTTTCGTCTTCGTCGCGTCGTATTCTCCCGCCTTCGCGCCGGCGTAACAGGCGAGAGTACGTCCAGCAGATCGCGAGGAAGACCGCGACTGCACAGCCGCTGATCACCTTGTTGTCGACACTGAGCCTTGCGAAGATCGCCGCAAGGGTGAGGATCATCAGTGGAATCGGAATGAACAGGTTCATGGCAGGTGGATTGAGCGGTCGGATCTATCACCGGCAGTGCTGGTGTTCCAGGACGTGAATCTGCGGCTAGATCCATTCATTGATTGGTGGGTGTTCGAGCGGTGGCGGCACGTATTCGGTGCCGGTGTCTTTGTCGATCAAGAGCCACTGCCCCTTGGAAAGCCGTTTTACGTGGCAATGCGGATGGCGTAGCTGCATGATGCGAACAGCGCGGCTGCGCTCGTATCGACGGATTGCCGCAATTACGACGCGGACTGTGTTGACGACTGCGATGAGCAGGGCCGCAACAGTCCCAATGGCGATGTATGGCCACGCGCCGGTACTGGCGAGCTGAGCGACCAGGTCGACGGCGATGGGGCTGGGTACCGCTAGAGTCTGGAGTAACACTTTCGATAACGCCAGCGGCCGGATTTAGCTCTCTTGCCGCCGGCGCCCGCGGTGAGCATTGAGGAATGGCCCGAAGACGATTGCGAGTCCTGCCGCAAGTGCCACGACGACCGCATACGCCCACGAGAGGCGCTCGCCTACCTCCCTCGCCAGTGCTTCGATCGGTCGCTGCTCGAGACCTTTCGACTTGCAGATCGGAGAAGCCGGAAGCGCATAGTCAGGAACTTTGTCCTTGCAAACCTGGATCCAAAGCGAGCCATGCTGCGCGGGCGGATTGGCCGCTGTCTGCGCGGCGAACTGCAAAACCTCACGCGGAATCGTCTGGAAGGAGAAGTTGCTGTAAAGAGCGAGCACGCCACCTACGATTACGCTCGGAAGCACGAAGAAAACGTAGAAGGCCCATTTGCCCACGAACAAGGCTTGGCTGAAGAGATATTGCGCGTAGCTGAGAGAGACGCGTTTGGATAGATCGATCATTGTGTGGTTGCCCGGTTGGAGTGACAAGGGCGACGGATGTGCCCACCTCAACCATGCAGCCGGTGGGCGCAGGAGGTGACCGGGAAAGGCCACCATTTTTCAGGAGCTTTCTTCCAAAGCCCCCTCAACCGGTTGCGTCCGCCCGTGATGCCTAAAAATTGAGCATCTGGTCGACGGTCCCAGCACTAAAGGGTCTGCGCCCGTTCTCCACAAGGTTGTCCAACGCTTTTGGGGAAAACTTGGTCCCGTCAACAGAGATGAAAGCAGCACGCAAACAGTCGTGATTTCCACCTTGTGGCCCGAAATGATGCGGCTACGATCGTCGTGTACTCCGCGTCTTCGACGCATCGACAACCAGCCACCTCGCGTGGCACCAAATCTTCCTACACAACCCGATCGGGGCATTCCCGGTCCGGGCGGTGCTCCGTCTTCTACTGGTGGAGCACATCATGTACAACGCTTTGATCGAGCAGTTCAAGTCGGCACAGACGAGAGCGGCCGACGCCTATCGCGCAGTTGCAGACGCAGAAATCGCCCTGTTTCCTGGCTGCGAAGATTACGAGCGTGCCACACGCTCGCGACACGAATACAAGGTCGAGCGAGAGTTGACGAAGTTCTGTGTCGACCTCTCCGAAGTAGTAGTGCGAGTCGCGCGGCGCGAAGTGGCGCCCGCCGGCACGCGTATCGAGATCGACCGAGCCGCCGAGTTGGAAGCGGCAGGCATCGATATCGGCGAAGCCATTCGATCAGGCACAACGCCGGATCTGGACGCATTCTGGTCGCATCTCAAGCAGAAGTTCGCAGGAGATGCCGGCGCATCGATCGCGTATCAGCAAGCCGCCAAGGCGATCATCGACGGGCTTTGGTTGAAGCCGACGACAGAAATGAAGCGCACCAACAGCGGCATTGTGATCGAGGCGTCGGTTGGAAGCGAAGCTTCCTTCAGCAGCAGCGGGTGGCGTCGCGTTAGCTACTACTCGCAAAGCCGCGTTGCAGCACTGGTGACGGGCCTCACGACATTTGCCGTGAAGTCTGGTTGTGCGGCACTTGCAGGCGAGCTAAGGCATTGCCGCCTCGTGAGTGACGAGTATCGCTCGCGAGACAAGGAGAGCTTCACTGGCCTGGAAATTGTCCGCTACAACGACAAATGGCAGTTCAAGTTCGCGCACGCGATCGGCGATGCGCTGTCGATCTTCATCAGCGAGTTCGGAGCCGAACATCTCGCATCGCGCGGATAGTTCGGTAGCTCCAACCTTCCTTTTTCGGCCCGCCTCGGCGGGCCGTTTCTATTTCTATCGAGAGATTTCTATGCAGACTGCATTCGATTTCGAAGCCAGCGACTGGTATGCGCCGCTACGGGCAATGAAAAGCCTCGGTTCGCTCGATGTCGGCGTGGCCCACCACGGTGAGCTGGCCGCAGCGCGACGGCGCCACCTCGGACAATTTTTCACGCCAGACGAAGTTGCCCGATATATGTGGGGATTCGTAGAGCGCTTTAACCCGAAGCGCAAGGTCCATGTTCTCGACAACTCGATCGGCTCGGGGCGCCTCCTGCAGTTCGGTGATCCGGAGCGGCATTCGATCTACGGCGTCGATGTACACGATCCTGCGGTGGCGGCATGTCAGTCGGCATTCGAGGGAGCGGGTTTCAAGGTATCGATTCGTCGGGCTGGAATGGAAGAAATCCGACCGTCCGGGTTCGACGTTGCGATGATCAATCCGCCGTTCTCGCTGCACCTCGAGTCGCCGCACCTGTATCCGTTCGAGTGCACCACGATCGGACGATATGGCCCGAACACCAGCGCGTTGTCCCATGACTATGCACTGGCTCAAGCTCTGAAAGCTGCTAACGTGGTCGTTGCCTTGTTACCGGCAACGATGGCCGAAGCAATCGCCGGTGCGACTTTCGGAAAGCCGTTTCACTACTACGGGGCCGCAAAACGGTTGGCCGGCTACTTCGAGCTGCCGGACGACGCATTCCAGCTGGAGGGCGCAAACGTCCGGACGGCAGTGCTTGTCTTCGATCGATACAGGACACGGCCGGGCGACTTCGTCCGTGCAGCTGCTGACCTCGGCCGACCCGCACCGCTCCTAAGCCTACATTGGGAGGAGCGGTCGTTTGATCGGCCACGGCTGCAGTTGCAGACGCTCGACGATTCCATTCCTGCAATCACACGACCGGTAACCGGAGACGCCCGCGTTGGCGTGGCGCATGACGGTCGCTGGATTCGACTGGGTTTCAGGTGCGGATTCACCGAAGCGATGGTGCTGAACGCTATCTACGATCACCGCATTTTCTCGACGGATGGCCATCGGTTGCCGCGCGGGTTCCGATATGCGGGTCAGGGGCTACTCGACCTGGAGGTGTATCTGGTACAGGACGATCCGCAAGGCGCCTTCGAGAGGCTGATCGAGCGTATCCGAGCCGCAGGCGGAGAACCTAGCGTCGCGCCCGGCCTGCGTGAGCACCTCGCCGCGCGATCCCGGCGATCACTGCGGCAGCAGACACCGTTGCGGCACGTTGTGTATTCGGCGGGAGCCGGATCGGCGTCGTCGGTGGTTGGCAGGGCGCGTGCGACGCATAAGGTTGACGACCGGATGTGGGCGAGCCCGCTCATCAAGGCAGGAGACGAAGTGGTGTTCGAGCGGGAAGCCGATGGCACGTACGCGTACGTGTTCAAGGGCGCGAAGTACCGCCTCGCGGTCGACGAGCTGAACGCGCGATTCGCGGTTGAAAACGTCGCTCAGGTATGGGAGGTTGTCCACGAAGGGTTGGCGGCGCGCTTTCCTGATCACGCCGCGGCGCTTCGTTCCCGCGTCAGTACACTCGGGATTCCCACGTGGTTGGACTGGGAATTCCAGGTCGACGATCTTATCGAGACGCTGATGAAGCCGTCGGGATGCGTGATCGCTTGGGAGCAGGGCTGCGGCAAGTCGCGGCTCGCGCTCGCGTTGATTCTGGCGGCCGGCGTCAAGCATGGGCTGATTGTGGTGGAAGCGCGTCTGGTCTCGGAGCTGTTGGCCGAAGCTGCGCTAACGCCGATTGGTATGGACGAAATCAAGGTTATCGAGTCGCCCGCCGATCTGGATGATCTGCGCCGCTTCAACCTGATCTCGTATGAGCGCTTGCGTATGGTGGTCGATCCGTCGCAGTCGAGACGGGCGACGTATGCGCACCGCCTGCGGCGTCGAATTGGGCTGCTGGTCGCTGACGAAGGGGAGCGTCTAGCGAACCCGACAAGCGAGCAAAGCCGTGCGCTGTGGCGATTGTCGGCACGCCGGCGGTACGTGCTGACGGGTAGCCCAATTCCGAACTACCCGCGAGACGCGTTCGGTCTGATCGCATTTGCAGGGGGTGATGGCACCGCTGCTCAACCGTACGGGTATCGTCGCGGCTATCTCGAACAGAGCTGGCTCCAGTCAGTAGAGTACGCCGACCGCGGCATAGATCGATTCCGAGACGATTTCGTCGTGACGGAGTGGGTCACGTGGCAATTCGCGGAGAACTTGCAGGATGGGGCGAAGCGCGAAGTGCCGAAGATAGGAAATCTGTCGCTTTACCGAGCGATGCTCGCGCCGCACCTCAAGCGTCGCTTGGTGTGCGAGCCGGACGTCGCGAAATACATCCAGATCGAGGCGCCGGAAATCCGCGTTCACACAGTGGACTGGGAGCCGGATCATCTCGCGATGTACTTGCGCGCGGCCGACGACTTCGCATCGTGGTACCGAGATCGCCAGAAGGACGGTACATCCTGCAATCTGGTGACGATCCTTGCGAGAATGCGGGCGGTGCACTTCGCCGCAAACTATCCGCAGTACGGGATGGAGGGGATCGAGCGCCGCAGTGGGCTGACCAGCAAACAGCGTGCCGTGATCGACCGGATGCGGGAGATTGCAGCCGAAGGTAAGCAGGCGATCGTTTTCGCCGAAAACCCCGGCGTGCTGAATCTGATCGCCCGCGAGCTCGACGTTAGCAAGATCGACACGGTGCTGTTCCATGGCGGTGTCCCGATAGCCAAGCGGGTGAAGGCAAAGGACCAACGGTTCCTCACCGGACTCGCAACGGGCCTGCTTTCAACCAAGGAGTCGGGTCGGGCAGGCTATAACCTCCCGAACGCGGACTATGTCTTGTTCTACGACCGGTCGTGGACCTGGCGTGCGGAGTACCAGGCGATGCGGCGGGCCTTGCGGTGGAATCGCAAGGGGCGGTTGAGTGTCGAGTACTTCCACTTGCCCGGAAGCATCGATGTCTATCAGGACCAGATGGTCGCGCACAAGCGTGACGCGATGCAGGCAGGTCTGGACTGGGCGACACCCGAGCTCGAAGACGAGGCGTTTCTGCACATGGACACCTTGCTGGATGCGTTCGTCGAAGACATTGCACGGCTTCACGGTGAAAAGACGTACGACATGCGTAAATTGTTGAAGGAGGCAGCGTAATGAAAGCGGAACGGCGCGTGACTGTTGCGATTGGCGATGGCGTGGTGACGATCAAGCGGGATGGGTCGAGCACCGCAACCGTTGCGGGAGTTCTCGGAAAGGTGACGAAGGGCGGTGCGGAAGTGGTATGTCTCGATCGCCTTGTCCACCAACCGTACGAGACCGAGTTTGTTGGATGGATGGTCAGCGGCGCTGTCACGACGTTGCTCAGTCGCTCCGTCAATGGAGAAGGTGCAGCGTAGCGTTCAGTGGACGCCCCAGTTCCTTTGCTCAGGCCCGGTCATTTGATCGGGCCTTTTTAATTGATGCGCGCGGCGGGCGCACGCGCTTGAAAGCTGGGTGTTTCTTTCGGGCTTTCCGCGGCAGTCCCGCGAATTCAGGCGGTATCTTTTCCTCATCTACCGCGTCTCTGACGCATCGACTCAGCCGGCGTCGCCGGCATTCCTTTCCAACCCCATCGGGAACCACTCCCGATCGGGGGCAGGTTCCCACTTCGGAGGACCTGACATGCAACACGCACATCTGCAGCAACCCACCGTCAAGCTGCGCCGGATCAAGCTCGGGCGAAACCCCCGAACGTACTTCGACGACGCCGAGATGGAGGAGATGAAGGCTACGGTCCGCGTAAGCGGCGTCCATACCGCGGTCATCGTTCGGCCGCTCGACGAAGAGTACTTCGAGCTGATAGCCGGAGGCCGTCGGTACAAAGCCGCAATGGAAACGCGCGGTGAAGACTACGACATGCCGGTTACGGTGGTGTTTGTCGACGATGCCGAAGCTGAAGACATCGCTCTCATCGAGAACATCCAGCGGTCGAACCTTTCCCCCGGTGAAGAAGCAGTTGACGCAGCGCGACTGCTCGGCCGCTGCAAGGGCGATCGCGAAGAGGCTGCCAGGCGAATCGGCTGGAGCCTTCCCACGCTCAACAGTCGTCTCGCGTTGCTGAACTGCAGTAACGAAGTCCTCATCGCCCTGAATACGCGCCAGATTCTTCTTGGTCATGCGGAGCTGCTGGCCGCGCTCTCCAAGGAAAATCAGGATCGCGTTCTTCCGGTGATCATCGCCGAGAAGAAGTCCGTCACCGACGTGCGAAAGCTGGTCGAGAGCGCGGCATGCTCTCTGTCCGCCGCTATCTTCGACAAAACCGATTGCGCGGCGTGCCCACACAACTCGGCAACGCAATCCGAGATGTTCGGCGAGTCGATAGCGACTGGTAACTGCACGAATCGCCAGTGCTACAACGGAAAGACCGAAAAGCAGCTCGAGGCGATTGCTGACGGCTTGCGGGACGAATTTCCGACCGTACGGATCGTGCGCGCCGGTGACAACCACACGCGCGTCCAACTCGCGGTCGAAGGGCCGAACGGGGTGGGCGAGGCGCAAGCGAAGGCGTGCCACGGCTGCCAGAACTACGGCGTCGCGGTCAGCGGGTTGCCGGACTCTCTCGGCAAGACCTTCCGCGGCCAGTGCTTCGACACTGTGTGCAATATGCGCAAGGTCGCGGACCGGATCACGGCTGAGAAGGCGGCGGCGAAAGCCGCGACCTCTGACACCAAGGGTTCGACCGTTTCGACTAAGGCAGCTGGTAAGGGCGGATCCGATACGTCTGCGCCGACGGCGGTAACCGTCGTCGCTGAGTCCGACCGGGTGAAGCAGTACCGCGAGGCACTTTGGCGCAAGGCTTTGCGGCGGGACGTCGGCAAGAACGCGGCGCTCGCGCGACAGTACCTGATCGCAATCGTCCTCGCGGGATACGCGCGCCAGATCAAGGAGGACGTTTTCCGATCCGTCTACGAAAAGGTGACGGACGAGAAGGCTCCTGCAACTGATCTCTCGAAGGCCCTTTTTCTCGCTTGCGCCACGTCGGATGAGCAGGCCGCGACGCTGGTCACCGGCATGTTCGTCGCGGCGATCGAAGGCCTCGACGTTCCGTATCTCAAGCAACTCTGCAAGCACCACAACCTCGACCTGACGCAGTACTGGAAGCTCGACAAAGAGTTTCTGGAACTCGTCACCAAGGCCGAGATGATGGTGATCGCGGACGAGCTCGGGCTGCGCACGGCGATGGGCGACAACTTCAAGAAGGTGTTCTCGAAGGCGAAGGCTGATGTCATCACGGCGTTGCTCGCCGTCGAAGGGTTCACCTACGAGGGCAAGCTCCTGAAGGTTCTCAAGTTCTAAGTAGCGGGCGGCTTATGGCCGAGCCGCATCAACATTCTTCGCCGCCTCGTGCGGCGCATATTTTTTTGGAGATTTAAATGTTTCAAGCACTCGAACCGCTGCTTCGTTCCGCGGAAAAACTCGTCTTGTCGCTGACGATGGATGGCGACAACATCGTTGTGTTTTTGACGCCGGCCGGCGGTAAGGACGCGATGTTGCGACAGCCGTTGATCCTGAAAGCGACGGCCAGCGAGCTCGACGAGGGTTTCGCGGCGGCGATCGGTAGCTTTACCGCGGCGCACCAGTCGCTCGGCGAACAGGTGGCGGCTACCAACGCGATCCTGGAAGCCCAGCAGCAGACGCAGGCGACGAAGGCGCAGAAGGTCTTGGCGAAAGCATCGATGCCGACGGCCGCAGACGCGGGCGCAGGCGACGCCGACGACGAAGACGGTGCGACCGCCACACCGGCGGATGTCGCGCCCGCTGCCGCTGAGAAGCCGGCCGGCACGGATCTGTCCTCGTTGATTCTGTGAGGTAAATCATGTCGATCAGCATTGCTGCACTGGTACGCGAGTTCACCTACAACGGTATGGCGCTCATGGATCCCGGCCCGGCATTCTCGCCGGATCAGGTTCGTGACCTGTACACCGCTCAGTATCCGGAGCTGACGACCGCTGCGGTCGACGGCCCGGACATGAAGGGCGAGGTGGCGCACTACAAATTCGTCCGCGCAGCGGGTGCCAAGGGTGCCCATGCGTAAACGCGATCTGCTCAAAGCCCTGTCCGCTCCGGATGGTGGCTTCAATCAACAGGAACCGGCCGAAAGGCCGGTTTTTTTATATGACGAGGAAATGCGGAAATGTTCTTCGATCCTGCACTCCCTGATTCAAGCATCGCAGCTGGCTCGGCCGCGCGCTGGCAACCGCCACGCGCTGCCGCTGCCGGACGTCGACCTGCCGCTGATCTTCTGACGCTTCCTTCCTTCTCGACGGAGGTGCCGGGCGCGGTGCGGTTGAAGTGGCGCGAAAACGTGAACCTGTCCGATTTGGTCCTTAAGCATTTCCAGTACGGGCCGTTACGCGCAGGCGATGTTCATGATCCGGCCGACGCCGGCGACGCGTTCCAGCAGGCGTTTCATGCGTGGACGCGACGTCAGCATGGGCAGTTTTCCCGGCTGCGATTCACGCCGCATCTATTCGACGCGCATGCGGTTCGTGATGTTCTCGATGGCCTCGGTAACGGGAACAACGATGAGGATCCGACGCCGCTATTTTTCGGATTCGGTCTTGAAGACGAGTGGGTCTACTCGCTTGAAGGGGCGATCGAGACACTGCGGTCGGCCCACCCGTTGCTCTTCCGAACGGTGATGGCCGCGGTGTACCGCGCATCGGCCCGAACGATGTTCATCCGCCTGCCTGACTGGTTCATATACGAATTTTCGTGCTGGTATTGGGACGGCGATCCGAACATTTCAGACAAGGATGCGGACGAAGCGCTGAAGGAACGCTTCGAGGACGACACAGAAACACGCTCCGCGTATCTGCCGTCGGTTGTTCGGCCACAGCTTTGCCCGGACGACGCTGATCCGTGTGTGTTTAGCGGCGGTAAGTGGCGTGATCGGCGCGCCATGACCGACCCGGAGCTGGTGCGGCTTCGCGCTCGCAGCAGGGGCATGCCTCGGCGCGTATGCACCGAGGTTCTCAACCTCCGGGCGCTGATGCGCCGTAGCCGAACGCGAGATCTGTTTCACGTGAGCTACGACGCAAATCCCGTCTATGGAATTTGTTCGGTGATCGTCGAGGACAACGCGTTTGTTGGCGACCTTCTCGACCATCACTTTGACGGTGCCGCTCAATGCGGGGATGCAACGACCTATAGCGGGTTCTCCCGGCTGGAGTCGACTCCGAAGGCTATCCGCCGCCAGTACGCCGACCTGGCACTGGCGTTTCGAATTCTCACGCATCTCGACCGACTTCTCGCGCTGGTGAGCCAACCTACTTAAAGGAGTGTGTTATGTCTGGTATCTCGGCCGGTAGAACCGGCTCTGATGTCGCGTTGTCGCAAGCGCTGTTGCTCTATACGGGCAAGGATGGCGCGCACTTTGCGACAGCCCACGCTGTCATCGCTGACCGCAAAAGCGGTCGACCCGTCATTGGCGCCGGTCGTCCGCTTGACCGGAAGGTGCTTGTTCAAACGCTTCAGCATCTCGCCGAACACGTTGCCCCGCGGGCGGAGTTTTTGCCAGCGACGGTGCTCGGGGTCTCGCCAGAAGCAGTCACGTGGTGGTGTCCGCCAGCGATGCGCCGGGTGTTCTTCGAATGCGAGAGCCTCGGTAAGCGAAGCGCCGTGGTTCCGAATCCCGGGTTGGTGTTCCAGGCCTCGAATCAGGGTTTTTCCGTGTTTGCGGTGGCATGCAGCGATCGCCCCGTACGCGAGACGCCGCTGTTCGAGCCGCCGTACTTCAACACCTGGGACATGGGTCGGATCTGCATCGGTAGCGCGCGGGTTCCGAAGCGTGTGGATGTGGCGTCGATCGATGGCTGGGAAGCCGGGTTCTTCGACTCGGCCTTCACGCATCCGAACGCCGGCGGTAAACGCATCGAGTACAAGGACGGCGAGTACGCGTTCTGGCGGGACATGCTCGACGGCAAGTTCGGCGAGACGTTTCCGCTCAACGCGCTGGTCCCGATGAGGCGGACGCTCGAGCAGCTGGTGAACGGCCAACTCGGGAGGAATGCATGAATCCGCTCGATACCGTTCTTCAGCAGTCGTTCCCCTCGGTGATGGTTCCGTCGCGGGAGGCCGTTGTCCCGATGGCGCGTTCGGGTGAGCGTCTGCTCATCGCATCGGATGGCGTCTATCTCGAAATCTCGCGTCCCTGGGTGCACGTGGTGCGTCGCATCGCGCAGTACGCGGTCTCGACGGCTGTCCCGTACGGGAACGTCGAAGAGACGACGGTGCTCTTGTGCGGGCAGATTCCCGTCACGCTCGTCGCGGAGTTTCATGCGATGGCCCGGGCGGCGTTGCCAAACGAGGTCGGCGCGTGGATTGTCTGGAACAGCGTGACCGGTGAGTTCCGTATCGTTGCGTTGCCTTCACTGTCGCACGGGCCGGGGCATCTGGTCTATGAGCGTCCGCGACTGGCAGATGACGAATGGCTGGTGGTGGATTGCCATTCCCATGGCACCGGCCAGGCGTTCTTCTCGCGCACGGACAATCAGGATGACAAGCACGACGTGAAGTTTGCGCTTGTGCTGGGCGATTGCGATCGTACGCCGTCGGTCGCGCTGCGGCTTTGCGCGAAAGGAATCTTCGAGAAGTTCGAACGCGTTCCCGAGTCATGGGCGGCCGCGCTGACGACGGAGGTGGTGTGATGAGCGAGGTGATCACTCACAGTATTCCGGCCGACATGATCCGTCGGCCGTGGCGTGTCGTGGTTGTTGGAGCCGGCGGGACCGGGAGCGCATTTCTTCCCAGTCTCGCGCGGTTGCATCACGCCATGATCGAGCTCGGCCACCCTGGCGGGCTCGAGTGCACGGTGTACGACGATGACACGGTAAGCGAGACGAATGTCGGGCGGCAGGGGTTCTATCCCAATGACGTCGGGCATTACAAGGCGCTGCTGCTCGTGAATCGGCTCAACAACCTGATGGGTACCAACTGGGTTGCGGAGCCGCGGCGTGTCGATTCGTCGGTGCGGATCATCGCCGACATCGTGGTGGGTTGCGTCGACTCACGTCGCGCGCGGCACGCCATTGTGCGGGCAGCGAAGCGGGGGAGTTGTCGTTACTACCTCGACTGCGGGAATGAGACGGATCGCGGCCAGGTCATCCTTGGCGAGCTCGGCCGGGCCCGGCACGACAGATTGCCCCATGTGGGTGATCTGTTCCCGGACCTGCTGAACGCCGAGAACGACAAGGACGACGACGCGCCGTCCTGCTCGATGGCTGATGCCCTGCGCAAGCAGTCCCTGGTCATCAATCAGGCGATCTCGGTACAGGCCTACAACCTACTCTGGACGCTTTATCGGACGGGGTCGCTGAAGTATTCGGGCAGCTTTGTGAACCTCGAGACGGGGCGCACAAGCCCGATACCGATCGATCCTGTCGCGTGGGCGCGCTTCGGATATGACGCACCAAAGCCGAAGAAGTCGAGGCGGCGCAAGGGCGCGGATCCGATGGACCCGGATATCCCGTGGTAGATTGCCAACCCAACTTCAACCAGCGCCTCCCGAGTAATCGGGCAGGCGCTTTTTTTTCGTCCAGTGGAAAGCGGGGCCGTTTTCTCGATGATTCTGGCGCGCGGCGCCGGCGCGCGGTCCTACACTGAATCTGTTTCTCGCGCATCTGCGCATCGACCCAATCGCATCGGCTCTGTCCGTGCGCATTTCTCTCACCGACAACGTGTCGGCTCCCCTGTCAGGGCAATCTCCCTGACGGGCGATTGCCCTCTTTTTTGAGGCAATCGTCATGCTCAAGCTTCTCATCTCTGTCCTGCTTCTCGCGTCCCTGACCGCATGTGCTTCGTATGACTTCGGCTCTCCCGACGTCTACCAGCGCTACGACGTTCAGCGCGCGGGTGAAATCGAGGCGGCCACCGTCGTCAGCGTGCGCGGCATCACGATCACCAACGAGTCGGACCGTTCCGGCCTGGCGTCGCTGTTGAGCGCGGGTGTCAGCGCATTTCTCGGCTCCCGCACGATCGGTGGCGGCAACGGGCGGTACATCGCCGGCGCGCTTGCTGGCGCCGGTGCGGCCTACGTCTCGCAGCGTCTGTCGGAATCGCTTGCGCGTCACGCCGGCCTTGAGGTCGTCGTACGCACGGGATCCGGGCGGACGTTGGTGGTCGTTCAATCCGACGAGCAGCGCTTCGCCCCCGGCGATCGCGTGATGCTCGTCAGCAGTTCTGCCGGCATGCGCATCACGCGCTGAGCCGTTTAATCGCCGGCAGCCGCCGGCTTCTTCCTGCATAGCGAGGTTCCCGTCCGGGGCCTCGCTTTTTTTATTCCGAGGGCAAGATGTTCAAGGTACCGAAAGTTTTGTATGCGGATCGGCGCGCGGGCGGCGTCGCGTCCGATGCGGCGTTGACCCAACATGCAACGCGAATGCTTTACCGTGTTGCGCGCGATCTGCGGTTGCGCGCGGGCGAGCACGAGGTGGTGGCTGAGCCGGCGAAGGCCGGCCGCGGCTGCCGCGTCACCCTGCGCACCAGCCGGATGATGCTCGAGGTTGCGGATTCGACGTCGCGCCAGCATGTCGCGGTGTCGTTCCGCACCCGGCGCGGTTGCCGTGACCTGTCGGGCGGTGGCGACAACGTCGTGCCGCTCGCGCAGCTCGACACGGACGAGGGCTACCAGGCATTTCTTGGCGGCCTGCGGCTCGTGGATGGTCTCGATAGCGACAGGCGATAGGGGGCTTGATGCAATTCGTCGACGTCTGCATTGAGTACCCTTCGGGGGTGACGATCATCGATCGCGGGTCCTATGACGCGGATCTGGGCATGGTCTATGTCTCGGCCCGCGTCCGTGCCGTCCTGGCGGTAGTGCACGACAGCGAGCCGCCGCCGACGATCACCGCATCCTGGGATGGGAATGAGGCCAAGCTCATTCAATCGACTGGGGATAGCTTTGCTGTCGTCTCGGTGGTGCCGCCGGCGGCCTCGTCGCGGTCCCGCTTGGGTACGCGGCTTGTTCGCGCGTCCTGGTCGAAGGACCAGCGGCAGCAGTTCGGGCGGTTCTGCCACACGCTGACGGTTTCGTCGATCGTGGGCTTAGTCGGCTACGTGCACGCCATCTCGGAGTTCTCGATCTGGACCGCGATGAACGTCGCTGCTCTGGTCGTGATCGGTGTGATAACCTACATCGTAGGCATGGATTCCATGAACGGAGAATGAATATGTACTTCGGTCCTGTTGCACTGCTTCTGACGCTGGTGTTCTGCGGCTACGGCATCGTCGCATGCGAACGCGGTCGCAAGGCGGAGCGCGACCAACGTCGTTCTCTGCGTCACCACACGCATTAAATCGAACTGACGGCCGACCCTCTGGGCGGCCACCTTCCTATCAAGGGCTACACCTTTCGGTGTGGCCCTTTTTATTTTCGGGGTTTCCATGTCTGAAGTACTGGATTTGCCGGTCGAACTGGCGAGCGTGCCGTTCGAGCCGGTCGGCAAGACGGTGGGTGAGGTCGCCGCAGAAATCGACGGTGCGTTGCGAAACGGCGGCCTCGAGCCCGAATGGGTATTGCCTGCCAACCAATACGCGACTGCACCCGAAGAACTTTGCGGGCTCCGTGCAACATCGGCGTGGCCGAAAGCACCTTATCTGGCAGGGCAGACCTGCGTCTCGGTAGTTCGGTTCGAATCGGCGACTGGTGTGCAAGTGAACTTGATCCGAGCGATGGACGGGCATAGGCGCATCCAGCCGGTGATTCGCATCGGCGCGCGCTCGCGGTCCGATGCCTGGGCAATTGCTGCCGCCGTATCGCGATTGTTCGACCTCGACTGACGCATCACCCTCTCTCTCTCCCAATCCGGGGCAACTGCCCGGATGGGGTGGTTGCCCCTTTTGCAAGGACGACCACTCATGTACACGATTCACACCCCTAACGCAGCAATTCAAGTCGACACCCTGGCGCACGTTTTCCACGTGTTCTTCCACGACGCATCGCTGTCCGCTTACGACACGACGGAAATCTCGTTGACACGTGGTGGTACCGCGCTGCCGATCCTGCGCTACAACGGGATTTTGACCGTCCGTCAGCCGGGCACCGCGCACGCGATCTTCACGTCGATCTTTGCCGAACTTCGTGACCGCTGGTTCACCAAGGACGGAAGGCAGCTGCAGCCATGGCAGATCACCCGCAAGCGCTGGGAAGTTTTCCAGTTCGTGTTCGAGCTGGCGAAGCGGCCGGCGTGGATGCTGTCAGGCGAGCAACTGGAGGCCGAGGTAGAGACTGCGCGTGCCGCCGGATCCAATTTTCGCCTACCCGATGTTTGCGATCAGGTCGCCGTCGACCTCTTCGGCTACACATCGCAAGGACCGCGTCTCTCGCTGTCGGGCGGGGTCAACGGTCGACACGAGCTCCACGTCGCCTATGCGCTGTTCCAGGATCAGCCGATTCCTGACGCGGTGTTGGCGGACTATCGTGGCGACACAAAACACTTCCGGTACGACCTGGAGTGGTTCCCCGTCCTTCTGGAGGTTCCCGTTCTTCGTAACTCGCTTCCGTACAACGTCATGCAGTCTGCGGTGGCGATCTTCCGTCACGAAAAGCGGACGATCGACGCGGCGCTCGGCGCGAGGGTCGTCGAGGCGTTGCGGACCGCTCCGGCGAACAGCACGTATGTCGACGTCGACGACAGGCTGTTCGCCGATGGCCTCGTGGACAAGCCGGCCCTTCCTGAGCAATACCAACGCCCGTTGGATGTTGGTATAGGGATGTCTCCTGTCGCTGAGCGCTTGCGTGAGCTGATTGGGGACGCGGTCCTGAGGAAGGCGCTGGACAGTCTCGAATCTGACCGACAGAAAGGGCGGATCTCGCAACGGCAGTATGACCTGAGGACCGATATGGCGAGGTTGGATCGAGGGCGTACGACGTTCGAAAGGCCGAACCAGTTTGCGGCCGCCGTCGAGGCCCGTGACGTCGCCACCCTGCTGAAGTTTCTGGATCACCCCGACGGTCGGAACGACCAAAGCAAGCAGGTGCTTCGCGAGCAGTTTGGGCTGTCGTTGCGCGGGCTGAATTCGGCCCGCCGGTGGCGCGCGATCTTTGCGTTCTGCGGCTTCGATGAGGCGGCACAAGCCGAGTGGCAGGCGAAGCAGGACGCCGCCAAGGCGCAACGTCTCGCCGAAGAGGTCGCCAACGACGCGAAGCAGCAGGCCGGCCTCGCGCGGTATCGGACGCCCGACAACACCGTCATCACCGGTGTCGAACACGTCGATCGCGCGATCGCTGACGGCTATTCCGAGATCCGCAGTTTTCGCCATGGTGCGGCGACGCGCTACGCGTTGGCCAAGCCGGGTTCCACGGAGGCGCGGACGCTTCACGCGACGAATGGCACGCTGGACTATGCGCGGTCGCGGCTCACGTCGTTCGCCGGTTGATCGAGGAGCGAAAGATGCGATTCGATCGAACCGTGCGGTACGGAGACTACGTCTGGACCCGCCGAAAGGAGCAGGCGTTTCTCAATCGGCACATACGTGTTGCTCGGAAGCTCGAGCGTGACTGCCCGCTGTTCGCGGATCAGCTTGCGCCGGCACCCGAGACGGACGTCGACGCGGAGAAGGCGCTGCGTATCGACAGGGCCCGCCAGAGCGAGCAGCTAATGCGTGATCTCGACGCAAGGCAATGGCGCGCCGGTCGTGCGTCCTATTTCGCGTGCGAGCCGGAGATTCGTGCGCGAATCATGGCCGAATGGACCGCGTGGCGGGGACCGGCAACGCCGCTGTACTTCATCTATGTGGTTGAGAAGCACAACGGTGTCGGCGAGGAGCGAACGCGACGGATGCGTGAGCGCGATGCTGAGATCCGGGAGGCAGTCCTTCCGATGGTGAACGTTCAGGGCGACCTGCTTGGGACGTAAGAGGTGGTTCGCCCACCGATGTTGAACAACCGGCGCCACGTGCGCCGGTTTTTTTTCGTCCGTACGGAACGGGATGGTTTCAAAGCCCCGCGAATTTCTCGATCTTTCCGGCCGACCCAAAGAATTGCGACTCCTACACTGGCTTTACTCACCGCGTCATCGACGCATCGAATCCGCCGCAATGCGGCCACCTACAGCCCCAGGGGATCATGCCCCGCAGGGCGTCGTTCACGGGGCGATACTTTCGAGGTCACCCATGAGCCAACCTGACGCGTCAACCTCCTTGCGATTGGACGCCGTTTCGATCGCGGAGATCGAAGGGGCCATTAACGTGTGGCGCAATCGCTCGCCGGTGCCGACTGGCCCCGATGAGCTGCTCGTTCTCTGCGCCGAGGCACGCGTTCTCGCGGACGTCTACGGCGTCATGATCGTGAACCGCTCAAGCAGTGTCCCGCGATCGTCACTGACGCCGAAGCAGGCCGCGGCGCTGCTCGGCGCACGCGCGTAAGTACAAACCGGCGTCCCAGGACGCATCGATTCGCCGCATCGCGGCATCTTCAATCGCCCCGCAGGGTCACGTCCCTGCCGGGCGCGGTTCCCGTGGGGCTCTTTCAATTCAGGAACCCCATGAAACTCTCTCCCGCACGTCTTACCAAGCTGCTTGCCGCCTATATCCCGAATCGCTTCCCGGTCCTGGTCTCCGGCCGGCCGGGTATCGGCAAATCTGACATCGTCGAGGCTGCCGCCAAGGCGGCCGAGCACGACCTCCTCATCAGCCACCCGGTTGTCGAAGACCCGACGGACTCGAAGGGGTTGCCGTTTCCGTCGTCAGACGGCACGCATGCTCGATTCTTACCTTTCGGGGACCTCGAGAGGGCACTGTCGGCGACGCGTCCACTGGTCTGGTTCTTCGACGATCTCGGCCAGGCTTCGCCGGCGGTGCAGGCCGCCAAGATGCAGCTGTTGCTGGCGCGTCGAATCGGCGAACACCAACTGCCGGACTGCGTCACGTTTGTCGCGGCGACCAATCGCCGCGGAGACAACGCTGCGGTCAACGGGATTCTCGATCCCCTGATCTCGCGCTTTGCGGCTGTCGTCGATCTTGAAGCCACGGTGGATGACTGGACGACCTGGGCGGTTCAACAGAACGTGCCGCCCGAGCTGATCGCGTTCCTTCGTTTCAGGCCCAGCCTGCTCTGGGAGGAGCGTAGTAGTCGCGACATCGTTGCGTCGGCAAGTCCCCGCAAATGGGGATTTCTGGCCAAGACGATGCAAGCTGTCCCGGCGGATATGCTGCCTGATGCGATCAGTGCGACGGTCGGCGAAGCTGCCGGCACCGAGCTGCTCAGCTTTCTCGCGATCTACCGGGCGCTGCCTTCGGTCGACGCGATTCTCCTGAATCCCGATTTGGGCCCCATCCCGGAAGAGCCAAGCATCCTGTACGCGCTCACCGCCGCGCTCGCACACAAGGCGAGCGACGGCAATTTCGAGCGGGTACTGCGATATGCGGATCGCCTCGTAGATGCCGGCCATCGCGAGTTTACGGCGCTGCTGGTGCGTGATGCCACTGCGCGCACGCCCGAGCTGGCAAACCACCATGCGTTCATTCGTGCGCAAGGCGGCGAGATCGGCAAGATCATTCGCGGCGAGTAACCGTCTTCAAACCCCGTAGTGCCTTTCCCTGTTGCCACGGCCGATTCCGGTCCGTGGTTTTTTTTCGTCTCGACATTTTCTGTCTATCTGGAGCTATTCATGAACATCACCGATCTGCAGTCGAAGGTCATGTTGTCATCCCTCGCAATTTCCACGTGGGTTGCCCGTCGTTACGACGGGAAAGTCACCGAGGAGGTCGAGAAAAGCCACCGCGCGCGCGGTATCGGACGCTTCAATAAGCGCCTGCTCCCCGAGCACGCGCCGAGCTATGCCGAAGTGCTGTCGATCGGCAACAGGATTCGCTCGCACTACTATGGCCGGACGCTGAAGTACGACCAGCTGGGCGTGCGTTTGCTGCCGACCAGGGTCTACATGGAGCTGGCCGACCGACTGCGTGCGATGAAGGACGAGTTCGATCTCGCGGTGTCGATCTTCCTGACGAACTACCTCGACCTGAAGGAGCAGGCGAGGGCGGAGATGAACACCCTGTACAACGAGGCGGACTATCCGAGCCTGGCAGAGCTGAAAGGCAAGTTCGGCGTCAAGTTGTCGGTGCTGCCGTTCCCGGACGCCAGCCAGTTCGGTGTGGACCTGCCGAACGATGTCCTGACTACGTTGCGCACGGAGATCGACGAGCATGCGATGGCGTCGATCCAGACCGCAAACCACGACCTGGTCGGGCGGCTGTACGAGGCTGTCTCGACGATGGCTTCGCGTCTGTACGCGTCCGGTAACGTCCGCCTCGACGTCGCGAATCACGTACGCGAATTGTGCGATCTGTTGCCGAAGCTGAATTTCAGCAACGACCCGAAACTCGCGCACATCCTTACGGAGGCGAAGCAGCACCTCGCCGCGCACAACGGCGCCGAGCTCAAGGAGTCCAGCGTCCTGCGTTCGCAGGTGGCCACCAAGGCGACCGAAATCGAGGGACTGATGGCGGCTTTCATGGGCGGAGCGCCGTCGGTGCCGCTGACCGACCAGGTCTCGGCTCTGTCCCCGACTGGTCTGTCGTTCCTCGCCGCTGCATGAGGTCGCCATGGACGCACGCATCGCGAAGCAGCGCACCGCGCTGGTACTCGACCACCCGTTCATCGGCGCCCTGGCGCTTCGGCTCAAAGTCCGCGAGGATCCGAGCTGCAGGACGTTTTGGACGGACGGCGAATCGCTGGGCTATAACCCGGCGTATGCGGCGGACCTGACCGACCTGGAGATCCGTGGCGTGCTCGCCCATGAGGTGTGGCACGTCGCGAACGGGCATTGTTGGCGGCAGGGATATCGCGATCCGGCAGGTTGGAACGAGGCGGCCGACTACGCGATCAACCCGATCGTATTGGATGCCGGCATGCAGCTTCCACGTGGTGCGCTCGTCGACCCGTGCTTCAAGGGGATGTCCGCGGAGGAAATCTACGGCAAGCGCCTGAACGATTCTCGGCAAACGGCGAAGCGACAGGGCGGCAGCCAGCCGTCCCCTCCGCAGTCGGGAGGCAAGCCGGGAAAATCCGCTGGCTCGCCGGGCGCTGAACCGTTGGATCCGGCGGATGATCGGTCGGCCTGGCCTGCCAATTCTTGCGGGGAAGTTCGGCAGTACGCCGGGCCCGATAAGGCGGCCAAGGAAGCCGAGTGGAAGCTGGCTGTGCTGCAGGCGGCCAAGGCGGCGCAGGTCTGCGGGAAGCTCGGAGGCGCGTTACAGGCCGCGGTCGAGCAATCCGTGGCACCGGTGGTCGACTGGCGGTCGCTCCTGCATCGATTCGCGCAGGATGCGGTGCCGACGGACTACACGTGGGCGCAGCCGAATCGGCGCTACCTGCACCTCGGCATGTATTTGCCGTCGCTGAACGAGCCGCAGGTGGGTGATGCGGTGTTCGTCCGCGACGCCAGCGGCTCGGTCTGGGACGAAACGCAGGCGCAGTTCGCGGCCGAGATTCTGGCGGTTGCCGGTGCGATCCGCCCGCGTCGCTTGATCGTGATCGATTGCGACGAGCGTGTGACGCAGGTTCAGGTCTTCGAGTTGGGAGATCCGGTCGACCTCGCGCCGCTGAAAGGCGGCGGTGGCACCTCGTTTGTCGATCCGTTCCGCCGGATAAAGGGTGAGGACATCCGCCCCGCGTTCCTGGTGTACCTGACCGACATGGAGGGGATGTTTCCCACCGAAGAGCCGGCATACCCGGTCCTTTGGGCGTCGACGACACCGCTGAAGCGCGCCCGGCGCGCGCCGTTCGGCGAGACGATCGAAGTCGTCTGTTGAGCGGCTGCAATGGCTCGCTATTTCCTGAAACACACCCGGTCCACGTGACCGGGTTTTTTTTGGTCCCTCGCAAACGCCTGCCACCAGTCCAGAGGTAAGAGCGGGGAGAAAGCTATACGTTTTTCTGGAGCATTTCGGTTTTACCCCCTCAACCAGTTGCGCGCGATGCCGTGCTTTGTGCGTACCGCGGCGCACTTCGCCAGCCGCGGAAAAGCTGCTCAATTTAGCCATTCTTTCAGGCGATTGGCGGATGTGCCAGCTTGAACAATAGCTGCATGTCTGAAATTGCCGAAAGTCCCTTCCTGAAGGTCGCACGACTCGAAGAGAACGCTGTGAAGCTGTTCTTCGAGTCGTTGAAGTTGATCGAAGAACCGCTACACAACCCGAACGTCGCCGAAGTGTTGATCAACAACGCGGGCAACATCTGGGTCGAAGAGCGGGGCGTGATGCATCGCCTGGACGCCCAGTTCAATCCGATGACATTGACCGGTGCTATCCATTCGCTCGCAGCCTCCGTCGAGAAGTCGGCGCTGCGGGGAACCGCGCAAGGGATCATCAACGCGGGGCACGACAACCTCCGGATCGCCGCGGTCATGAAACCGACCGCCATCGACGGTGATGCGCTCGCGATACGTCGACATCGTGAAACGAATCTGGCATTGGGGGACTACACCCGGCTGGGGGCGTTCTCTCGTGTGCACGCGAAGCGCGACGCCGAGCGGGCAATTTTCCCCCGGGGCGCCGAGAACGAGGTGCTGGAAGAAGCTTTCGCCGAAATGGTGAGGAGCCGGGCCAACGTCCTGGTAGCGGGCGGAACCTCTACCGGCAAAACGACCTTCCTCAACGCGCTCAATGGCGCGATCCCGGACGACGAGCGTGTCATCACGATCGAAGACACGAAGGAACTGAAGCTGACGGTTCCGAATCTCGTCCGCTTGCTCTCGAATCTGGATAAGGGGGTGACTGCGCAAGTGCTCGTTGCACTTTGCCTGCGGTTCCGACCTGACCGAATCATCGTCGGCGAAGTGCGCGGCGGGGAAGCGTACGACTTCATCCAGGCGCTCAGCACCGGCCACGACGGCGGAATGGGTTCAATTCACTCGAACGATGCGCGCGGCGGCTTGAGCCGCCTCGAGAGCCTTGCAATGTTAGGCATCCCGCCGGGCAGCCGTTGGGAGCTGGCCGACATGCGCAAGGCAATCGCCGACTGCTTCCACTACGTCATCCACCTTCGTCGCACGGGCGAGCTGCGCCACGTGTCCGAAGTGCTGGCCATCAAGGGTTTCAAAGACGGGGACTACGTCCTCGAACGCGTTTTCTAACCACACGGGGTTTTCGATGAAGAAGCACATCCAAACGTTGTTTTCGCTGATCAAGAAAAAGGCGCTGGACACCGCCCGCTATTTGTTCGGGCGGGGACAACGGCTCTCGACACTGATCGCACTGATCCTCTCGTTTGCCGCGCTACCCGCAAAAGCGGTTGACCTGGGCGATCTGGGCAATGCCGCCAACTTCATCTGCCTGATTCAAGCGTACGTCAGTGGGCCGTGGCTGTTCGGGATCGGCATCGTGCTGATCATCGTCGGTGGCGTACTGATCGCCAACTCTGAGAGCAACTTCGGGAAGCTGCTTTCGACGGTGATCGTGGGTCTCGGCTTTGCGTCCTGCGCGACCGCGCTCGTGAAGAACCAGCTGAAGATCAACTACACCTGTGCGTGAACCGAAAAAAGTCAGCCGGTCGCTTTCGCTGCCGCGCCAGATGGGTGGCGCCGATCGCGGACTCGCAATCGCCAACGGCACGCTGACGGCGCTGCTCTGCTACAGCAGCATGTCGCCGATCTATCTTGTCATCGGCATCGTCGTGCACTGGGTGCTTCGTTGGCTTTCGTCGAGCGATCCGTGGTGGAAAGAGGTACTGGTCGTCTACAACCGGTACCCCGATGTGCACGAGCCGTTGCCTACCGCCGATGTCGCCGCCCGATTCCGGCGACCGTATGGATTTGATCAGGAGCTGCCGCTGTGAGCGCGAACCCGAAGCGTCGTGCGATTCAGGAAATCGCCCCGTGGGCAACGATGGTGACCCCCGAAGTCGTTCTCGACAAGGACGGGTCACTGTTGACGCTTTACACGTTCGAAGGCGTGGATGCGGACAGCCCGAACACTGACGAGATCTCGGCGGCCCGCGACAACCTCGACCACGCCTGCAAGAACTTCGATCATCGGATCACTGCGTGGTGGCGTATGTCGCATCGTCGCGTCCGGGGCGAGATCAGTGGACGCTTCGCATCGGTGATGGATCAGCACGTCGACGCAATCAACCAGAAGAGTGTAGGGAGCGGAAAATACTTCCGCAATACCCACTCGCTCGCGCTGGCGTATACGCCCGAGACGGGTATCAACAAGCTTTTCGAGAAGATCGCCTATCACATCACGGTGGGCGGCAAGTCGGTACCGATCGCCTTGCTTGAGACTGTGAAGGATATGGTGTTCACGCGTAGTGCATTCGTGTTCGACATGGAAAGGATCACGTCGGATATCAAGCGCTTCGAAGGCATCCTGGACGCGTTCAAGGGGGGCGTAGCCCGCCTCAAGATGAAGCGCCTTCAACTGCAGAACGCGCTCGCCTTTCTGCACCAGACCGCCAATCCGTCGGTTCCGCCGCGGCGGGTACGTTATCCCGTGACGATGCTCGACACGCACCTGACAGAGAGCTTCGTGACGTACGGCGCAGAACACATCATGTTCGAATCCGCCTACGGCACGCGGTACGCGAAGATCATCGCCGTGAAAGAGTGGATGGGGTTCCAGGAGGCCGCGCTCGACGTCCTCGCCGACGTCGACGCCGAGTTCGATGTGTGCGTGATGTTTCGATTCCTGTCGACCAGCAAGGCGCAGGCGTACATCGAGAAGATGCGCAAGTTCTACAAGGTCGCTGCATTCAGCCCGGTCAAGGTACTGAAGAGCTTTTTCTCGAAGGATGAGAAAAAGGAAAGTATGGAGAACGAGAAAGGGCGTGAAATCCTCGCCGAAGAGGCGGAGAACGCACTGGCGCGCCTGATCGCCGACGGCCAGCAGTACGGCTTCGCGAATATCTCGGTAGTCGTCTATGGGGAGACGATCGATGAGTGCGACGACAACGCGCGCGAAATCGTTGGCCGCATCGGTAACGCCGGCTTCGGTGTGCTCGTCGAGAAGCGGAACCTCGCCGCGGCATGGGCATCGACGCTGCCGGGCAGGTGGGACCAGCAGAAGCGGCTGCAGTTTGTCGAAACGCCGGTGGTGTCCGACATTGCACCCGTGCGCGGTGTTGCGGAAGGGAGCGACGTCAACCAGTGGCTCACGCAGCAGCTCGGACAGAAGGTCGGCCCGCTGACGCTTCTTCCGACGCGTCATCGTACCCTGCAGCGCGTCACGTTGCACGATCCGAGCGGGAAGTCTCACACGCTGATTGTGGGCCCGATCGGTGCCGGCAAGACCATTTTCCTCAACTTTCTCGTCTCGCAAACGGGGCGCTTTCAACCGCGCCGCATCAAGTTTGACAAGAACCGGTCGACGCGCATCCCGACCGTGTTTGCCGACGGCAAATTCGTCGATGCAACCGGCAAGTTTGCGGCCGCGACACAGGTCAACCCGCTATCCCTGCTGGCCGATCCGCGGCACTACACGTACGTGTCGGACTGGGTCCAGATGGCAATTGAGGGCGACGGTGAGGACTTCACGTGCAGCCCGCAACAGCAACGGACGATTTACGAGCGGGTCGTCACGCTGGCGCAGGGCTATGGCCGGGAGTACTGGACGCTTTCGTTCCTGACCACGTTGTTGCCCGTCGAGTTGCGCGAGCGCCTGCAGATCTGGACGAAGGGGGAAAAGAACGGTCGTTTCTTCGATCACGTCGAAGACGCGTTCTCTCTTTCGGACGATCTGGCGATCGAGATGGGCGAGCTGTTCGAAAGCTACCCGGTCGCAGCGGCGCTGTTCATGGACTATGCCTTCTACCGCATCTCGCAATGGCTGGATGGCAAGCGCGTCACGATCATCGAGGTCGAGGAGTGCGGCTTCTTCTTCCGGTACCCGCGCTTCTATGCACGGCTGGAAATGTGGGCGGTCACGATCCGCGGCCTGAACGGCACGCTCGTCATGGCGACGCAGTCGCTGAGCCAGCTTGAGCGCGTCCCGAACTTCGAAATCTTGAAGGAGAACATCCAGAACTTCTTCTTCCTGCCGAACCGTGACGCCCGGAACAACAAGCGCCTCTATCGCGACGTGTTTGGGCTGACCGACGACCAGATCGACATGATCAGCGAGGGCATTCCCAACCGCGACTACCTATGGGTCACGCCGGATCACTCCCGGATGTTGCAGGCGAAATTCCCGAAGGAAGCGCTCGCGATCTTGCGCGCAGACGGCGCGGCTCAGCGCACGCTCGACAAGCATTTGGCCACCGGCTCGCCGACGTGGCGTGAAGATTATCTCGAAGAAATGGCCACCGTTGACTGAGAGGGACCCAATGAAGCTCAATCCGACTCCCAACCTGCAGTCTCTGTACCGCGACCTCTTCGCGCTCACCGCAGACGAAATTGACCAGATCGCCATCGGGACGCCCGTTCGCGTCCTTCTGATTGCGCCGCCGGGCGGCCCGCTTCGGTCGCTTCAGGAACAGCCGCACGACGTACCTACGACGCCGTGCGCCGCTCGTACGGCGGCATTTCGATTCCTCGACTGAAAGGCCCCACGATGAAACTCTTGCCGTCACTTCGCGCCGCGGCGTTCGCGGCCTCCCTCTTCGTCGCCCAGCACGCGTCGGCGCTCGAAGTGTTCGACCCGATCAACTACGTGCAGAACGTGATATCGGCGGCCAAGGCCGTCAAGGGCGAGATCTACCAGAACACCAACATACTCTACCAGTACCAGATGATGGTGAACGATCTGCTGCAGGCGCAGAACCTGAACCCCGCGGCGTGGAAAGCCGCGTACGACCAGATCACGGGCGACATCAACAAGGTCAAGGGGCTGGTGGGAACGCTTCAGGGGCTGTACGGGGACCTGCAGAAGGGTGGTGAATGGGTCACGCAGGTGCAGGGGTTGATCAGCCGTTCCGGCAAGTCGAACGCACAGTGGTTCTCCGATATGAACACGTTGTTCCAGCAGAACGACAAGGTCGCGCGGAACCTGTTTCAGATGGGCTCGAACATCATGCAGCACACAACCGAGATGGCGCAACGGCGACAGGAGTTGCAATCCCAGCTGTCGATGTCGCCGACGCAGCAGGCGACGGCCGAGATCACGACGCACTACCTCGACATCGTGACGAGCCAGAACGCGGACATACTCCAGCTCAACGCGGCGAAAGCCCAGAAGGATGCGCAGAAGGACGCGCAGCAGGCGGAAGACGATAAGGAAAAGGCTGCGGACGCGGAGAAGTTCATTTCCAAGCAACAGGCTGAACGGGCCGCCTACGGGATTACCTCGCAATGAAGCGCAGCATGATCCGTCAGTGGCTGCTGAGTGGCGTGCTACTCGTCGCGCTCGTGCTGCCCGCGGTAGCCCGGGCATCGTTGCAGGATACGTTGACCCAGTTGGGAACAACTGGATGGAGTTCGAGCTACGTGGTGGGCGAGGTGGCGAAGGGCGCGACGGCCGCCATCGAAGAGATCACGAAGATCATGAAGGATCTGATCGATCTCGCCGTAACGGTTAGCAAGTCGCTCGACAAAGATTCGGACAAGATGGCGGGAGGCCTTGCGGTCATCACCATTATCGTGGCGTTTATCCGATTCGCAGCAACGAAGGACCCGGTCGCGGCCTGGGGCAGCGTGTTCGAAGACCTTGCCATTCTCGGGATCTTCGCGTCCGTCTATCTCGCCTACGGTACGTGGGCGCCCGGATTCTATAAATGGTTTAACGACATGGCGATTGCGGTGTCAGGGACCGACGCACAATCTCTGCCTTTGGCGATGGTGAAGTCGGCGGGGGCGATATTCGATGCGGTCAACGAAGCACTGAAGGCAGAGCACTGGTGGACGTACATCGCACTGTTGATCAACCTTCTACCGCTGCTGTTCGCATGGGTCTTCCTTGAGGTTGCAGCGTTGGTTTTTCTCTTTTACGTGTCACTCGGAACCATTCAGATGGCCGTCGCGATCGTGGTCGGAAAGATCGCATTTGCTCTTGGCATGTCGGAGTTCACGCGAGGATGGTTCAAGAGTTGGCTCGATTTTACGATCGGCGCGGGCATGTACATGGTCGTTGCCGCGATTCTTCAACGATTGATGACCGCCACGCTTGCGACGTCATTCGGGAACACGATCTCGAAGGGGCTGACGACACCCTACGCGGGCTCGTTGACGCTTGACCTTTCGATCTTTGTGTTGATCCTCGCTTTCGAAATTCCGAAGTTCGCATCGATGTTCGGTGGCGGCGCCAACGCAAGCGGCGGGGCGTTCAAGAGCCTGACGAAGCTTGCGACGAAGGGCATGCTTTGATGATCGACGCACGCCTTTTTGTACCGGCAGACACACCAGAGCTCGTGATCCGTAACGAACGCCGTATCGACCTGATTGCTCAATGTGCGAATGAATCGTCGCGCGAGGAGTTCGACCGGAAATGGATGGTACTGATCCGGCGGTGTGCAGGCTGGTTTTCGTCTGTACCGTTCAGCCCGGAGTTGTACCGGGAGCCGGCCGGCGCTTTCCGATGGACAGTCGAAACGGCGTTCTACGCAATGCGGCTGTCGGGTGGGTTGAAGTTTGGCACGAACCTGTCGTCCGAGCGCCGTCGAAGGATTGAGCCGCAATACAACTACGGCGTGTTTCTCGCGGCGATCTGCTCCGGCCTGGACGAACCGTATCGTCATTTCGACGTAGAGCGCGCAACGGACCGGCAGGTCTGGAACCCGTCCGTCCATGGTGCACTCGGGCCGTGGCTCGCCGACGCGAGCTATCGAGTGACGCGTCGCGCTACGCCGCTTCCGGTCGAACGGATGCGAACCGGCATGCTGGCGCATGCGCTGGTCGGCACCGAACTGCTCGGCGGGCTCGATTCCGAAGTGCAGGCCGAGATATTTGGGGCCATCAACCCGACGCAGAGCCCGATGGGAGTCGAGTCGCTGACCCACAAGGTCGTGCGGCAGGCGGTTGCGACGGCTGCGGACTTCGATCGGAAAGCGCAGCGGGCGGTTTTCGAGCCGGTGACGTTCGCCGTTCCCTCTGCTATCCATGTCGCGGCGGAACTGGAGCCGAAGGTCGAAGTGTCGCCGACGGCGGCCACGCCGACGCCCACGGCTGCACCTGCACCTGCGCCGGCGCAGCCTGCGACAGATGTCCTTGCGCCGGCGTCCGTCGCAGCCGGCGGCGGCGAGCAGTCCGGTCCAGGTTCGCGGCCGGCTGCTGCCCCGGAAGGTACGACGACGGCCGCGACGCCAGCGGCGCCGGCTGAGCACGTGGCGCCGAAAGGCCCGGACACGCGGCAGATGGCGCTTGAGCTTCCGCCACCGGCCGGGGCCGTCAATCCGGTTGAGATTCGGCGCGAGCCAGCCGTCGCCGCGCCAAACGGCAATCAGTTCGATGAGGTGCTGAAGGGTGCACCACGCATGATCGTGGATTTCTTTTCGGCGCTGCAGCAGGACGTCGCGACGGCGAAGGCGAAGGTGCGCTGGACCGACCAGGGGCTCGTCCTGTCGAAGCGGACCATCGGCAGCTACGGCGTCGCGAGCGATACCCTGATCGAGCACATGCGGCGCCGGAGCCTGCTGCTCGCCAACGAGCCAGTGGAAGTCACGTTGGCGCCGCGTATCGGTGAGCTGATTCAGGAGCGTGGAGCGTGAGAGGCTATATCAATCACTTTCGGCCGATCTACGAGGTCAGGGCTGCGTTTGGGTGGCTGGTAGCGCTGCTCTTTCTTCCGTTTTCGGGCATGCCTTACGGCTGGGCGTTTGCGCTCGTGGCGCTGGCATTGTGGACGTTCCGCTCGGGTCAGGTCTGGCGCGCGCTGAAGTTCCGGATGGGGCTGTCGACAAAATGGCTGACGACCCTTGCGGTGCCCGCGTTGCTGGTCATTCAAGAGCGCATGCGGGTCCAGGCCAATGCAATGTATCTCGGCACCGGCTTCGAGTGGACGCAGAAGCATTGCCAGATGGCCCATGACATCCTGCGGATGCCGACCACCGAGATCCCGGGTCTGCCGAAGTGGTTACCGAAGACCAAGGCGGGCCGTGCCTTCGAGGAGATGATCGAGAAGCTTTTTGCGCCGAAGGACAGTATTCGGGATCGAACGCCGCAAGGCGCGTCATGGATTCACGGTCTCGAGGCGAACAAGGGCTACGTACCGTTCCACTATAAGGCGATGGGCGGTCATACGGCTGTGGGTGGCACGACCGGTTCAGGGAAGACGCGCACGTACGAAGTTATTACGACACAGGTCATTCAATGCGGTGACGTATTGATCGACATCGATCCGAAGAACGACGAAGAATGGAAGGAGCGTGCGAAGCGAGAGGCGCACCGCAACGGCCGGAAGTTCCTCTACTTCAACCAGGCCAAGCCGTCCGAGTCGATTCGTCTCGAGCCGCTCGACAGCTGGTCGCAGCCTTCGGAGATTCCGAGCCGCATTGCGCAGCTGATGGAGGAGGGACCGTTCCGCGACTTCGCCTACCTGTTCATCAGCCGCTCGGTGAATGGCGAACTGTACATCGGCGACAAGCCGAACCTGCGATCCATCCTCAAATACGCGCAACTTGGCATCGATCCGCTGCTGGAGAAGGCGCTCAAGCGATTCTTTATCGAAAGCGGGCTGGCCGATTGGGAGGAGCTGGTTACGGCGGACACCGTCAAGATCGCGAACAAGCCAGGTTCCACGCGTGTCGACGCGATGATCTCGCTGTATCAGGCCCGCTTTGGCGCGAACGATCGTGGCCACGAGGCGATCGACGGCCTGATCGCGACGCACGTGCATGACCGCGAGCACTACATGCGGATCATCGCGTCGGCACTCCCGCTGCTGCAGATGCTTGCAACAGGCGAAACGGGCCTGATGCTCGCGCCGAAGGTAGATGACTTCGAGGACGAACGTGAGATCTGGACGATCGAGAAGGTCATTCGTCAGAAGGCGGTGCTCCATATCGGCCTCGACTCGCTGTCCAACAGCATCGTCGCGAAGGCGATCGCGTCGATGATCCTGGCGGACGTGTCAGCCGTGTGCGGCTCAATCTACAACTTCTACGACAAGCCGCCTGAGGTGGTGCTGATCATCGACGAGATCGCCGAGGCGATAAACGAGCAGGTGATCCAGATCCTGAACAAGGGCCGTGGCGCCGGCTTCAAGGCGTTCGTGGCGTTCCAGACGCGCGCCGACCTCGAGGCGAAGTTGGGGAATGCCGCAAAAATGCTGCAGGTTTTGGGGAACCTGAACAATCAGATCATCTTACGCTTGGAAGATACCGACACGGCTGAGTGGTTCTCGAAAAAGGTGGGGGATACCGCGATCCGCAACCTTATCGTCTCCAGCAGCACGAGCAAGGCAAGCGAGGGCCATGTCGGCGAGTTCACCGGGTCGGTGACGCGGTCGCATCAGTTGGAAGCAGTGCCGTTGATCCCGACTCGCCTGATCCAGAGCCTGCCGAACCTGCAGTATTTCATGCGGATCTCAGGCGGCGCGGTGTACCAAGGACGTATTCCAATTCTTACAGGCTAAACAACCAAGCATGTCTGCCGTATTCAAAAAAATCATTCGCGAGCACAAACTTTCGGCCCACCTGACCCCGGTGTTCATCCTTGCGCCCGAGCTCGAGCTTGTGTGCACGCGTGTCGCAGAGTTCGTCGGTGAGCACTTCATCGGGAAGGCGGAGCCGCTCGTCAAGGAGATGTTCGTGGACGGCCTTGCTGCGTTCAAGCGCGTGCGCAAGACCGGCGACCCCCACGTCGCGTTCATGCAAGGCCTGTTCGGGTCCGCCCATATGCTGTACGCGCGGCGCTTTGTCGTGCGCGACGGCGAGCGCTGCCACGTCTGGTCGCCTATGTTCGAGCCGGTGACCGTGTTCGAGTCGCGCCACAAGCATGTACCAGAAATGATCGACGAGCGCTGCCCGGAGAACATCAGCCAACGATCGGCGGCGTTCCAGCTTGCGGCACGCGCGCTGACGGGTGAAACCTTCCGACTGTACTTCGAGGAATACGATGTCGCTCACGCATATTCTGATTCGGACACTGACGCGGGTCGATGACCATACCGTGCATCGCGCGATCACGACTGCAGCGGCGCAGGACGACCCGGCGGCGCGGCCGCCGAAGGAGTTCCAGCAAGGACGGAACGCGATGGCGTATGCGCTGGCGATGTTCATCGATCGCCGGCCGGCGCGATTCTATGTCGGCCTGGCGGGCCTGATCGTCCTGCCGATCTATCTCCTCGGCGGCCTCTTGGGAGAAGTGTATGGCTGGTAGCCGTTTTGTCGGCCACATCAAGATGTGGTTCTTCTTTGTGCCGCTGCTTTCGGTTGCACTCATGCCGGCGCTTCCTGACCCGACGCTTTTCGCGATCCCGGATGCCGAGGCCGAATCGGTTGCGGCCAGCCTCGGAGAGGCGCGAACCGCTGATGCAATCGACGCGACGAATCGCGCGTTCAAGCGCTACTTCGTCGAGACGGGGTTGGTGCAGGCCTCCATGGAGTCGACGAACGATTCGCAGATCGAGGACGGCGGGGTGGCGAACTTCGCCAGTCGGTGGGTCCACAATTTCTGGCGACTGGTGTACCGGATGGTCTATCGGCTCACCGTGATGAAGTACTGGCTGCTCGGCGCGCTCGTGTTCGGCATCGCGATGTTCATCGACGGGACGGTTCGACGCAAGGTGAGGGCCGCTGCGGCCGGCTACGTCAGTCCGCTGTCGTTCCATCTCGCCGGGCACGGAATCTTGCTGGTGTTCGGTGTCACGTTCACGGTGTTGATCGCGCCTGTGCCGCTTCTGGCACCGTACTGGCTGGCGATTGCCGGATGCCTCGGCGCGTTGCTCTGGAAAGCGGCGTCTTCATACCAGTAGCCCAGGAAAGCTCCAGATTTTCGTACAGCTTTGTGCCGAAAGGCCCGCAACCGGTTGCGCGCCAGGTACCGGGGAAAGGCTGTCGAAATACCTGACGATTTGCCCCGAACGGGACCGCCCGGCCGCGCCACAATAAGTCATGGTCTACGGTCCTCAGAAGGCTCGACTCCCCGTAGAGCTTTCAGCCTTGCCCCCTCTCCCCCGGAGGGGGCTTTTTTTCGTCCAGCGTGCCGTGGCGCTCCCGAAAGCCGCGCGAAATCGTTCAGGTTTTGGACGTCTGTCGCAGCATAGGCCCGCAAGAATAGACGCAAGCCGCACGTGCGGTTAGTCAACCATATAGGATCCATATGAGCACGATCAACGAAGAAGCGCACGTCGGTACCGATACTGCGGACGTGGCACCTGACCACGTAGCCGTTCTCCCGCCGGCGGGCGACGGTGCATCAGCAACCGAGGATAGCCTGGTTGTGGGCGACTCCCGGCAGACGACCGACGGCGCGGACGATGGTGAAGTCGAGCGCGAACTCGACGAGATGGAGAATTCGGCCAACGTGTTGCAGCGTGAAGGGCTGATCAGCAGCGATGAGGCGAAGCTCAAGCTCGAGGAGGTGGCGCGCACTCGCACGCTGTTCCGCGACCTGTCGCCCGCAGAGCGCGCGCGAATCATCCAGCGCCGCCGCGAGATCGGTCGCGAACTGATGAACAAGCAATTGTCGGGCGCCGCGGTCGTGACCGCGCGGGTCACGATGAAACACACGCGTCTTCGGCCGTTGTTCGAGCAGTGGTGGCCGTACCTGAATCGGATGACGATCAACATGCAGCGCTTCGGTCGCGCGACTTATGGCGCGAATGAGCAAGGAGTCGTGAGCACGTGGTTCGAGAAGCAACTCGACCAGCTCGAAGCCTACGTGAACGAACAGCTCGAGGTCGCGCAGGGCTTCCGCGAGAAGACCGAAACCGAAATGCGAGGTCGCGGCGAGACGGTATTCGCGCCGACCGTAACGAAGCCGTCGCTCGATATCGAAGTCGAGGCGTACTCGCGGTTCTCGATGCGCCTGCTTTCCGTGATCCTGAAGTTCGACCAGGTGATGGATCACTTCGATTTCCTCGTCTGGAACGGTATTCGTGACCAGTCCGACGTTGACGACGAGACTGTGCGCTTCCTGCGTAAGTTCCACCCGATCGGCCTGCGCGGCTACACGACCCACCTGAAGCTGATGAACACCGTTCGCGGTAATTGATCGGGAAGACCGGTGCCATGCTCGACGAGTTGAATCCCCAACAGCGCGAGGTGGCACTTCTGCGCCGCCACTGCCTCGCTATCGCGTGCCCCGGCGCGGGCAAGACCAAGATGAGCGCGACGAAGGCCGCGTTCTTGCTGCAGGATCCGACAGCGGTCGTGGGCGCCGTTACCTTCAGTAAGGATGCTGCGGTCGAGCTGCGCGAGCGCATTCTCGCGCTGGCGCCGCAGGATGCGAAACGCCGACTGATCGCCGGCACTTTCCACTCGCTCGCGTACAAGCAACTGCAACGGCCCGGCCGCGGCCGGCCGGATATCGCATCGGAAGGGGATCGCCTTGGGATGCTTGGGCGCGTGCTGGCCGAGCTCGGGTACGACTGGAAGGTTGAAGAGGCTGTTCCGGTCATCGAGCGGATCAAGACGAACTTCGGGCGAGCCGATGAGGGTTCGGCCGAGGCCGCGCTCTACGCCGCCTACCAGGACGCGCTCGAACGAAACGGCAAGATCGACTTCCAGGATATGTTGCGCCTCGCCGTCGAGCGGATGCAGAGCGGTGACATAAAACCCTATCGGTTCACCGACCTGCTCGTCGACGAGTTCCAGGATACCGATCCCCTGCAGTTCCGGTGGGTCGAGCTGCACGCGCGCGCCGGCACGCATGTCACGGTGGTCGGTGACGACGATCAGAGCATTTACGGATTCCGCGCCGCTCTGGGTTTCCGGGGGATGGAGAGCTTCGCGAGCACGTTCGAGGCGCAACGCGTAGTGCTCGGGAGCAACTATCGTTGTCGCGCTGAGATCCTTGCGGCTGCCGATCGGGTGATCCAGAACAATGTCGATCGGATGCCGAAGATCCTTCATGCCGCGCGGGGCGCCGGCGGCGCGATTGCGGCACGTCGGTTCGACGACGAGTATGGCGACGCGGTGGCCGCTGTCGAAGCGCTTCAACCGAAACTAGCTGCCGGCGCGAGCTGCGCGATTCTCGCGCGGACCAACCGGATCCTCGATCCGATCGAATCCGTATGTCGATCACACGGCGTGCCGTACTACCGGGCGTCGGGCGGGTCCGTGCTCAACAAGCCGCAGGCCGCGCTGATGTGCAATCTGCTGCAGGTGGTCGAAGGCCACAAGCAGAACGGTATCGACGCCGTCTTGGGGTACATGGGGATGAGTTCCTACGACCTCGGTGCGTTGCACAAACGCATGGGCACGGCCTTCGTCCAGCTGCAAAAGCAGGAGCTGGTCGGCATTGGGCTGCGCGAGGAGACCGCGACCGCATACCGTGCCTTCATGAAGCGGCTGGGCGAGTGGCAAGCGCTTTGTCAGCGATCGTTCCATTCGCTCGCGCTCGAGGGGGTGTACGAGTGGATGATGACGTATGCCAAGGGCGACGTCGCGATCCGGGCGATCCAGTGCATCTACGACGTGGTCGGCCGGCTGAATGGCTCGTTTACTGAGCGCATTGAGTTTCTGAAGCGGGACAACAACAAGCCGGGCGACGGCGTCCTGGTTTTGACGACGATGCACAGCTCAAAAGGGCTCGAGTACGACCACGTCTGGATCAGCCGATCGGAGGAGGGCGTGGTGCCCGATGAAAAAAGCCCGGAATCGGAGGAGCGGCGCCTTTTCTACGTCGCGATGACGCGGGCTCGCGACAGCCTCACCATTTCGTCGATCAAGAAGAACGCGGTGTCGCGGTTTGTGATCGAGTCTGGGATTGAACAAAAATCGGCCGCGTGAAGCGGCCGGAGACTGGGCGGGCGAGGAGCAATCACCCGTCTCTGTTAGCCTCAAGGAAGAAGCACATCAGCGCACCTGCCAACGCGATGCAAGCCCAGGTATAGAACAAGCTGGCGGGCAAGCGTGATGCCAACTGAAACTCCCCTCGGCTGATTGCGAGCCCTGTAATTCCTAGTCCTACGGCACCTGCTAGAAGCAGCAATGCGACGAGATGCAATTGTTTCATTTGAGTTACCTTCTGGTTTGGGAACGCAGGACTCGAACCGCCACAACGAAGGCGCAGTGATTGAGGTAAAGGGTTGTCACTAACCCTAGTTGAAGGACCAGGGACGCCAGCACGAGATCGATAACCACTCCCCAGAAGTAGAGCAACGCCCACTCGGTGAGATCGAATTGATCGAACCTGATCGGGAAAAAGTCCCATTGTCCGACCCATACGCCGGTGAACGCTCGAACGCAAAAGTACGCGGCGGTCCGTATGCCCCAGACGATTTGGGAGCTCGCGTCGTCTTGGAAGAAGGGTACGAGACTCCAGACTATGTATCCCGTGAAGATGATCAAGGGGATCGTCCAAATACATGCAACGGCGAAATCAGTAGCGCAATGAAGTCGGCGGAACGTCGTCATTGAGCGGCACCGTGCGATTCGAGACGCTCTTGTCCAGCCTCGCGATCGGTGGGCGCGTTTTCGATCACGAGTTCTCGAGACACGCGACGGAGTTGCCCATTGAGTGCTGCTTGCTGGCCGAGCCGGATCGTGCCGCAATAGAACACATTGCCGAGCACACGGCCGTTGATTTCGAGCATGTCGCGCGCGTGGACATCGCCCTCCACGAGCCCATCGATCCGGACGATTTCGCCCTGAACCTTGCCCTTGACGATACCGCCGGCCCCGACGTGCAGCAGCCCTTCGGTGGAAATGATGTCGCCGTTTGCGAGCGCGAATACGCTCAGGCCGTGGTCGAGGATCATGTTGCCTTCGACGACCAGGCCGGGCATGAGGACCGTCACGTTGTTCGGTTTCGCTTTCATGGTGTGCCTCTTTCAGAAGAGTGGAACGTCGCCGGTCTTTCCAGGCGTCGAAGGTTTCGGGGAGTGTTCGGTCTTCGTGGCTTCGTTGTGCTGCGTCGATGCTGGTGTCTCGGTATTGACGGACTCCTGTCGCTGACGACTAGGGGCGCGGTGGATTCGGTGGAGCGCACGTTTCGCTTGTTCTGCTGGCTGGACCGTGGGTTGTGCTGTGACGGGCGTTGACAACGTCGTGGGTGGCGGTGGCGACGCAGATTGGAGGGCAGTAGCTTGTTGCTGGCCGGCGACTTGGCTCGGAGCTGCGCGCGCGGCTCGGATCGGTGACGCGGCCGCTTTTTCCAGGTCGGTTGCGGCCGCAGGCTTCGCGGCGTTTGCCGGCGCAGTCGATTCACTGGACTCGCCGATCTGCCGCGCTTGTCCGTTGTCGCGTGACGTGGCCGTCGGCGCGCGATCAGATGAATCGTCGAAGTCAGCGCCGGTGAGCTGCCGTCTGGATCCGGGTGAGGTCGAGGCGGCTGCAGGCGTCGCAGGAGTAGTCGCATAATGCATCGTCGTCCGCTCAGCGTGTGCAATAGCCTGGGGCGGATGGAGTGCGTGCCAAAGCTTAGCCGCGCTGATTCCCGTGAGTCCTGCCCCCGCTACAACAGCAAGGACGATGGCGGCCGGCCGGCCGAATTTCCGACTGGCAGAAGAGAGTCGAGCCGTGACGCGCTTGCGCGCCGATTCCTGTCGGTCAGGAGCGGGGAGCGCCCGCACGTGGCTGTTGATGTCGATGACGACGGGTTGCGACGAGTATTGGGCGTGTAGCGCCTGGATCTCTCGAATGTCCAAGACTTCCTCCGTGGATGATCGGCATACCGCGACGGCGTTTGAAGTCGCGGCAGGCTCAAGGCGAGCTTATTCACCGGATTCCAATGTCAAGCCGGTGGGGGCGTGCTGCTGGCGCGGTCGCGTCAGTCGCGCGCGGTGCCGTCGGCGTCGTATCGGTCGTTGTCCGGGATGCACACGGTTCTCACGTGCAGGATCCGGCCTTCGGCGTTCTTGAGAATGTTGGCCCGGTCCTGCGGCGTGATCTTCTCCGCGAGCTGGGCTTCCATCGACGCGACGAACAGGCGGTCGTACTGGGTCAGGCACCTGACCAGCAAGCCCGCGAGCGGCCGAGTCACCTTCAGTTCGATCTGTTCGTACGGGAACGTTAACGAGCGCGCGTTGTGCCGCTCGACCCATGCAGTGGCCTTGCGCATCCAGTCGGCGGTATCGCGCAGGGCGGTCTGGACCGCCAGTACCTTGCCGCCGCGGGCAACGGCGATCTTGGCCGCGCAAAAGTTGTAGTCGCTCCGGATGAACGTGCGTGCGAAGACAGAGCTGTAGTGGAGGATCGTGACCGCATCGGAATCCGGCACGATCTTGTCGATGCGGCTGTCGCTCGTCAGGCGCTGGATCGGCTTCAACCCTGTCGATGTGGCGGGGCGAACCGCCGGGTCGGCGGCGGGTGTGTCGTTTTGCGTGGGCGTGTCAGGTTGCCCGCGCCCTTCGTGCGGTGGTTCGAGAACGGCAGACATGATTTTTTCGGGTGGTCTCTCTCATTGACAATTCTGAGCGAGCCGCTCCAGGCGCGTACCGGCAAAAGCGTGGCTGTTTTCGTGAGCTTTCCGGGGATCACGCGCCGATATAATCGCGATACTGACTCTACTTCTCGCGTCCCTGACGCATCGACCTTGACTTCGCTGGCCGAAGTCCATCTTTTGTACAAGCCGTGCCAATGGGCATGCTCCGACTGGTTGGCAACCAGTGTGGAATTCCTTTCTGATGAGCGCCTCGCCCGCGCTCCCCATTTCAGTCATAAAACTCGTTGCTGGCCGCATTCATTTGCGCCGCGACGTCGTTCGAGCCCGGACAACGGGTGTCTCTCTCCAGGCCTCTGTCTGGGTAGAACGACTGTAGTCGACTGAGCCGTGAACCTGCGTCGGAATGGCACTTCCGAAAATGGGCTGTAGCGCAGCGTGACCATGCTGTGCGAGGACGACCTAACGTCCTCTATATGAGCCGACCGGCTCCCTGAGCACCACGTCCCCGGAAGGGACGTGGTGCTTGGGTCATTTATCCGAATCCACGAAGCGCGTTCCTCTGCCGAGGAACGCGCTTTTATTTCGTCGTTTTTCTGTCCCGGAGGTCCCTGTGCTTCCCAATCGTCTCAATTCCCGGATTGCCGACGTGATCAGCCAAACGATCGCGGAGGAAAGGTCGGCTACCGACACGACGTCACCCGCCTGGCGGGAGCGTTGCGAGGTAGCGCAAGTCGCGATGTTCACCGACTCCGACCGCCGGATTTTTCTGTCCAGTATCGCCCACCGCCGCGGAGAGGCGGCTGCCAACGCGCTCGAGCGATCGGCGGACGCGTTGCGCACCCAGGCGATCTTCAAACTCGCGAGGAAACTTTCATGAATGCAGTTGTCAGTATGGTCGGCGGCCCCGTGCGGAGCGTCGTCGAAGAGCGGGCGATGCGCCCGCCCGTGATCGGGAAGATCCGGCCCGGCATCAAGGTCCTGACGTCGGCTGCCCGGGGGAATCCGGACGCGGTCGCGCTGTACGACGAGATGGTGGCCGCCGGCGACTCCTTCGAGACGATCGGAAAGGCTATCGAATCTCGCTGCCGGCTCCGGAACGCGCTGGCGCCGCGCAATACCGACTACTTCACCTGCCGCCGCTCGGACTTCAACAATCCGGACGTGGCCGACGAGATTCTCCGGCTCTACGGTGAGGATCGCGGGCAGGGCGTCCGGCTCTATCGCTTCCCGGTGCTGTTCGCCTTCAACGACTGGATGCAAAACATCCCGAACGAGATGGCGGCGTGGGGCGCCAGCGGTCGCAAGTACTTCTCGCAGTACGGGCCGGACGGTCTGCGGTACTGCAAGACGTACGCGAAGGTCGAGCGCGATCCGCGGGCGCAACGGGCGGCTCGCCATTTCGGTGGTCGCGACGTGATTTTCCGTCAGGATGACGCGATCCCCGATGGCATCTGCAACCCCGAGCAATGCCCGCAGTACCAGAGCCGCCAATGCAACCTCGGTGCCCAGTTCATCTTCGCCATTCCCGATATCAAGGGACTGGGTTTGATTGAACTCCCAACGAACTCGATCTACGTCCTGCAGAAGGCATACGCGGCGATGAAGACGGTTCAGCTGGCCCGAGGGAAGCTGACGGGCACCCGGTTCTGGATCTCGAAGCGGGAATTCGACATCACGCGGATCAACGAGGCGGGCGAGGCGGTGCGTCAACCGCAGATGCTGACCGTGCTCGACGCCGATATCGACATCGGCGCCCTGCTCGACGGCGCGGAAGAAGTGCCGTTGGCGATCGAGGTCGCTGGAACGCCGACGCCGGCAGATACGGGCAGCACCGTGATTCAGCTTCACCCGGCAGAGGGCGAAACCCACGCCAGGCGCGCTGATCAGGTTGAACCCGGCGACGGCCCGCCCGAGTCGATCGAAGAGAAGCGTCACCGCATGCAGGACCTGCTGCAGCGGCTCCGTTTCGATGACGACGAGCAGCGCAAGGCGTTTCGTGTCTACGGTCACTTTCGATTCGGCCGAGGCTGGGCCGAACGCCCTGCCGACGTCGACAAGATGGTCGCGCGGCTGACGACGGCATTGGAGGATCCGACTTCGCTTCAACGCGAAATCGGTGCGGCTGTCGAATCGTTTCACAACGGCTAAATGACACCCCTTTTCGCCGGCCCTTCGGGGCCGGTGTCTCCTTCCTCACGTCGCGAATCCGAGAGTCCTTCAGCAAAGTGATTTGCTCAAGTGCTTTCGACAGCGTGGCTCACGCATCGAAATCGTCCGCGCAAGCGGCCATATCTTGACCTTCCAACTTGGAGCAAACCATGCGCCGAATTGGCAATTTCACGGCGTTTTTCGGTGCTGAGGACGTTTTGAGTAATTGGCACCCGAGCCGCTTTACCTATCACGACGTCGAATTCAACTGCGTCGAGCAGTTCATGATGTACGCGAAAGCTATGCTGTTCGATGACCACGAAACCGGGTCGAAGATTCTGGAGAGCCAATCTCCGAAGAGGCAGAAGGAGCTCGGTCGCGACGTGTCTGGCTTCGACGAGGACACGTGGCTGAGAAGCCGCGAATCGATCGTGTTTGTGGGCTGCAGGGAGAAGTTCCGGCAGAACCCAGACCAAGGACGTGTGTTAGGCGGAACGGGCACGACAATTCTTGTCGAGGCCAGCCGGTCCGACAAAATCTGGGGAGCTGGGATTGGTCAATTCGATCCTCGAATCACCGACCCCACGAAGTGGCCTGGGCTCAACCTTCTTGGCTACACCCTAATGCGAGTACGTGAGCTCCTGCTCCGGCAGTAATTTCCATTTTTGCCGCTCGTCGGCGATCGACAATTCTTGGCTGCCCTGGGGCGGCCATTTCTTTTTCTGGAGGCGTTGATGAAGATCGCGCATTTTTCTGACCTGCATTACTCGCCGGGAAACCTCGACGAGGCGGACCGGTGCTTCTCGCATGCGGTGGGTGACGCAATTGCGCGCGACGCCGCTGCAGCGGTGATCAGCGGCGACTCGACTGACCATCGTCTCGACGCGCACTCGCCGGCGCTGAATGCGCTCGCCAGGCAGGTCCACCGACTCGCGCAAGCGATGCCGGTGCTTATGCTGCAGGGCACGTTCTCGCACGAGCCGCCGGGCACGCTGGACAACTTCGCGCTGATGGGAGCACGTTATCCGGTTGCCATAGCGGATCGGGTATGTCAGGTGGCGCTCTACGACGGTAACTTCTGGTTCTCGCGTGGGGCGGTTTTCGATGACGAGGAGATTCGGCATCATCTGGAATGCGAGCCGGAGGTGATCTTCACCTGCCTCCCGACGATGAACAAAGCGGATCTGGCACTGCGCGTCGGTGCGCTGGCGGCGTCGACGGATCTTGCGGATACGCTCGCGGGGTTCTTGACCGCTGCCGGGCGGATTAACGCGGCGTTTCGGGCGGCGGGTGTCCCGACCGTCGGTGTGTCGCATGGCACCGTGAACGGCTGTCAAACGGAGCATGGCGTCACGATGGCGGGGTTCGATCACGAATTCAGCCTCGGAGCGCTGTTTGCGGCGGAATGCTCTGCGTTCATGCTTGGCCATATCCACAAGTATCAGACGTGGGAGCGTGAGGGGCGCTTGGTGGGTTATCCCGGTTCCATCGGTCGTTTCCACTACGGCGAGCTCGGCGACAAGGGCTATCTGTCGTGGGATGTGTCGAACGTTGATGCTCGGGCCCTGCTGATTCCGACGCCGTCTCGTGAAATGGTCTCCGTCGCGTTTGACGGGCCTCCTGACACGGACGCGCTGCAAGCGCTCGCAGCAGCATCGGCCGGCAAGTTCGTGCGCATTCGCTGGCAAATCGACGAAGAGCATAAGCAGTTGGTCGACCGCAAGGCGATCGAAGCGATGTTCTCGACGGCCGCCGGCGTGAAGCTTGAGCCGCGGGTACTTCCCGTGATGCGCAGCCGGGCAGAAGGCATCAGCACTGCGCCGACGGTTGAAGCGAAGCTGAGCCGTTGGTGTGAGCTGGCCGAAGTCAACGCTTCACCGTTGGCTGATCGGTTGCAATTGCTCGAGACCGGAGATCCGAATGCAATCGCCGATTCGATCCTGGCGCGGTTAGCTGGCGACAGCGCGTCAACAACCGATCAGCCGTGCCCGTCGGGTGCTGCGTCGGTCATGTTGCCCACGACGGCCGCCGCGAGCTCCGATGCAGTGGCAGCCGCTGACGAACCGTCTTGGCTCACTGATGACCTGTTCGCGGCGTAGTGCCGCTCATCGACGGCTCTCCGTCCCTTTCGAACACTAGCCGTGTTCCGATAGCCCGTGTGGCTATCGAAACGAGGTTCACCCCGCGCCTGTTCGCGCATCGAAGGCAGCGTCGCTGCATCCATTTCTTTCTACCCTGACGGGGCGTGTCCCCGGCAAGGGCGCACTCCGTCTCAAATCCGGAGTGTGCTCATGTTTGGTCTCTATCCTGCTGGCGTCCGTTGGGCCCAGTCCTTCACTGCGTCTACCGACGCCAAATCGCTGCAGAAGCTTCTCGTCGATCACGGCGGGTGCACGGCAGCACTCTTTCACCAACCGTTCGGCACCCAACGGGGCGCGGTCATTGCTCAACGCGACGGCATGTTGGTGTTGGCCCACGTGGTTGACGCCGACGAGGCCGAGATCGTGGTCACGCCAGGCGTCGAGCTGCAAAACCTCCTGTGGTCCTTCGACGCTGGGTACTCGGGCCAGTGGTCCGGCCGCGAGCTGCAGATTCTCACCGGTTGTTCCAACTGGGATTCGATGCTCAAGCAGACGTCGGACGCGTTCAGCCGTCTCTGTGGAACGGTGCAGGCCGCCGTTGACGGTACGTTGGCGAAGCCGGCATCCCGGCCCGAACCGACGCTTCCGGTCGATGACGACGATGTCCCGTTCTTCCTGCCGGACGAGTATCTGCAGCCCATCTCTCTTTCGGAGATCCAGTCATGCGACCACTGAGACTGTTGCTTGAAGGGTTCTATGGCGTCCGGGACGGGATGAAGCGCGACAGCGTGGAACTCGATCTGGAGTCGTTGCCGACCGGGTTGATCGCGTTGACCGGGCCGAATGGCGCGGGCAAGACGACGATCATGGACAACCTGCACCCATACCGGATCATGCCGTCGCGCGCGTCGAAGCTCTCGGTCGATGCGTTCTCGTACTGGGATCACGTCTGCGGGGTGCAGGCACGCAAGGAGTTCGAATGGGAGCACGATGGCTTGCGCTATCGGTCGACCTTTGTGTTTCGCAAGCCAGGCAAGACCGGCAAGGCGGACTACTTCCTGTTCTATCGCTCGATGGACGGCGAGTGGCGTCCGGTATCGCTGCCGGATGGCACGGTGTCGGACGGCAAGGGTGAGACCTACGACCGCTGCGTTGACGCGATCTGCGGCTCCCTCGAGTCGTTCTTCACGAGCGTGTTCTCGGCGCAGAACCGTCGGCCACTCGCGTCCTACGGTGCGACCGAGATCAAGGGGCTCCTCGCGGAGCTGCTGAAGATCGATCACCTCCGCGCACTGTCGACCAAGGCTGCTGATGTCGCGAAGGAGCTTTCGCGGAAACTCGGTGTCGTGCAACAGGAGCTCGCTGCATTCTCCGGGAAGCGCGAGCGTGTTGACGAGACGCGCAAGGCGCTCGCGACGGCTGCGGCAGATATCGCGGCGGCGCGCGAGAAGCGTACGGCTGCGCAAGCGGAGATTGCCACGCTGACGCAACAGCACGCGGTGCTCGTTGCCAAGCAGGGCGAGAACGCGAGCACTGTGGCGCGCATAGGTGAACTCGGTGTGCGGCGTAGCCAGCTGCAGGCATCGCTCCAGACGTTGGAGCGTGACAAGCAGGCCGACGACAAGCGCTTCGACCAACGCGCTTCGGCGCTAAGGGAGACGATCGCGGGTCATGTAGCGGTTGTCCGGCAGGCAGAGCAGATCCGTGGCGCTGCGGCCGCTCGAGATGAAGCCCAACTTCGTGTCGCGAAGGCCGAGGCATTGATCGAACCGTTGCAGCGTGCAATCGAACAGCTTGATGCGAAGCGATTGCGGGTTGCCTCGGTCGAGTCGACGCTCTCCGGGTTGGAATCGCAGGGTACGGCGAAATCTGACCTGATTCGAACCTTGACCGAACAATCATCAGTGATCGGATCGGTGCCGTGTGCAGGGATGGATATCCATGCGATGTGCCCCTTGCTCGCGCAAGCGAGGAATGCGGCCCAACAAGTCGACGTCCAGACCGCCTCGCTTAAAGACTTGCGCGCGCGCTATCGGCAACACCAGACGGAGTTGAAGGAACTCGCACCGTCGGTAGAAGCGCTGTTGGCCAAGCGGACCGAGCTCCAGCAGGTGAACACGGAACTCACGGGCGCGCGTCAGGCCCTTCAACGTGCGACCGATCTTGCTGCGCGAAAGCGATTGCTCGACGCGGCGGAGGCCGGGCTGACGAAGGCCCAAGGCGAACTCGAATCGCTCGATGTTGAGCGAAGCGAGGCGTCAAAACGTCGGGAGACGGAATCGACGCGGCTCACTGGGTTGTTGCGTGACGTCGACGCGGAGGTCTCGCGCCTGGCTGCTGTCGATGTGACGCAGGCGATTGTGGAGGTCGATCGACAGCTGGTTGCCCGTCGTGACGTCTGTACCGCGATGGACGCTCGGATCGAAGCTTTGATCCGCACACAGGCCACCTGCGAAACGACGTTGGCGGCACTCGAGCGCGAGCTAGAGGGCTTCTCGGCGACGCAAGCATTCGCTGAGCGCATCTCGGACGAGGTCGCGCAGTGGAAGTTGCTCGCGAAGGGCCTCGGCAATGACGGCGTGATCGCGCTGACGATCGACGACGCTGGGCCGGCACTCACGCAGACGGTGAATGACCTGCTGCTCGCGTGCTATGGCACGCGGTTCACGGTCGAGATCCAGACGCAGCGGACGTTGGCCAATGGTGAAACGCGCGAGGGATTTGAAATCCTCGTGCACGACGCCGATAGCGACAGCAGCAAGGCAGTCGGCGTGATGTCCGGCGGTCAGAAGGTCTGGATCAACGAGTGCCTGACCCGCGGCGTTGCCCTGTATATCGCGGGTAACGCGGGCCAGCCGTACGAGTCACTGTTCAGCGACGAGTCGGATGGTCCACTTGACCCTGATCGGAAGGTGCAATTCATGCGCATGAAACGCGAGGTTCTGCGTCAGGGCGGGTATGCACGGGAGTTTTTCATTTCGCAAACGCCGGACTTGATTGCCGAGGCTGATGCGGTCATCGACGTGGCCGCACTCGCGAGGTAGTGCGGCACACATTTTTTAACCCTGGCGGGGAACGTTCCCCGCAGGGGCGTTCCTCGCCCTTTTTCTTTACGAGGAACGCAATGAAACTGAAGTCCAGATCTGCTGAGCTGGTCCGAACCTTGACGGTCTCGATCCGGCCGAAACCCATTCGCATCGGTACGGAGCACGTGTACGAGCTGAACGGCTCGCGACTGCGCGACGTGCTGGTGAACGGGCGCTGGGTGACGGTGGCCACGACTGCCGTCGTCGTGTCCTGATTCGCCGACGGAGGAGCGTTTGATGAACGGGATGACGAACCTGGTGATGCTGTTGATCGCGATGCACGGCGGTGCGCAGCAGTCGGCGCCTATGTACCGCTATGCGGTCTCCACGCAGGCCGCCGTAGCTAAGCGGCCGCACATGAGAACGGATGCGGTCATCTGCAAGGATGGCCAAGTCCATACCTTTCCTGCAGGGCAGCATAAGCCCTGCATCTAAACCCCTGAACGTCGGCCCGCTCTCGGAAGAGACCGGGGCTTTTCCGTATCCACTATTGGAGGCTCCGATGAAGAAGCAAATTTCTTGGGCAGTACTCGTGGCATCGCTGTGCTGTTGTGTTGCGATCGCGTTTGCCGGGCGCGCGCAAGCGGAGACGCTGCCGACGGTCGAAGTAGCGTTCTCGCCGGATGGCGGAGCCGAAAGCCTTGTGCTTCGCACCATCGGGCATGCGCGCCAATCGATTCGCGTGCTGGCGTACTCGTTCACCGCTCCGGCGGTGACGCGCGCGCTCATCACCGCGAAGCACCGCGGCGTTGACGTGGCGGTCACCGTCGACGCGCGCAGCAACTTCGAAGAGGACCGTAGCGGCCGCGCTCGCGCTGCGCTCGGTGCTCTCGCTTACGCCGGCATTCCGGTACGACTTGTGAGCGTCTTTCCAGCACAGCACTCGAAGTACCTCATTGTCGACGGCGAGACCGTCGAGACGGGCAGCTACAACTACTCGCAGCAGGCGGCGCGGTACAACGCAGAGAACGTCATCGTGTTGCGCGGCGATACGCGTGTCGCCGATGCGTATCTGAAAAACTGGGAAGTGGTGTCGGCGCGCGGCGAAGTGTATCGCGCACCCTGATTGTTTCTTTTCTCTCAACCCGCGCGGGAACGGCTCCCGCGTGGGGCTGTTCCTGCGCCATAGGAGCAGTATATGTTCTCGGAAATTTTGGTGAAGATGGAGTCGGCAATCGACGCGCTCGTCGCGCTGATTCAACAGGGATTCACGCTCTCGAACGCGCTGAGCGGCGGCAAGGACTCGACCTGCACGGCGATCCTTATGCTGGAGGCGGTGCGGCGCGCTGGTGCGGAGGTGTCGCGCGAGCACTTTGTGACGAGCGCCGACACGACGATCGAAAATCCCAGCATGCACTGGCACCTTCAGGCCATGCTGGATGAGATCCGCGACGCCTTTGCGGCCGCTGGCACGTCGGTATCGGTGCACGTAGCGAAGCCATCATTGGCGTCGCAATTTGTCGTCGCAACGATCGGGCGTGGCACGCTTCCCCGTACCCCGGAAAATGGGGTGAAGAACGGAAAGCGGATACGTGCCTGTGCGGCGGATTGGAAGGTCGACCCGCAGAACCGCCTGCGCGTCACGCTCGAACGTTCTGCGGCCGCCGGCGGAAGTAGCGAAGTCGTTACCATCCTCGGCAACCGGTTCGGAGAGAGCGGCAGTCGCGCGGCGGCCATGGCCGCTCGCAACGAGAATGCGCGAAGACCCGTCAGGAACGCGGACGGATTTCTTACTTTTTCTCCGATCGCCGAGTGGTCCACGGACTGCGTATGGACGATGCTCTCGCTATTCGCGGAGGATTCAGACCGCCCCTTTCCGTCACCCGTGTCCAGCCAGTCAATCCGGCGTCTGTCGGATCTATACCGAGCTGGGAACGAGGGGACATGTGGTGTGATTCTGGGAGAGGGCGGCGCGCGTGCCGCGTGCGGTTCGCGATTCGGGTGCGCGTTTTGTTGCGTGACCGGCGAGCGCGATCGCTCGATGGAGTCGATGGTGAAGGAAGCTGGCCACCGTCATCTGGAGGGCTTGAATCGGTTCCGCAACTACCTGATGGCCGTGCAATGGGATCTTGGCCGTCGCGAACTTGTAGGCCGGAAGCTGAGTGACGCCGGGTATCTGGCGGTCAAGCCGGACGTTCTGTCGTACTTGGAGCGCGTTCGGTTGCTGCAGTACCTGCTAACGCTTGACGCGCTTGAGGTCGAGCGCGCTGAGCGGCATGAGGGCGCACTGGCCATGGGCGAAATACCTGACACTCCGGAAAATCGCGCGCTTTGCGACGTGCAGTTCGAGATGATCACGCCGGCGCAGCTGGTGGCGATCGACTTCTATCTCTCGATGCACCACTACGCGCCGCATGCGTTTCCGGCGCTGTCGGTCTGGTTCGACGTCCATCGGCTCGGACGGCGCTACTACGTGCCGGTGGTGGACCCACTGCCGAAGATCGACATCCCGCATCATGGGTGGTTCTTTGTCGGCGCGTACGATGCCGAGGTGCCCACAGACGGACTTCGCGACTATGCCGCGGAACAGTGGAATCGCTACCTCCATCCGGAGCGAGCGAGCCGATATGCGCGCACGAGGTCCGGTGAGCAGATCGTCTATTTCGAAGAGAGCGACCAGTTCGAAGTGCACGTCGAGGCAGCGTGTGCGTTCGTCACCTGCAGCTTCGACGCTTGCTGGTCCGTGAAGGCGCAGCAACACTCGGGGATGGAGTCGGCACGGTTCTGGCTCAACGAAGGCATTCTGAGGCTTCCGGCCGGTATGGCGGGCCGGTATCAGGAGATGGCCAAGCGTGGCCAGTACTTCGCGCATCTCGCCGAACGGCACAACCTGACGCCGGCTGAGCTCGATCGGTTTCTCGTCGACCGCGCGATATCGAACACGGAGCACCTCACGATGCTGAACCTGGCGCCTGTCGATCTGTTTTCGCAGGCGGCTTGAAGTCCGGAATTTTGGAACCAAACCCGGTGCGTCTGCACCGGGTTTGTTTTTGCCCGTTGCTCCCGTTGTTGTTGTCGATCGGACCCAGGATGTGATGGCCAGACGAGCTTACTCGTCGGCGTATTGGCGGTTTACGCGGACGTCGGCCGGTCGAGGATGGCCGCTAGACTGTCTGCTGCGAGCGTAGGAGTCGCATGCGCGGTCTGCAGGCGGGCCCGGCCGACCACCAGGTCACGGGAATTGATCGAGATGCGCTCGATATGTCGGCCACGTGCGGCCGGCTGAGCGGATCGCTCATACGGATACCCGCGATGAATGTAGTCCTCGAGATCGGCCTCGACGAAGACGATGTGATGTTGGCCGGCCTCGGTCAACGCGACGCAAAGCATGTCGAACGGAACCCCCGTTAAGTCGCGATCGGCGATTCGGTTGAGGACTCCGTCGCGCACGATGTGATCGGTGATCAGGATGTCCTTGTGGCCGCCGTGGTTCTCGACCTGAATGACGAGCCGCTTCGGTTCCGACGCGAGCGCGAGCATCCGGTAGCGGCAGACGGAAATGCCACCGCTGGCGAAGTAGACGAGGTCCGTGTAATGCGATACGTAGTCCATATTGAATGCTCCAATAGCAAGAAAGCCAGCGACCTTGCTGGCTTTTTCAGGCTATCGAGGCGGGGAGGAAGTCAAGTCTGAGGTGTAGCTTGAGGCCCGCTCGGGATCGTCGCCCGAATGCGGATCACAGTGCGCTGGCTTGTCAGGCCCAAGAGATGCATGACGTCGTCGTTGCTTCTGCCGGCGAGGAGCAGGCGCCTCGCGAACGTGTTTCGCAGGGTACGTGGGCTCATATCAGGGAGTCGAACGTCGATCGCGAGGAGCTCGTCTCGAACGATGCGGCCGAGCATTTCGTCGGTCATTGGGCCGCCTGCACGGGGGGACGGGAACAGCAGAGGGCTGTCTGCAGCCGCAGCCAGATTTCGCCATCGCGCGAGCGCGGGTTCCGCAAACTCGTCAACGTTGATGCGACGTGCCTCGCGCGGGCCGCGCTTCGGTACAAGGAGGTACGGCCGCGCCGGCGACAGGTCGAGGTCGACGGCGCTCGCCTGTCGAAATTCCTGCGCGGTGATGCCGGTCGAGAGCAACAAGCCAACGATGGCTCGGTTGCGCAACGCGCGGTCGTCGAGCCCGTCGATGGCCCGGATCGACGCCTGCAGTCGATGATCATCGGCTTCCAGAAGGTACACCGGGACGGGCTCGTCCTCCGGCCACGTCTGCATCAGCGTGTATGCGGCAGCTGGATTGGTCTTGCGCACGCCGACGTCGACGAGGTGCCGCCCGAGCCGGTCGAGGAGCTTCTGGTACCGCAGACGTGTCGTGGTGCCGGGCTTGCACCGGCGATCTAGGTCAGCGAAGAACGATTCGAGGTGGTCGGGCCCGAAGTTGGCCAGCGACAGGTGAGCGGCGGCGAGGTGGCGCATGAAGCGTTCGAACATCGCTTCGTGTTGGACGATCGACCGCGGCGAGAACGCGCGCCGATCGGCGCCGGCGGCTTCCGTGCGTTGCCACTGCTGATAGGCCTCGGTCGGTGCCGACAGCCAGAGAGTCGGTTCGTCCATTCGATCTTATATACTGAATATTGGCTACCCCAAGCATGGCGCGAATCTACGATTCGCGTCCTGTGCCTGCAGAAGGGTGGGGCGCCCCTTCATCCGGTTTCGGACGTGGGCATCGGCACGCCGCTCGTCGAGCCCACGGGTTACGTCGCTCACGCAGCTTCCTCACTGCGCTCGAACTTGGGGGCATCGACCAGAAGCTCGCGGACGCACTGATAGACGATTGGCAGCGATGGATAGGACTGGCTCCAGTCGATGAGACCGCTGAAATCGACGCCCGGCAGCGTCGCCGGCCCGATGCGCGGCAGTGCGCCGACGATCGCTGGATCGTTGCGGCTCTGAAAGGCCAAATCGGAGAATGCCTGCTCTTCGATCTCGAGCAATAGCGGCCAGCTCAAAGCGTGCGCAAGGCCGGCGCTGATGTAGCGAGCTGCGAGCGACGTCGCAATGCGTCGCAGATCTTGCGTTGCGGACTCGAGCGCATACCCGTACCGAATCGGATCGAGCTCGGCATCGTGGCAATCAACAGTCGGGGCGAGGTTCATAGTAGTCGGCGAGACAAGGGAGCAGCAGCCAGCCACTTGGCAAATTGCGAGTGGCTGCTGCGCCTGGCACACTGTAAATGTATCCAGTGTTCTGCGAGATTTCAAGACTAGGCGGCGCTGTGCTGGATTTCGAAGGGCGTGCGGTCTTTGCCGTCAATCCATGCCGGCGGGCGGCCCCGACCGCTCCAGGTCGCGCCGGTGTCGGGATGGCGATACTTCGCTTCGACGCGGCCGCGCTTGCGGGTTGCGCGCGCCCCGTAGACCTCCCGGGCGCTGAGATCGAATTCGCTCACGAGTTGGCGCACCTCTTTCAAAGCTGTCTCCCGCGCAGCCCCTTTTGCGGCGTCGATTTCCGCTTCGAGTGCCGCGCGCTTTGCGAGAAGTTCGTGGTATGTCGACATGCTTTCTCCATTCGTGGTTGAGAAATTGGTATCGACTACCTTACCGACTTCGAACGAAAGTCAAGTCCGCGTCGACAGAACACAACACGCTCCCTCGTAAAAATCGCAGGTGGCTTGTGAGCCAGCTGGTGTCGTTTGACCGCGTTATGTCTCGTTGCGACCGGCTATTCCCTCCCGATCGGGAGGTATTCATCGATCGGATTTAAGTTTTTAAGAAACGATTTTTGACATTTCTATTCGACCCTGGTGCACACGTGTAGTTGATGCGCCCGTCGCCACCCTCGGAGCCAAAGCCCTATCAGGCATGACTCTGCGGTCTGTCGACCGGGAACGGGGGTCTTTTTGATTAAATAAATCTCAAAAACATTTATTTATTTTTATATTGGTCACAGTAAGCCATCGTTGATATTTTGATATTCGAATCAGCATGAAGGCTGTTTGTAACCGTGTTCCCGACAGCAAGACGGGGCATGACAATTGTTGACCATCTTTCGGTTTCGGCTGTGCGAACATCCGCTGAAAATTCCGAGTGAGACCAACCATGCGCCGACTGATGCGCGAAATAGAAGCTCGGCACGTTCAACGGGGAACGGCCAAACAGAAAATTGTCTTCGGTCAACCTTCGCTGAACAGCGAAGAGCACGCCCTTTGGATCAAGGCGACCGCATGGGTCATGTCGGTCGTGATGTATCTCAGCCCCGCGATGCTTTTGGTCGACCAAACAGCACATGCTGCGCCGATCATCGATCCGCGGGCGCCGATTCCGTTTCAGCCAACGGTCACCGCGACTAGCGCGGGTGTCCCTGCTATCAATATCCCTGCGCCGAATTCCAACGGCGTGAGTCTCGGACAGTATCAGTCGTTCAATGTGGGACCTGAAGGCCTCGTGCTGAACAACAGCACGATTGCAGGGACTCCGCTGCTCGGCGGCTCGCTTGGCGCGAATCCGAATCTGAACGGCCGGCCAGCGTCGTTGATTATCAACCAGGTCACGTCGAACAATATTGCGGTCTTGAACGGGCCGCTCGAGACCTTCGGCGCTGCTGCACCGATCGTGATCGCGGCTCCGGGCGGGATATCCGCAAACGGACTGTCGCTCACGAACATCCCGAATCTCACGCTGACCACGGGCACGCCGCAGTTCATCACGGGCGTCGGTGGTGCTCCAACCGATTTCGCGCACGCCGGCGCGGTCGCGTACGACGTTCGATCAGGCAACATTTCGATCAACGGGCCGGCAGGGGTGAACGGTCCGGGAGCCGGGATCGAAGGGACCGTCGGGAATATTGACCTCATCGGGCAAACCGTCACGCTGGCGGCGCCGATCCGTGCGGATCAGCGCATCAACGTCGTGACGGGCAACCAGCTCGTCACGCCGACCACGACGGGCAATACCGGCACTGCATACGGTACCGCAGCCAACGGTCTGCCGAACAATGTCACGGCAATCCAAACTGCAAACGGTTTGGCGATCGATGCAAGCCAGTTCGGATCGGTCACCGCTGGCCAGGTCTACATCGTCCAGACAGCAGCCGGCCTTGGCGCGAACATGCAAGGCTCGTTGACCGCGACGGCAGGGAACGTGGTCGTGAATTCAAACGGCGACGTCACGGTCGGTCAAACGTTTGCCAGTCAGAACGTCAATTTGACGAGCGCGGACAACACGACGATCAGCGGTACCGGCCTCGCGAACCAAAACTATACGGTTGCGGCGAACGGCGACATCACTGCGCCGGGGGCCGTGTCGGCCGGACAAAGCGTGTCGATGACCGCCGGTCGGAACCTGACTGCTGCGTCGGTTGCCGCAAATGGCTCGGCCAATCTTACGGCCGGCGAGTCGATGGCGATCGACTCCCTGTCGGCTCACGATATTGCGCTGCAGACGACGAACGGAGGTCTGACGGTCGGCGGGCTGAGCGCGCCGGGTACGATCTCGGCGCGGGCTGGACGTGATCTGACTGTGAAAGGGGCGGTACAGGGCGGCAGCACGGTCGCGCTGGCGGGGGCGCGCAATGCGACCGTGAACGGCGCGGTCACGTCCGTCGGCGATACGAATCTCACCGCGATGACAGGGTCGGCCGCCGTGAGCGGCAATCTGCAATCGAACGGAGCGGCGACCGTGACGGCCGGTCAAGACGCGACGATTGACGGTACGACGCAGGCGCAAGGCGCAGTGTCGATCGCCGCGCAAGCTGGCTCGATCTCCGGGCAAGGCAAGGTTTCGTCGTCGCAAGGCGCGGTCACACTGAACGCCGGGCAGGCGATCGGCCTGAACGGCGCCGTGCAAAGCGGCACCACGATCGCCGCGAAGGCGGGTACGAACGCTGAATTCGGCGGGACAGTGACGGCACCGGGTGCGGTAACGATTCAATCGGGACAGAATTCGACGTTGGGTGGCGACGTCACGAGCGGCGACAAGCTGAGCGTGACGTCGGGCGGCAACACGCAAGTGAACGGCAACGCCGCGTCTGTCGGCGACATGACGCTCACCGCGAATGGCGGGACCCTGAGTACGACCGGCAATGTCGTGTCGCTCGGTGGATTGAACGCGACCGGGCAGCAGAGCGTCAATCTGGGCGGTACGGTCTATAGCGGTGGAAACGCGTCGATCGGCTCGAGCGCGGGCAGCGTCTCGGTCGCCGGGGCAGTATCGACGCCGGGCACGGTGAACATCGCCGCAGCGCAGGACGCGACCGTCGCGGGCACGGTGCAGACGGGCCAAAGCACGACGATCTCGGCGGGTCGCGATGCGAATCTGAACGGCGGTCTGTCGGTGAACAACACCGGCAATGCAACCGTTTCGGCCGGCCGCGATATCAACGGTACGGGCGCGGTCAATGTCGCGAATGACACAACGTTGAATGCAGGAAACAACGTCGGCATCAGCGGTGCGATTCGGACGGGGAACAATCTCAACGCTACGGCTGCGAATAATCTGAGCGTCGGCGCGACAACGGCGGTCGGTACGACCACGCTGACGGCGACAAACGGAAGCGCGACGCTCGCGGGTAACGCGCTGTCCGGCGGCGCGACAACCATTACCACGGGTACCGACGTTACGACGCAAGGCAGTGTAACGAGCCTCGGCGACCTGAGCGTGAACGCCAAGGGCGGCAATGTGACGGCCTCCGGACCCATCTCGACAGCCGGGAACGCGAGCCTGAATGCGGGCCAAAACCTGACGCTGAACGGCCAGACGACCGTCTCGAAGGATGGGACGCTGACGGCGGCGAACATCACGACGCAAGGCGTGTCGATCGGCGGCAATCTGACAGCCACGGCGACGAGCAATCTTGATACGTCGGCGGGCCAGCTCAACGCAGCATTCGACGCGCAAGCACCGGCCCTGTCGGTGAACGGCAACGCGACCCTGAGCGGGGCGAACGTCACGACCGCGAACGCAGTGGTCGGCGGCACCACGCAAATCACGGGTTCACAGAGCGTCACGACAGGCGGCACGGCCGCGTTCAAGGGCGACACGAGCCTGAATGGCGGCACCGTATCGAACGTCGGCACGCAGATGGCCGGAGGCAACCTGAACGTGTCGGGCTCGACGGTCACGAACTCAGGGAGCTTGTCATCGCTGAAGTCGGCGACCTTCAACGCCGCGGATCTGAGCAACGGCGGTTCGATCTACGCGCCGACGGCGAATTTCAACGTCAGCAACGCGACGACTAATACCGGCGCCTTGATGGCGACGAACGCGCTGAACCTGACGACGAGTAGTCTGAGCAACGCGGGTCTCATCTTCGCGGGCGACGTCAATAATTCGACCGCGGCGACTGGCAATACCACCGTGACGGTCACGGGCGGCAACGGATCCTTCGACAATACGAACGGCAAAATTCTGGCGCAGAACATCGCGACGCTCGCTTTGCCGAATCAAGCGCTTGATCCGTCGGCCGCCAGTTACGGGACGATCAATGGCGGCTACGGCCTGAACCTGTCCGCGCAATCGGTCAACAATTCGGGCACCTGGACTCTGCCGGGTACGACTGTAACGGTATCGGCTGCGCAGGGAATCAATAACGCCGGCACGATCAACCAGGGCGCGGGCTCGTTGACGCTGAATGGTGCCGTGGGCAACACCGGCGCCATCAACGGCAACGACCTGACGATCAACGGGTCGCTGGCGAATGCAGCCACAGGCACGGTGACCGCCAACAATGCCTTGACGCTGAACGGCTCGGGATCGAACGCGGGTACGGTTCAGGCCGCCAATACGCTCGCGATCACCGGGGCAAGCTACGACAACTCTGGCGGTACGACCCGCGCCGGAAATACAAACAGCCCTGCAGGCAGCGGCAACGCGACGATCAACCTGTCGGGGGATCTCGGGAATGCCGGCGGCACGCTGACGGCGACCAACGACCTGTCGCTGACCGCCAACAACGTCAATAACTCCGCAGCGTCCGTTGTCACGACGACCACGACCACGAAGACGGTCGACAATCCGGGCCTGCTAATGGCCACGCCGATCGGCTCTGAACTGGTCTATGCAATCTACAACGTCGGCAAGGATGGTGGGACGTTCATGCTCGGGCAGGCGAATCTGCCGGCAACACTGGGCGGGCTCCTTTCACCCGGCGGCGAGCAGCCGACCAAACAGACCGTATGGTCGCTATCCAGCGTCCGGCTGATCTATCAGGGATGGGGCGATCCGTCGTCGCCGGTCGCGAGCTCGGGTCCGATCCAGTTCGCTCTGGTGCCGACGAGTAATGCGCCCAAAGGCGCCATCTGGGTCGTCGTGCCGCCCTCGACACCGATCTCGGGCGCAACGACAGTACAGACGCTGACCTTGCCGACTGTTACCGAGACCACGACGTCGACCGGTGCAACGGTAACGCCATCGACTATCGCGGCTGGCCACGATCTCACCTTGACCGCCAATACGCTCAACAACCAAAGCGGCGTCGTCAGCGCGGGCCATGACGCCAACGTGAACGTGCAGCAACTCCAGAACGGGGGTTCGAGCTTCACCTCGACGGTCACGGATTCCGTCGATTCGGCATCGCTGAACGCATTCCTGACATCGTTGCAGGCTTTGCAGAAGACCGCACCGATTGGCGTAGCGGGCACGGCCAATCCGAGTGGCACTTACCAGTGCGAGGGTGGATATTGCGCGGTTGGTCCGCCGACGCCGCCTGCCACGTACACCATCAGCGCGCCCGGCACCGTGCAGTTGGAAACCGTCACCTCCAGCGTGACCAAACAAGGCGCCGTCGGGCAGGTCATCGCCGGCAACAACCTGAATCTGTCGGGCGGCAATCTGACCAACACCGGCACCTTGGCGGCGGGCAACGACGTCAACATTCAGGCGGCAAGCTTTACGAACCAAGGCTCTAATGTAGGATCGAAGGCCGTGACGGCGGGATGTGCGTCGGGAGTCTCGAACGCGGGTTGCAGTTCGCTGAACACGACCAACCCGAACTCGGAAACGTACAGCTATCAGCAAACCAACAGCAACGTCACCGCCGGCCACGACATCGTGATTGCCGCGAACCAGGTCGCCAATACTTACGGCAATCTGGTCGCGAGAAACGATGTCGTGATCGGCGGCGCAGGTACGACCGCAGCCAATCCGACGCAGGCTACGAGCGTGACGAACACGTCGGCCGCGATCGAGGCTGGCAACAACGTGCAGATCAATGCGGCGAGCGTGACTAACACGATCGCCGCACCGGTCGCGGTTCACCAGAACTATGGGACTGCGTCTCCGTATACGGGCTGCGGACAGAACTGCGAAGCCTATATCCAGGTGCAAGCGGCCAATCCATCGACGATCACGGCCAACAACAATCTTTCGATCTCGGCAGGGACGTTCAGCAATACGGGCAGTCTGGTAACTGCATTGAACAACGCGACGATCAATGCATCGACGAGCGCGTCGAGCGACAACCAATACCTGCACGCATTCTGGACCGGCAATCCGGGCGCGACCCGCACGTGGGGTTGTCTCGGCATGGCCGCGGACTGCCAGAATCTGTACGGCAGCGCGTTCAGTCAGGGCGATACGCAAACGGCGTCGGGACTTCCATCGAACGTCGGCATGAAGGATTTCGTGCCGGGAACGATTCAGGCGGGCAACCTGAGCGTCCACTCGCCGACGCTGACCAATACCGGTAACGTGATCGGTCAATCGATCACGCTGACGGGTTCGACGCTCGTCAACGGGATCACGAACCCGAACGTGTTTACGCCGCCGCCTGTCGTGTCGGGGCAGGTGATTTCGCTGGCTCCGCCGACGCTGCCGCCTTCGATGACGGCCGCCGTGAACCAGGCCGGACTGGTGACGAATCAGGACGGGCGGCCGACGTCGGTCACCGGCATGGCGGCTCTGCCGCCCAATACGCCGATCGGCGCACAAACGGTGGGCAAGCCGACGGCGCCGATTGTGACGGGCGTGAATACGCCGACCGCCACGACCGTCAAGACGGTGTCCGGTCAAACCGTGACGGTGTCGTACTTGACGAGCAATCCGGCCGCCCAGGTAGTCGACTCGCTCTCGTCTGCATCGCTGATTGCGAACCTGCCGGCTAACCTGCAGCCCGGCAGCGTGCCGTTCTACTACGACCCGTATACGGAGAACCAGCAGATCCAGCAGGCCGCGCTGCAAGCGACCGGCAAGAGCAGCTTCTACAGCACCCCGAGCGCGACCGACAGCACGAGCCAGGCGTCGATCAACAATCAGGACAAGGCAGCGCTGTATGGCGCGGCGCTTGAGTACGCGAAGCAGAACAATATCGCGCTCGGCACGCAACTGAGCGACGCCCAGCTCGCGCAGATCAATGCGCCGATGCTCTGGTATGTCCAGCAGGCGGTGCCGGAACCGGGGTGTCAGGCATCGGGTGGCGCCGCCTGCCCGACGGTGCAGGCATTGATGCCCGAGGTTCTGCTGCCGAAAAACTACGCGGTCGTGAACGCGGACGGCGAAATCACGGGGACGAATGTCGCACTGAACTACGCGAACAGCATCCTCAATACCGGTTCCGTGACGGCGCAAAACCTGACGGTCAACACCGGCAGTCTCACGAACGAACAGCGTTCGACGAATATCGGAGAGATCTACCAGTTCGGGGACGAAGGCGTGTTCCTGCGCACGACTGGCACTGTCGCGCAACAGGGCGGATTCATGTCGGCCGCGAACTACGACCTGAACGTGCAGAGCCTGAACCAGATCGGCGGGGCATTGCAGCAGACCAGTGCCGACGGCAGCGTGAATCAGGCGGCGACGCAGCAGATGCTGTCCAACCTGAAGGCGCAGCTTGGCGGGCAGTTCAGCCAGTCGACCGTGACCGATCACCTGAATACCGAGGCAGTCGACGGCGATTCATGGTTCGACCAGATCTTCATGACCGGCGTGATCGTTGGATTGTCGATCATGGGCGGGATGGCTGCATCCGGGGCGATTGGTGCAGCAGCAGGGGCGTCGGCCGGATCGGGTTCGGCGTTTGCGGCGGCCGGAACGACCGCGGGCTCCCTGGGCGCCGGTACGGCAAACGCGGCACTGTCGGCGGGCTTCGCCGGCATGATGAACAGCACGATGAGCCAACTGAACAGTGGCGGCTCGTTCAACCTCGGATCACTGCTCACGACGGCCGGTGCGGCGGCGCTGACGGCAGGGCTGACGAACGGCATCACGTTCAGCAATGGCGCGGCGGGGTGGTCGTGGGCGGCGTCGAACAACAGTCTTGCTGCTTTGGCTGGCGTCCAGACGGTGGGGAATACGCTGGTGCCGCAGGCGGGCGCGGCGACCGGCTCGCTTCCAACGACGATTACCGCGATCGCCGCGGAGTCGGTGCTTCAAGCGACGGTCCAGACGGCCTTGCAGGGTGGGAGCTTCCTGACGAACCTGCGCAACAGCGCAGCGACCAATGCTGCGGCGTCCATTGCCTACACGATCGGCAACCTGAATCAGGATGGCACGCTGACTGGTGCGGCGTACGTGGCCGCGCATGCCGCGCTCGGCTGCGCGGCCGGTGCTGCAACTGGTCAAGGGTGTGGTGGCGGTGCGATTGGTGGGGCTACGAGCGCAGTGTTGTCGCAGCAGGTCATCGGGATGCTCGATCCGAGCGGTGTGCCGCTGGATCAGGGCCAGATGGCAATGTTGGCGGCAATTTCGACGTGGACCGGTGGCGGGCTCGCGGGACTGTCCGGTCAGAACGCAATGGCCGGTGCGACGGCTGCGCAGAATGAGGCACTAAACAACGCTGCAGGGCACATTAAGACACCATCCAGTTTTGACACGAACGGCGGCGAGCCCGGCATGCACGTCGACGCTGGAAAAGAGACGGTCAGCATCCTTCCGCCTAACCCGGCCGAGGCCGCCGGTCCACAACCGGGCGCTGGACCAGAAGCAATCACGACCGGTAACGGTCCGATAGCTGCGGGTACAGCCGGTGGCAGAATGTCCCTTTCGGATGCACAAGCGTACGCTGCTGGCCGCGCTGCGCAGCTGCAGTCACAATTGCCCGCGGGCTCCCAAGGTCGCGTAACAATGGGTGTAGGCGTCGTGTTAGATCCGAGCGGCAACCAGGTAATTGTCGTTTCAACCAGCGAACCCAACGGATATCTTCGTCCGGGCGTTAGCCTGAAGCCTGGTGAAGTCATCATTAAGGGAACAGGCCATGCAGAAGCTGACATCACCTCTTGGGCTGCTCAGAATGGATATACGGTTCAAACCGTAGGAGCAGGTCGTCCGATATGTACAAACTGCGCCGCAGCGATCAATGGTGCAAACGCCGTTCCAGCAACACCTTTGAAGGGTCCAAAATGACTTCATGCGAAAGATTGAACTCAGTAGCGCCGGACCTTGTTGTCCTCGCCAAGACCCTGTCTTCCGTACAGCAGAAGGCAATGGCTTGTCGTGCAGCAGAGTGGGCATGCCGCTCTGCCGGTATCACAGACTCTATGAGTGGAGGCTGGTTGCGATTTCTTTCCGATCCGTCGTATCAGGCGACAACGAACGAGCTGCAAGCAATTGCCGACGACGCGTCCTATTTCGATGAAAAGTATTTTGAAATTGTCGAGCAACATGATGGATTAGATGACGCGGGAGAGGCCATGTCGTGGTTTCGCAAAGCGCGAGCGGCCTCGGCAGTCTCATACGCGCTTGGTGCATCAAGCATCGGCGGTTTTTGCGAGGCGCTCTATGAGGCCCATGCCGCGACCGACGATCTTTTAACACTTCGGAAGTTGTGCTCAGTCGAACATTGACAAGTTCGGAAATACCAATAGGCGAGTATGGAGAGCAATTATTTCGTCATCCAGCTGAACATGATCGTCTCACGGAGACTGATCGGGCAAGAGTCCAGCTATTAAAAGATACAAGAACGATTCGGGGGATCGATGCTAACTGGCATACTGCGGCGCAGTCTATTTTTAGCGTGGGCAACGGTTCCATACTGCGCCCATGCTGGCGGAATCACCGCCGACGGCGGTACCGCGACAGCTGTCCTTAACGGGGCAAATGGTCGACAGACCGTCAACATCGCACCTGCAATCGGCGGCGTTTCGAACAACACCTATTCGTCCTTCAGCATCTCGAGAGCTGGCGCGGACCTCAACAACGTCGGCATCAATGCACGCACGATCGTCAACCAAGTCACGAGCACAAACCCGTCACTGATCCAAGGCAACATCAACGTCCTTGGTCCACGCGCAAACGTCATCCTGGCGAATCCGAACGGGGTGACCGTAGACGGCGGAAGCTTCACGAACACCGGTCATGTCGTGTTGTCGACCGGTCAAGTGAGTTTCACCGACGTAACGCTTGCACCGGGCACGGTGCAGCGCAACATCGTACTGAACACGGACCGCGGCGCGGTCACGATCGGTGCCGGCGGCCTGACAGGCGACCTGATTGGCCTCGACCTTGTCGCCAAGCAACTGGCTGTGAACGGGCCGGTCACGAATACCTACGACAACAAAACTGGCGTGCCGAGTTTTATCCGTGGCACGGTTGGCAGCAGTACGACGAGTTGGAACGGCGGGATGTCGCCCACGGACAACGGACACGACTGGCGTATCGGTGCATCGTCTGCCGGCGCGACGAGCAAAGCGCTCGCCGTCGATATCACGGCCGCCGGCGGACTGACGGCCGGACGGGTTGAACTCGTCATCACCGACCAGGGCGCGGGCGTCCGAAGCCTCGGGAAGCTCTACGCGAACGCGGGCGATGCCGTGGTCACGTCGACCGGCGACGTCACGATCGCCGACAACCAGTTCTTCGGCGCGCATGACGCCTCGATTTCGACGACAGGCGCGGTTACCCTACAGGGCGCCCAACTGAACGCCGGGAACAACGCGACAGTTCATGCCAGCTCGATCTCGCTCTCGGACGATGCAGCCGGCCCGTCGACGCTCAGTGCAACCAATGCTGTCAACTTGACGAGCAGCGGTGCCATTACGAACGTCGGCAGCGTGATTCAGGCGGGTACGACGACAAACGGCACGCCTTCCGGCGGCGACCTGACGCTGATCGCTGCCGGCGATATTCGCAACGGATCGAGCGCGAACAATCAAGGCATCATTTTTTCGGCCAACGGCAAGACATCGCTGACTGCGGGCGGCAATATTATCAACGATAACGCGCGCGTCGCATCGAACGGCGGCATGAGCCTGACCGCGGCAGGCGACGTGCTGAACGTCATCGACCATTCGGGTGGCACGAATGGCGGCCAGCCGACCGCGTACACGGATCGAGGCGGCAGCTTCCTGTTCTTCACGCATTCGACGACGGGCGTGAATATCGACTACGGCACCGTCAACCGGCCCGACCAAATTGCCTACCTCGCGACGACCAGCGGGCCGTTGACGATCACCGGGCGGAACGTGACGAACTCGGGCGGTGTCATTCAAGCGACTACCGGTGATATCACCATTGCGGCACAGAATGCGTTCACGAATGCGGCCGTGTTCTCGGGGAAGGCGAACTATTCGCGCAGCTGCTGGATCTTCTGTCACGCCAACGCGTCGAGCAACGTCACGCCCTACGGCGGCACGATCCAGGCGAGCGGCGGTTCGCAATCCGGCGCGGGCGGCAGCATCTCGATCAAGAGCGGCACCGTCGCACGCAACGTCGGCGGCAATGTCTTCGCAACGGGCGACATCAAGGTAGACGCGCCCGTCACCTATGCGCAGGGCGTGACCGGTTACTCAGCGATCAATCAGGATCGTGGTTTCAAGGCGTTCTTCGGTAGCACGTGGGCGCAGCTGATCGCGATGGATATCGGTGGCGGCTTTGCCGCGAACGGACAGGTCTTTCTGACCGGAGACGGTGTGATCGACGGCGGTTCGTTCAGCGGCGGGAAGGGCGTGACGGCTGCAGGCGGTATCACTACCGTGCGTGCGCCGTCGCGAACGCCGGTTTCCATCGATCAGCATTTGGGCCTGACGACGTGGTGGTGGCGTTAAGCGAATGAACTATCGAACGAAAAATCGCCCCGGCATAGTCGTCGTCTCTTTTCTGACTATCGCGGTCGTCTTCGCCGCATCGATGAGTGGCGCGACCCGCAACGCCACGTCGGCTCACGGGTTTCTGCACGCACAACAACGATGAAAGCACCCGTCTACCCCCGATACAAGCTACCGCTGCTGGTCGCGAGCCTCGCAGCGTGGTACATGCCGGCGCATGCGCAAACGGTGCCTCCGGCGGTCCGGCCGGTGCAGGACCCCGCTCAACTGATCATCGAGCAGCAGCGCGAACAGGCGCGCCAGCGTCAGCTCGAGCAGCCGCCGCCTTCGGTGACTGTCCCACCGCCAGCCGATACGACGCTCGACGTTCCGCCCGGCACGCCGGTCGACGCGATTGTCGAAAGTGGTCCAACGTTTCGCGTCGGACAGATCTTGCTGCAATCGGCCGACGGTAAGCCGTTCGCCTCGCCCAGCGGTGTATCGCGAACGAAACTTGATTCGATCGTCGGGGAGTTTGCGAATCACGAACTCGGCTCGCATCGGATTAATGTGCTGCTGAAACGTCTCACGGATACCTTCGTTTCGGCGGGTTACGTGACGACTCGCGCACTGCTTGGCAAACAGAACCTCTCGTCCGGCACGCTCACGGTCACGATTCAAGTCGGTCACGTCTCGGCTTTTGTCGTCAACGGGCAACCGATCCATCGCCTCAAACCTGGTGAAGCTTCGGCAGGTGGCGGTTGGTTCACCGACGTCGGCTATGCGAATGCATTCCCAGTCTCGCCCGGTGACCCGCTTCGTCTGCCGGACATCGATCAAGGCGTCGCGCAGATCAACCGACTGCGCCGCAATCAGGCCGCGGTGCAAATCCTGCCGGGCCAGAACGCCGGTGACTCGATCGTCGCCATCGACAACAAGCCTGGCGACCGGCTGTATTTCAACCTCGGCGTCGACAACTACGGCAGCTCGGCAACGGGCGTGACGCGATATCGGGCCGGTGTCGAAGCGAACAATCTGCTTGGTTTGCAAGAGTCGTTTAGCGTCAACTTCCTCGACAGTCAGGACAGCAACGCGCTGGTCGGTTCTTTTGCCGTGCCGTTCGGGCGCAGTACGTTCAGCTACACGATCGCGGACTCCGAGTATCAGCAGCTGATCGGCTCGACGGCGCTGCTCTATGGCCGCACGCTCTCGCACATTTGCGGCTGGAATTATCTGGTCGGCAGGACCGTGAGCGACATCACCAGCATCGATACGACGCTCTCGTGGCGTCGCACCGATCGGACGATCAACGGAGCAGACCTCGATCCGCAGCGCGTTGCCGTGCTACGAATCGGCGGCAACTGGCTGCACAAGTTTGCGATGAACGACGCGCAAGGGAATTTCACCCTCAACGGCGGGGTGTCGCAGGGACTGCCGTGGTTTGGCGCGAATCACGATGAACACGGCATTGCGCGCGACGCGGCGCATAGCCAGTTCACCAAGCTCGATGCGACGGCGACGGTGACGTTGCCACTACCCAGGCTGAACGGGGCCGTGCTGGTGTACCGTGGCGTTTTGGGTGGCCAGTACACGAATACAGCGCTGTACGGCTCGGAGCAGCTCTATCTCGGAGGCATGGATACGATCCGCGGCTTTCGGTCGGGCGAGATCGCAGGGGACCGCGGCCTCTATGCGCGAAACGAATTCGCGTGGGTTAACGTGCCGATGTGGAAGGAAGGTCGTATCGAGCCGTATGTATTTCTCGACGCCGGCAAGACGAGCCTGATCGGTGCGTCGGGCTTTCCGACGCTCGCCGGCATCGGCGCCGGTCTGCGGGCGCAATGGCAGTGGCGCAAGCAATCGTTGTCGGGCGAGGTGCTGGTCGGTCGCGCGTTGACACAGCCGGCCGCACTTGGCAACAAGGCGACACTGGTGCTCGGCACCTTGAACTGGTTTTACTAGAGCGAGTTTGGTCGTGTCCGGTTCGCCCTGAGTTTCGGATACTTTGTGCAGCAACCGCGGTTGCTGTGCTTTTTCATACAGGCAGGAGCATCAAGTATGCAGACGACGTTCAACCGAATTCTGATCGCGACGGCGATTGCCTGGCAATTGGCGTTGCCTGTCCAGGCTCACGCACAGTCCTCGACGTTGGCGGCCGGTGTTGTCGCAACGGTGAACGGTACGCCGATCAGCCAGGCAGAAGTCGACGCGGTGTTGCAGGCGTCCCACCAGCCCGATACGCCGCAGTTTCGCCAGGCGATCAAGAATCAACTGATCGCGCGCGTGCTGATTCAGCAAGCGGCGGACAAGGCGAGCTACGGCAGCAAGCCCGAAGTGCAGGCGGCCATGCAGCTTGCGAAATCGACTGCCGAGACGCAACTTTTCGTACGCGATAACGTGAAGCCCGAGCCTGTCTCGGATGCACAGGTCAAGGCGCGTTACGACGAGATCGTCGCATCGCTCGGAAAGGAAGAGATCAAGCCGCGCATCATCGTGACGAAAGATGCGGCTACCGCTGCGACGGTGATGGCCGGCCTGAAAGCGGGTCAGTCGTTTGACGCACTGGCTCGGCAGTACAGCCAGGCGCCGACCGCTGCTGCCGGCGGTGAACTGCCGTGGGTGAGCTTCAAGACGCCGGTGACAGACGGGAATACGCAAGGGTTGCCGCTCACGGTTGCGCAGGCGATTACGCGATTGCCTGCAGGCGGTGTGACGCCACAGTCGATCGCGCTCGGCAATGACGCCAATGGCCCACGCGCGATCGTAAAGGTCGACGCGAAGCGACCGACGCAGGTCCCATCGTTTGACATAGCGAAGGCGACGATTCAGCAGCAACTTCAGGCGTTGGCGCTCGAGAAGGCGACGGCGATTTTCGTTGGTGGACTGATGAAGAATGCAACGATTCAACAGTAAGCGCCGTCCTCAGAATGTCGCAAAAACGCCCGAATCGACGACCACGTAGCAAGGCTGAGCTATTGCCTCTACCGGCGACTCATGTCCGCGCCATCTCACTCGAAAACCACCTGGCACTTGCGGCTATCCGAAGTGGAAAGGGCACTCATGAGACGTTGATTGCGTTACTCAGGGTGCTCTATCTAGGGTACTTTCTTGTCGAGCCTGACGTGTCCGACAGTGACTTGGCGCTCTTCCTTGGAGCCGAGACCGTGCTGCAAGACAGCATCGATTCTGCTGCTGACGGACGAGAGTGGCATGTGCCCACCAACCGCCTGCCAGAGATCGAGCAGTTGCTTTTAAGAATGGACGCACTCGTTGCCACCGTTCCGAAGTACCGCTACCTTCAAGCATGGGACAGGCTCGGTCGTTTTGCCACGTCCGCCAACTGCTCTCCTTTACCGGGGAGTCGACTAAATGGCGGCCGGTAGCAACCGAAAGCAGTCGTGCGTCAAAGTCAGCAAAACTCCCGTGACGTCGTCGGCAGTGCACCGAGCAAGTCGCTGCGGTCGACGAGCTTGCTAGCGATCAGGTGTCGCACTTTACCTTCGGCTTGCCACACGCCGTAGACCGCGAGCAACGCAGCGCCGAGCGCTTCCTTCCGAAACTTCTCCAACAGACCGGGCCAGAGGATCACGTTCACCGTGCCTGTCTCGTCCTCGAGCGTCATGAACAGCACGCCGTTCGCCGTGCCCGGCCGTTGCCGAACCGTGACCAGGCCGCACGCGCGCGCGAGCTGGCCGCTGCGCAACGTCGCCAGCTGCTCGGCCGACTGCAGGTGATCCAACGCGAGGCGATCGCGCAGCAGCGCCAGTGGATGCCGGCCGAGCGTGAAGCCCATCGCGCGATAGTCCGTCACGATCTCGTGGCCCTCCGACGCTTGAGGCAACGCCGGCACCGCGTCGTCGCGTTCGGTGCCGCGCAGCAGGTCGCGATCAGGCACGGCAGCGGCCGCGAGCCAAAGCGCCGCGCGTCGGGTGCCGCCGGCGAACGATTGAAGTGCGTTTGCGCGCGCGAGCACCTGCAGGTCGTGGCGATCCAGCTGCGCGCGGCGCGCGAGGTCCGCGACGTCGACGAATGGCCGCGCTGCGCGTGCGAGCTCGATGCGGCCGGCGACGTCCTCGCGCATGCCGCGCAACAGCGAGAAGCCGAGGCGCACGGGTGCCGACGTCGTCGGCCCTTCGATCGTTGAATCCCATGTGCTCACGTTGACGTCGACAGGCAGCACCTCAACGCCGCGGCGTCGCGCGTCCTGCAGCAGCTGCGAGGGCGTGTAGAAGCCCATCGGCTGGCTGTTGAGCAGGGCGGCCAGGAACACAGCAGGTTCGTGTCGACGCAGCCAGGCGCTCGAGTAGACGAGCAGCGCGAAGCTGGCCGCGTGGCTCTCCGGGAAGCCGTATTCGCCGAAGCCTTTGATCTGCGCGAAGATCGACTCGGCGAACTCGCGATCGTAGCCGCGCTCCAGCATGCCGCTCACGAGACGTTCGTGGTACGGCTCGAGCCCACCCTTGCGCTTCCATGCCGCCATCGCGCGGCGCAACTGGTCGGCTTCGCCGGCGGAGAAGCCGGCCGCCAGCATCGCGACCTGCATCACCTGCTCCTGGAAGATCGGCACGCCGAGCGTGCGCGCCAGTGCCTTCTCCATGCCTTCTGACGGAAATGTGACGGGCTCCAGTCCTTGGCGCCGGCGGAGAAACGGATGCACCATCCCGCCTTGCACCGGGCCCGGCCGCACGATCGCGACTTCGATCACCAGATCGTAGAAGCACTGCGGCCGCAGGCGCGGCAGCATCGACATCTGCGCGCGCGATTCCACCTGGAACACGCCCATGCTGTCACCGTCGCACAACATGTCGTAGGTCGCCTTGTCCTCGGCCGGGATGTCCTGCAGTTCGAATGTCTCGCCGCGTTTCTCCGAGATCATGTCGAGCGCGCGGCGCACCATCGACAGCATGCCGAGCGCCAGGACGTCGATCTTCAAGATCCCGAGCGCTTCCAGGTCATCCTTATCAAATTGGACTATCGACCTATTCTCCATCGCCGCATTCTCGACCGGCACGAGTCGCGTGAGCTTGCCGCGGCTGATCACGAAGCCGCCTGAGTGCTGCGACAGGTGCCGTGGGTAGCCGAGCAGCTGCGCGGCAAATCCGGCCCACTGCTGGTTCAGCGGCGCTTCGGGATCGAGGCCGGCCTCGGCAAACCGCTGCAGCAGATCGGCGCGCGAGTCGAACCAGTGATGCTGCTTTGCCACGCGCTCGACGATCGCCGGATCCACGCCGAGCGCCTTGCCGGCTTCCCGTAACGCGCTGCGCGGCCGGTACGTCGTGACGGCGGCCGTCAGCGCTGCGCGATCGCGGCCGTACTTGCGGTAGATGTACTGCATGACCTCTTCGCGGCGCTGATGCTCGAAATCGACGTCGATGTCCGGCGGCTCGTTGCGCTCCTTGCTGATGAACCGTTCGAACAGCATCGATTGCCGCGACGGGTCGACCTCGGTCACGCCGAGGCAGTAGCAAACGGACGAGTTCGCGGCCGAGCCACGTCCCTGGCACACGATGCCTTGCTCGCGCGCGAACTGCACGATGTCGTAGACGGTCAGGAAATACGCCTCGTATTTCAGGTCGGCGATCAGCTGCAGCTCGTGCTCGATCTGCGCCTGGACGTCGACCGGGATGCCATCCGGGAAACGCCGTCGCGCGCCGATGTAGGTTTGCTCGCGCAGGTACGTCGCCGGGTCGGTGCCGGCGGGTACCAGTTCGTCGGGATACTCGTATTTGAGGTCGTCGAGCGAGAACGTGCAGCGCCGTGCGACGCGTACGGTTTCCTCGAGCGCGCCGGCGGGATAGAGGTTGGCGAGCCGCAGACGCGATCGCAGGTGACGCTCCGCGTTCGGCGCGAGCTCGTACCCGCACTCCGTTACCGGTCGGCCGACGCGAATTCCCGTCAGCACGTCCTGCAGCGGCTTGCGCGACCGAACGTGCATCAGCGGCCAGCTGGTGGCCACCACCGGCACGCCGTGGCGCGCGGCGACGCGCTCCACCACGCCGCGATGGATGTCGTCCATCGCGCGTGCGTGCAACGTCAGCGCGACCCATGCGCGATCGCCGAACACGCGCGCGAACCATTCGACCTGCGCGTCGAAGCGCTGCTCGTTGGCCGGGAAGTCGGGCGACAGGATCGCGATGCAGTCGGGCAGGCTCCGGAGGTGGCTGTACGGAGTTTCCGGGTGCTCGAGATCGAGCGGCGCTAGGCGGTACGTGCCTTTCTTGCTGCGCATGCGACCGAGCGAAATGAATTCGCAGAGGTTGCCGTAACCATCGCGATTCATCGCCAGCGCGGTGAAGGCGAGCGCGGGCGAGCCGTCGGCGGCCGTCAGCCGGAAGTGCGAGCCGATGATCAGCGGCATGTTCGCCGCCTTCGCTTCGACGTGCGCACGCACGACGCCGGCGAGCGAGCATTCGTCGGTGATCGCGATCGCGCTGTAGCCGAGCTGCGCCGCGCGTGCCACGTATTCCTCCGCGCGCGACGCGCCGTGCAGGAACGAGAAATCGGAGGCGACCTGAAGTTCCGCGTATGCGGGCAGGGCGCCGAAACTGCCGGCGTCCATGACGATCAGCCGAAGAGGCCGTGCAGGAAAAAGCGGGATTCGCTTTCGTCACTGGCCGTCGGCCGCTCCTTGTAGATCCAGTAGCAGACTCCGTGGTCGTCCTCGGCAACGAAGTAGTCGCGCGTCACGGTCTGCCCGTCCTGCCATCCGCCTTCGATGCGCTCGCCGGGCGACACCATGCGCAGCGGCGTGCCGTAGAACGGGCGATGCTGGCGCGTGAGCAGCGGCACCGGCTTGGCAAGCAGCCACGCCGGGCGTGGCAGATCCGCCGGCAGCGGCGCCGGCTTCGGCGCGTCGCGCATCGGCACCCATCGGGCGGCCGGCTCCGGACGGTAGTCAGCCATGGGAGCCGGGACGAGCACGTTCTCGGCGCCGAGCCGCGCGGTCAGCAGTTCGAGCAGCCGCGCGTGATCCTGCGGCTTGCCGCCGGGTTCCGGGAACAGCGAGTCGCTCGGCGCGGCCGCTTCCTGCACGCGACGGGCGACCAGGCGCACCGCAATCACGGGCCCGACGAGCTCGACGTGGCCGAGCCGCTCCTTGACCAGTCGCGTCAGGTGTTCCTCGAAGCGGGTAGGGGCGCCCAACGAAATTTCGATCTCGGTCGGGGCGATCGCGTCCCGCCCGCGCTCGTGCTCGAGCAGCAGTGCGAACGCGGCGACGTCCAGCTGCTTCGCGGTGAGCCAGCCGGTCAGCTGCAGGATCAGCCGGCGCGCGACGAACAGCAGCGCCTCGGCGTGCTCGACGCGATCCATCAGTTCAACGCGCGTGTTGAAAGACGGCGGCATTTCGAGCCAGTCGTAGGCGGCCGGCGCGGCGCCGGCGACCTGGTCGAGCCAGTCGAGCAGCTGCGTGCCGCAGCGCTTTTTCAGCCCGGCGCGCGGCAAGCGCTGCAGATCGGCCAGCGTTTCGCAGCCGAGATCCTCAAACCAGTTCGCGTAGCGCCGGGCGTCCGGCGCCACGACGAGCGGCACGCGCGCGAGCGCGCGGCGCAGCGATCGCGCAGACAGCGCGAGGCCGCCGCGCAGGCCGCGGGCGACCATCCACGCGGCCGGGCCCGACGACGCGACGGATATCGCCGCCGTGACGCCGAACGACGCGACAACGTCGCGCACGCGCTGGCGCAGCGCGCGGATGCCGTGGAACAGGCGCAGGCTCGCCGTCACGTCGAGCAACACCACGGCTTCGTCGGCGTCGACGACGCTTGGCGTGAACTGCAAAAGCGAATATGCAACGCCAAGCACGAGCTCGCGCTCACGCGCGGCGTCGCGCTCGCGTATCTGCGCGTCCGGCGCGAGGGATAGCACGCCACCGCGGCGCATGCCGGCGACCACGCCGAGCGCGCGTGCGGCGCGATCGAGCGCCACGACGCGGCCGCCCTCGAGCACGACGAGCCCGCGCGCATCGTCAGGCGACGGCGCCGGCGATCGCGGCCGGAACACTTCTATGTTGACGTGGGGCAGCAGCACGCCGATCCAGACTTGCATGGCGGTTCAACAAAATCGGCGAGGGGGACAGGGGAACGAACAGCGGCGTGTCGCGTGCCGGCCCGCGGCGCTTCACGAACGTGACGTCGATGCCGTCGCGCTTGGGCGCCAGCGCGAGCCGCAAGGGTGCCGGCGACGCATCGCGCGCGGCGGCCGCAGACCGGAAGAGGTAGAACAGCGCCTGGCCGCTCTGCGCGGCCAGATTGAGCCGCCGCAATGCGTCAGCACGGACGTGCGACTGCCAGAGCAGCACGGCAGCGCACGTGCCGGCACGCAGCGCCTGTTCGGCTGCCCACAGCGCGTCGGCCGTGCGCGGCGCCGGCAGCGTTACGAAGCCGGCCGGATCGATACCCCAATACGCGAGCGCCAACGGTTGCAGCGCGTGTGGCGGCTGGATCAGCATGACCGGCTTGCCGGCCGCACGCGTGAGCACCGGCGCCAGCAGCCGAAGCTCGCCGATACCAGGCTGCGTTGCGAGCAGCTCGATCAGCGCGCCGGCCGGCCAGCCGCCGCCGGGCAGTTCGGGCGTCAAGTCCGGATGGCCCGTGTCGACGCCGCGCACGCTTGAGCGCGCCAGTTGGCTGGCGCGCCATAAACTGGGATGGATTGCTTCTGGATGGGCGAGGGCGGGATGCATGGGGTCGGTTACGCAAAACACTGTATGTTTGTACAGTATATGACAGAGATAACCGGCCCACCAACCCCCGCGTTTACGCTGCGAGTTGGTGCTCGTAGTACGGCCGCTCGCGGTCGGCGAGGATCTCGCGCAGTTGCGCGCGCCGGCTTGGATCCGGCGCGAGCCAGGCGTCGACGTTCGAGGATTTAATGGGGACAATACACCTGTCGTGTCCGGCAGCCGCCACTTCCGGGGGTGGGTCGTCGGTGATCGCCGCGAAGGACCATAAATCGTCGGCGCCAGGGATCTCGGTGCGGGTCCACAGGCAGGCGACCTGCATGTGTTGCGGAGGCGTTGGGTCGAAGCGAAGCACGACATTCTGGCCGTCGCGCTTCACGTTTTCGAAAAAAGCGTCGACGAGCAAGAGGCCATGCGTGAAGCCAAACACCTTCCGCCAGGCGGTACTGAGCGAATCGGTCCTGGCGTTATACGAACCGTCCTTGGCACGCTCGTCCGTTTCGGTCCAACCGGGAATGCGGCATCGATACCGCATCGGTACGATCAGGCGCTTGCCGTCGAGCTCGATCAGCACGGGCGCATACCAACCGGGGAAGATCCGCGAATCGCGCTCCTGTAGGTCCTGCCGGCGAAGATCGTCGAGCCCGCGCGTTGCCGCATCGATCTTGTTCGTGGCGATTCGGACGTCCTCGCTGGCCTTCTTCGTGATCTTCACGGCGAGCTTTTTCTCGGCCGCGACGAGCCGCGCTCGCTGCTCGAACAGAGCGGTCTCCAGCTTTCGTGTCCACCGGCTCCGATACGCGGCGATCGCGGCCGAGATTTCGTCGTCGACACCAGCGAACGCGGCGTCGACCGCTTTCGGGATCTTGATGTCGCTCCCGGCCGCACGCGCGAAGAAGATGCGCCTGAACGTCTCGATGTCCATGTCGGCGCCATAGCGCCGCACATACTCCCGGTAGTTGGCTTGGATCTTTGCGGAATAGCACATTGCCGTGCCCCATAAGCAACCGTTCAGGGACAGGGTACCGCAAGCTTTGAGCATGGACCTACCACTGTCGCTACGGTCGGCCGACCGCCGAACGTTCTCCCGGCACGATCGACGCGGGGATGAGTCGTCAGGCATCCTCTCCCGGCCACCACGGTTTTGCAGCACGCTCGATCAGATAGTCATCGAGATTCTTGCCTTCCAGCCATTTCGGTCGCGGCCCGAATCCAGACCATTGCTTACCCGACGAGGGATCGTAGTACTTCGCTTGCGCCCGTGGTTTGCGGGATTTCCGGAAACCTGCCGCGCGCAGAAGTTCATCTTCGGTGATACCGTAGAGCGCCACGCGCTCCTGGATATCTGCCAAATACGCCTGCTTCTCGTCCTTCTTCAGATCCGCGAGCCGAATGTTCAATTCACGGAGTTGGGCCTGTAGGTCTTGTAGTTCATTGATCACGATCATCGCCGGGTTATTGCAACACGGCGGAATGGTAACGGATGATCGGTTCGTTGCCCGATTTTTCCCACCGGTCTCTCAAGCTTGAATCACAACTGCCGATATAGGATCTGATGTGTACAACAGCTCCGTGGTCCCGCCCGGGCCCCGGCTACTACTACAAGCTGCCAGCCTGTCGCAACCCTCGAAAGAGGGCCTATTTCATGCAGCTTTTGGAAAAACGAGCGCACACGAATGGACTACCATCGCGTTGTTCCAATCCGATTCGAGTTACGGAGAAACTGAGAATGTCAAACACGACCACGATGAGCAAGAGAATTTTTGCGACCATGGATGGCGTTCGGGTCGGGGGCGTGACACGCTTGATCGCACTCTCACTTCCGATTTCGACATTCATAGTGATGTTCTCGATCGGCTCAATGTTTGGGCACCCGATGCCGAAGAACGGTGTCGCGGCCTTTCTGACGCTTACTGTTGCCTACCTAGCCGCGACGGCATTCACCGTAACCGTCTGGAACGAAAACGGCCCATTGAGAGAAGGTGATCGGTTCGTCTTGATCGCGGCCGCAACCGCCAGCGTAGCGTTGGGACTTCTTGCCGCTTCATACTTCTGGGTCATGTAACCGGTGGACGGGATAGCGACAGGAAAACTCAGTCGAATATGGTCTTTCAGCGTTGGGGCCATAGTCACAATTTTGCTTATCTACGCAAGCGCGACTGCAGCTTATCTCTATCCGGCGTACCGCGACCCTGCGCTCATGTTAGTGGCGTCAGCTTGGCTTTCCGTTCCGGTATCGACGGTCATTCACGAGCTTGGGCATCTGCTGATGGGGATCGCCTTCGGCATGCCCGCTTCGGAGCTTAGACTTGGTGGCGGAAAGCTGCGCTTGGCCCTTCAGTTCGGCCCGAATTTCCGGCTCCTGCTTGGTTGGTTGCCATTCACCGGTCACGTCGAATTCAAATGGCTGCCAATATCCCGGCCACGGCGCATCGCGGTGTACGCTGCAGGGGTGGGAGCAACGTTTCTGGCAGCGGCGGTAGTTTGCTTCTTTCCACTCCAGGGACAGACCGCCTCGCAAGCAGGGGTCCTGCTTGTCGTCGTTTTGTCTGGGCTCGAGAACCTCGCAGGACGCCATCCGCAAAGTGATCGATGGTCGGATGGAGAGGCTATTCGGGGCCTGTGGGCATACAAAAAATGCTCAGTGAGTACGATTAGCGTCACACGACGCCCCTAGCAACCCGATGAATCGTTGCGATCTTACCTTTGGGCCGTCACATGTTTCGACACATCGACAAGTTCCTCGAAGAATTTTCGCCATGGTCCTACCTTGCCTTTTTGATGGTATCCATCGGCTGCATTCTTCTCGCGAGAACCGGCGTCATCCCGTGGCCGGCAGGCATGGCGCTCAACATCGCTCTGTTTGGGTTCGCTATTCACGGCATTCTCGCGGGTCGAGATCGGCACTAGCGCTCGAAATCGAACGCGAACGATAGGGACAATCAGCGAGAGCACGAATGAAGACGATTCGATGGATCTTGGCGACGTATTTGCCAATGCCTTCAGTATTGGCTGAGGCGATTGACGACGGTAGAGTGCGTACCTCCGTCAATGAGGAACGGCGCACCGCATGCTTCATCGGGCCCCGGGTCGCAGACAAGGCCTCAATTCGCCGAGCAATTGCTCAAAGAAAGATGTGGGAAGTCCTAGCAGTGTGCGCTTTCGGTACCGTAATCGGAACCGCGGCGGCAGGTATCGTCGAATTCGTTTCGATGTGATCGACACACTGCACGCAGACCTGCCTTGCACCGTCGGGATTTGATACTGGAAAACGCGAAAATTATGCGTCATATGAGATGAACGTGGCAAATCAGAATAGTGAGGACAGTATGGGTAAATCGAATAGGCGACTTCTCACCGGCAACAACGCAAGCGCCGATATTGGCATCCAGTTGAAAAGCGAGAATTCTCTCTACAGGGTTTTCGGCTGCGCAGATATGTCAGGCGGCGAAGACGGCGCTGTCCCACGTGGTTGTGTAGAACACTTGATTGGGCATCGTCAATGGAACGTCGTACGACGTTATTTGAAACAGAATCGAATCCCGTACAAATGGCGGCCCATTGTCCTCGGCGCGGAGTTTGAATCTCGTAACGGCGCGAGCTGGTGACTCGGAAAACAACATCAAGCCGCGGCATCGTCCATGTCTGCGCGCCGGATGCGACATTAAAACTTTGCTATCGCAATGAAAAATTCGCTAGATACAATTTTGTGAATCCTAACTCGGAATGCAATTTAACCGCTCTTCGAGAGCCGTGTGCAGCTCGAATAGGCGGTGGTCACGGGGGCTGCCCATGATCGCCATGCACCCCGATGAAACGGTCTTTTTTCCTCATCGCAGGAATATAATGTGTCGGTTGTGGACAGAGGGTTTGCATCTACGCTCCAAGCCATCTCGACCACTGGCCAACCTTCTAAGTCGGAGTTCCTTCACATACATGGCTACCTATCTCGAACTGAAAGCTCAGGCAGAAGCACTGGCGCAGCAAGCGGAAGAAGCACGCGTTGCCGAGCTGGAAAGCATCATCGCAATCATCCGTGAGCAGATCGCCGAATATGGCATCACGCCTGAGCAACTTTTCGGACGTCGGCGCGCTCCGGTGTCGGGGACGCGGGCACCGGTCGCGCCGAAATATCGCGACCCGAAAACGGGAGCAACCTGGAGCGGGCGTGGCAAGGCACCTCACTGGATTGCAAACGCGAAGAACCGCGACCGGTTTTTGATCGAGCAGTGAGTGGGGTTGAGCTCGACGCCGTTAACCCTGCATGATGGAAATTATCGGGCGATATGCCGTGAACGGACGGTCTTGGCGGCCAAGGCAATGGGACACGGCGAAGTATTTCCGTACGCTGAGATGATCGTCAAGGATGGATGGGCTACCTTCACCCGAAACGGCGTCGAAGTGTGGAACTGCAGCGCGCGGTATGCTGCGGCTCACTTCGACATTCAATCCGCTTAGGAACATCCGCAGATGAGCGAACTTGTGCAGATTGCACCTGGCGTTGTGTTCTCGTCCGATGTGCTTGGCGCCGATTGGGTACGGAAGCATCAATCGGGCGCCGAGGGCACTCAGTCCACGAACCAGCAGAGCTCAGCTGCAAAAGAAAGCAATCAAGCAGGCCGCCCAGGCATCCCGGGTCAGTTGTCGTTGTTGTAGAGAACTGACGATGACAGACATCTTACGGTTATCGGCTTTCGCGTTACCACCGACGTTCCCTCCTGAGTCGGTGCCCGACGCCTGCTCCCGTTTCGTCCGCGAGTGCGTGCCGGGTCTGACCAAACGTCAATTACTAGCGCGTACGCGCGCGCGAGGTTGGGCGCCAGCGTGGCGCCCTCTGACGCATCTTGTCCGGGAGGGGTTCGAAGCGTTTGCCTTCGACTTAATCGTTGATGGGACGCGCGTCCCCGTGATTGCCTGGATGCAACGTCTCGGGAAGGATGTCGACTGCATCTCGGTAGCCACACGAGATCCACGCCAACTCTCCCTGTTTTAATAGCGGTGCACGATTACAGTCCTCGCGCGCGTTAAGGTCGAGACATTCGAGGCGTCGATCGAGCTCATTGCACAGCGGTGCTCATCGGCGTTGCCAGTGATCGTCGTCATCGCGTAGACCAGGTTGTCGCTGTGTTCACACCGTCATCGGTCGTCGCACGCGAAAGCCCTGTTCGGTAGGATCTCCTGTCTTGTCCGCTGTGGCGATCAGCCGGCCAGCTGAAGATCCTTCAGGGCTTCGGGGTGCTGCACGGCGACGCGCAGCAACGTCTGCGCCGCGCCGGTTGGGTTGCGGCGGCCCTGTTCCCACTGTTGGTAGGTGCGTACCGATACGCCGAGCAGGCTGGCGAACTCCGATTGCGACAAGCCGACCTTTGCGCGCGCAATGGATGCCTCAGTCGGCTGTACGCGCGTCGTGCGGCCAGCAACACCAGCCTTCATTTGGCGGACCGACTTCAGCAGGTCCGCTTGAAACTGTTCCATTTCCTTATCCACGATCGATTTCCTCACGAAGTTGATTGAGAAAGCTCGTCGGCAGGTTGTCGAACTTCGCTTTCGTGTACGCAATCAGTAGCCAGATTTCGCCGTCATCGAGCAGGTTGTAGTAGATGACGCGCGAACCGCCGCGTTTCCCCATCCCGGCGCGCGACCAGCGCACTTTGCGCAGTCCCGACGTGCCGGGAATCACGTCGCCGGCTAGAGGATTGTCCGCGAGCCAGTTGATGAACGCCTCTCGCTCGTCGTTGCGCCAGATTTCATCTGCGTACCGCTGAAAAATCGGGGTTTCGATGATGGTGTACATGGCGAATACTATACGCCATTGGCGCATAGTTGGCAAGTCAACCGCTATGTCGATATGCTGAAACCGGTCGGCGGCCCGTGGCCGGTGCCATCAAAAGTTCGCGATACGCGCCTCTACGGTCTCGACGCGCAACCGGAGTTCGAACCCGACCTTGGCCGCGGTGGCCGTTGCGACGAGTTACAGCGGCCGAGGGGAAATGTGTCGAGGGCGTGGAAATGCGCGAGGTCGCCTCCAGAGAGGCGAATAATCCTTCCGACCCCATTTAATCGATAATGTTAATTATGTCAACTTTAGGTCGGACAGTTTCGACATCTGTACCAGCGGGCGCGACAAGACAACTTCACTGCTCCCTCATTAAGCGGATCGCCACCACAAATCTTGCAAAATTTATGGTGCAAGATTATCATGCGTGAATGAGTACGCACGAGCATATCCTTCAAGACTCCGCCCGTAGGATGGGGGCACGCATTCGTGCGGCCCGCGAATCCGCGGGTATGACGCAAGCACAGCTTTCAGAGGCACTTGGCTTCGCAGATCGGCAAACGCTTTCGACTATCGAAAATGGCGATCGACGTGTGCAAGCTGCGGAGCTCGTGCGGGCAAGTCAAGTACTCGGTCACGCGATTGACTGGTTTATTGACCCATTTGTTGTCACCGGTGAGGCTCGCTTTTCGTGGCGAGTTGCACAAACGGTGCCTGACGCGCTCCTAGACGAGTTCGAGTCTCGTATCGGCCAACTCGTCGGCCTTATGCGGCATCTCAAAGTTGCACTTCACGGTCCCTCCAGAGCACTCACGCCGATGCTTCGCATACCTCCCCATCCCACATTCGAGGATGCTTGGGCTTGGGGGGAAGCGGTGGCTCAGGAGCTAGAACTGGGAACTATTCCGTCTGAGAAGCTGGTCGATCACATCGAACGCAAGCTCGACATTTCTGTGCTCTTCATTGACGCAGAAGTCGCTATGGATCCCAAAGATATTTCGGGAGCGATGTGTCGCTTATCAGATCTAGGGGTGATCGTCATTAACCGTCAGGAGTCGACCGTACGCCGCAATTTCGATGTGGCGCACGAGTTGTTTCATGCGCTCACGTGGGACGCCATGCCGCCGGATCGGCGCGATCCAAGTGATCAGCCTGCTGGAAAGCGTGTCCCACGCATCGAGCAACTCGCAGATAATTTCGCTGCCGCGGTGCTAATGCCCAAGGCTACTCTCGACAAGCTAATCCCGCAGGAGCATCTGACAGATGCGGCGTATCTAGCGAGCGTTGCGCGTGAGTTGCAGGTTTCCACCGGTGCACTCGCCTATCGGTTGCTCAATGCGAAGATGATCGACAAATCAATCTGTGATGCGTTGCGCGAGGTTTACACCCCGAAGGCTCGTACGGAAATGCCGAAGCTGCTCTCTGCTTCGTTCGCTACTCTGTTGCACGACGGAATCGCACATGGTCACGTTTCTGCTCGTAAGGCCGCCAAGGCGCTTTCGATGAGACTTGATCAGCTTGCAGAACTGATGACGGAGCATGGGAAGGCCGTGCCGTTTTCGATGTAGGTCCTGTAAATGGCTAAGCCGCGAGTATTGGTTGACACATGCGTGATCATTGAGGCTTTTCGCATCAATTGCTGGAAGGCACTATGTCACCATTTCGAAGTTGAAACCGTCGAATGCTGTGTAATTGAATGCTGCACTGGGGACCCGCTTCAGCCCGGTCGCGTACAGATTCCTCGCCCCGAACTCATTGGTGGCTTGGCGCGAGTGCATGCCGTTGATGACACAATGCTGGCAATGCTCCGGCTCGATTGCCCGCATCTTCCTGCACTGGACGACGGTGAGCATCATCTAATGGCTTGGCTCCATGCGAATCCCGACGATGCCGTTCTGACCGCAATTTCCACGGCTGACCGCGCCGCGATACGTGCCACACACGTGCTAACACTTTTGGATCGGGTAACATCTCTGCAGCAACTCGGACAAAGTGCGGGCGTTGGGCGCAAGCAGTTGGACAACCTGCAGCCCCATTTCCAGGAAGACTGGCTGAGCACCCTGCGTCTTCAATTGAGAATGAATATCCTGTAAGGATGTCCTATGTAGTGGTCAACTAATCCCGGACACTGCGTTAAGTTTTTCTTCCGCAACCGCCGGCGCCAGTCCGTCATTGAACTGATGCGGTCGTATCCAGTTGTACCGGTGCATCAGGTAGTGGCTGATGTCCCGGTGTGCCTCCTGCGCCGACATGTAGCCCACTGACGGTAGACATTCGGTCTTGAAGCTGCGGAACAGCCTCTCCATCGGGGAGTTATCCCAACAATTTCCTCGACGGCTCATGCTCTGCTGTATCCGATAGCGCCAGAGGCGCTGACGGAATTTCCGGCTTGCATATTGGCCGCCTTGATCCGAGTGAAACAGCAAGCCTTGCGGTCGACCACGACGTTGCTCATAGGCCATCTCCAACGCCTGCACGACCAGATCGGCATCAGGGCGTGTCGAGAACGCCCAGCCAACAACCCGACGCGTGAACAGGTCGAGTACTGCGGCCAGATAATGCCAACGGCCCTGCGCCCAGACATACGTGATGTCACCACACCTGATTCGGCGTACCAACCTCGAATTCGCGATTGAGATGGTTCGGGATATCGATCCGCTCGACCGTGGCCTGCTTGTAGGCATGGCGGCCCGGCTGCTTGCAGATCAACCCGAGTTCTTCCATCAAGCGGCTGACCTTGAAGCGGCCAATCGCCGTACCTTCCTCGCGCATCATGCCCATGATGCTGCGACTGGACAGCGAGCCGATGCCGGTCGAGGTCGACGTGGACAGCGAAGCCACGTTGCTGTTCGTCGCGCTCAGGCCCGTCGACAGCGAGTTGATCGCGGTCGAGGTCGACGTGGACAGCGAGGCCACGTTGCTGTTCGTCGCGCTCAGGCCGGTGGACAGCGAGTTGATGCCCGTCGACAGCGACGCGACGTTCGACGCGGTCGACGTCGACAGCGCATTCACCGCGTTGTTCGTCGCGTTGAGCTGGCTGCCGTTGATCGCGTCCGTGCTGCTGGCCGAGATCTGGCCGGCGGCGACGTTCGTGATCTGGCGTGCCTGGCCCTGTGCGCCGACGCTCACCACGCCGACCGGCGAGCTGCCCGCGAAGAAGTACGTGACACCGCCGATCGTGGCGCTCGACGTCGGGTTCGCGGTGCTCGTGACCGATTTCGCGCCGAGTGCGATCGAGTTGGCGACGTTGGCCGTTGCGCCCGAGCCGAAGGCGAGTGCGTCGGCGGCGGTTGCCTGCGCAGCCGAGCCGTAGGCCTGTGCGCCGACAGCGTTGGCCGTGGCCTGGTTGCCGAGTGCGATCGTGTTGTCGGCGAGCGCCTGGTTCGATCTGCCGAGGGCGAGCGCGCTCGCGCCGTTGGCCGTGTTCGCGTTGCCGAGCGCCACTGCGCCGTTGCCGGTCGCCGTGTCGTTCGCACCCATCGCCACCGCGCCGGTACCCGTTGCGATGCTCGGGTCGCCGATCGCGACTGCGCCGTCGCCGCTTGCCGTGTTGCCGGAGCCGATCGACACGGCCTTGCCGCCCGTTGCCGATGCGTTCTGGCCGATCGCGACCGCGCCTGCCGACTGTGCGTTCGAGCCGTCGCCGACTGCCACGCTGCTGTTGCCTGCCGCGCTGGCGTTCACGCCGGCTGCGAGGGCGTTGGTGCCCGTCGCGCCGTCGTTGGCGTAGTTGCTTTACTGCACGCCGTTGTCGTTGACGCTGTAGTAGTGCGTCTTCGCGGCGTTGATTGCGGTCGAGGTCGAGGTCGACAGCGACGACACCGAGCTGTTCGTGCTGCTCAGGCCGGTGGACAGCGAGTTGATGCCGGTCGAGGTTGAGGTCGACAGCGACGTGATCGAGCTGTTTGCCGACGAGAGGCCGGTCGAGGTCGAAGTCGACAACGAACTGATCGAGCTGTTAGCCGACGAGAGGCCCGTCGAAGTCGAGGTCGAGAGCGAGCCGATTGAGCTGTTGGCCGACGAGAGGCCCGTCGAGGTCGAGGTCGACAGGGAGCCGATCGAGCTGTTTGCCGACGAGAGGCCCGTCGAGGTCGAAGTCGACAGGGAACTGATCGAGCTGTTCGCCGACGAGAGACTCGTCGAGGTCGAGGTCGAGAGCGAGCCGATCGAGCTGTTGGCCGACGAGAGACCCGTCGAGGTCGAGGTCGAGAGCGAGGTGATCGAGCTGTTCGCCGACGAGAGGCCCGTCGAGGTCGAGGTCGACAGCGAATCGATCGAGCTATTGGCGGACGACAGACCCGTCGAAGTCGAAGTCGACAGCGACGTGATCGAGCTGTTAGCCGACGACAGGCCGGTCGAGGTCGAGGTGGACAGCGAATCGATCGAGCTGTTAGCCGACGAGAGGCCGGTCGATGTCGAGGTCGACAGCGAGGTGATCGAGCTGTTCGCCGACGACAAGCCGGTCGAGGTCGAAGTCGACAGCGAGGTGATCGAGCTGTTGGCCGACGACAGGCCGGTCGAGGTCGAGGTGGACAACGACGTGATCGAGCTGTTAGCCGACGACAAGCCGGTCGAAGTCGACGTGGACAGCGAATCGATCGAGCTGTTAGCCGACGACAGGCCGGTCGAGGTCGAGGTCGACAACGACGTGATCGAGCTATTCGCCGACGACAGACCGGTCGAGGTCGAGGTCGAGAGCGAGGTGATCGAGCTGTTCGTCGACGACAGGCCGGTTGAGGTCGAGGTCGACAGCGACGTGATCGAGCTATTCGCCGACGAGAGACCCGTCGACGTCGACGTCGACAGCGACGAAATGGCGCTGGTTGCGGTACCAACCTGTGCGGCGACCGAATAGAGCTGACTGCCGTTGATCGCGTCGGTACTGGTCGCAGTGACTTGGCCGGCGGCGACGTTGGTGATTTGTCGTTCCTTGCCCGGTGCGCCGACGCTCACCACGCCGACCGGCGAGCTGCCCTGGAAGGAGTACGTGACACCGCCGATTGTGGCGCTCGACGTCGGGTTCGCGGTGCTCGTGACCGAGTTCGCGCCGAGTGCGATCGAGTTGGCGACGTTGGCCTGCGCGTTCGCGCCGAAGGCGAGTGCGTCGGCGGCGGTGGCCTTCGCAGCCGAGCCGTACGCCTGTGCGCCGACGGCGTTGGCCGTGGCCTGGCTGCCCAGCGCGATCGTGTTGTCGGCGAGCGCCTGGTTCGAGCTGCCGAGGGCGAGCGCGCTCGCGCCGTTGGCCGTGTTCGCGTTGCCGAGCGCCACTGCGCCGTTGCCGGTCGCCGTGTCGTTCGCGCCCATCGCCACCGCGCCGGTACCCGATGCGACGCTCGGGTCGCCGATCGCGACCGCGCCGTCGCCGCTTGCCGTGTTCGCAACACCGATTGATACCGCCTGGCCGCCAGATGCTACCGCCGCCTTGCCGATCGCGATCGCACCATCCGAGCTTGCCGTCGCAGTATCACCAAGCACCACGCTGCTCACGCCCGATGCCGTCGCATTTGAGCCAATCGCAACTCCGTTCAATTGTGTGGACGCGTTCGTACCCACAGCAATCGCATTATCGCCTCCTAACGCTACACTCTGGCCCAACCCGACGGTCCCTGCCACATTGCTGGCAACGTTAGCACCTGTCGCTATCAGCACATTGCCAGACGCATTGTTGCCGACCGTATTACCCGCTCCTGCGACGAAGTTTTGCGTGCCGCCCGAGCCAACGGCATTGTTGTTGCCGACGGCGTAACTATTTGCGGCGCTCACAGTGTTTGACTTGCCTATGGCGCCGGACGATGCACCACCGACCTCGTTACTGTATCCCACTGCGTTGCTCATGGTGCCGGTCACACCATTTTCGTTACCGAATGCCGCGCTATTATCTCCACTTACATTGTTTGCATTCCCAACGGCAGCGGATTGACGCGCTGTGGCAATGTTGTATGAGCCAATAGCCTGTGCGTCCCAGTTTTCTGCACGATTGTGGAAACCGACTGCAGCAGCAGTGCTTGCAGACGCATTATTTTCTCCTCCGATTGCCAGAGAATCGCTGCCGCTCGAACTGTTGTAAGCACCTATCGCCATGGATTCATTCCAACTGGCGACGTTGTTATGCCCTATCGCAATGGCATTGTTCCAGGTGGCACTATTGGTGTTGCCCAACGCAACCGCACCATCAGCGCTGGCTGTCGTATCGTAGCCGACCGCAGTGGAGTTGGCACCGCTAGCGCGGGCGTTCACGCCGGCTGCGAGGGCGTTGATGCCCGTCGCACCGTCGTTGGCGTAGTTGGCTTGCTGCACGCCGTTGTCGTTGACACTGTAGTAGTGCGTTTTCGCGGCGTTGATCGCGGTCGAGGTCGACGTGGAGAGCGACGTCACCGAACTGTTCGTGCTGCTCAGGCCAGTGGACAGCGAGCCGATACCGGTCGAGGTCGACGTCGACAGGCTCGTGATGCTCGACGTCGTCGTGCTTGCAACCGCGTAGAGCTGGCTACCGTTGATGGCGTCGGTGCTGGTCCCGCTGACGAGGCCTGCCGCGACGTTCTGGATGCGGCGCTCCGCGTTCGGCTGGCCGACGCTGACAATGCCGCCCGCCGGCGTCCCGGCCTGGTAGCTGCCGAACGTCTGGCCGCCGATCGTGGTGCTGCTGACCGCGGTGTTGCCGCCGGTCGTTGTCGACGCGGCGCTGCTCGTCACCGAGTTGCTGCCGAGGGCGATCGAATTCGCGACGTTCGCGGTCGAGCCCACGCCGATGGCGATGGCATTCGAAGCCGAAGCATGGGCGTTCTGTGCAAACGCGACCGAACCCGCCCCCGACGCGGTCGAGTTCGAGCCGAGGGCCGTCGCATAGTTGTTCGAGGCCACGGCGGCGGAGCCGACGGCGACCGAGCCGGACGCGCCGCTGGCTGTCGAACCGTTGCCGAGCGCGATGGCGTCTGCGCCTGTCGCACGCGTGGTGGCGGCAAAGCTGCCGGCGGTGCCCATTGCAATTGCACCCGTGCCTGTCGACGTGGCGGAACTGCCGATTGCGATGGAGCCGTTCGTGCCCGTCGCGTTTGCGGAACTGCCGATTGCAACCGCGCTGCTGCTTGCCGTGCTGGTGTTGCCCAGCGCGACGGAGCCGGTGCCGCTCGCCGAATTGCCGTTGCCGAGCGCAAGCGCACCGGAACCGTTCGACGTGTTGTTCGCACCGATCGCCAGCGCACCCGTGCCGGTTGCGCTGTTCGGATCGCCGATCGCAACGGCGCCATCGCCGCTTGCATTCTGCCCCCGACCGATCGCGACCGCACCACCATTGGACGTTGCGGAATTTGCGACAGTCCCCGCCGAGCCGATCGCCACATTCTGGCCTGTGGCGCCTGACGACACCCCATCGCCCTGCGCGATTCCGTAAGCGCCATTGACGGTCGCGCCGCGGCCCAGAGCGATGCCGGAGGTCGCTGCGGAAGCGACGGATGATTGACCGCCGATAGCAATGCCGTCCGCGGCCCCCGACGTTGCGCCACCGCTTGAATTGCTGCCGATCGCAATCGATCCTGCATTCGATGCAACGGCATTGGTGCCGTACGTCGTGGCGTATGCGCCGGTCGCCGAGGCGGCAACACCGATTGCTTGCGCGCCTGTCGCATTGGCGACAGTGCCGTTGTTGCCGATGGCGAGGGAATTCATTCCGCTCGCGGTCGTCTGCGCGCCTATTGCGTTCGAATCCTGGCCATTGGCAATTGCCCTGGTGCCGAAAGCGATCGAATCGCCCTGACTGCTCGTCGACGACGATGAGGCCGACGCTTCATAGCCGATCGCGATCGTTGTTGCGCCCTGTGCCGTTGCGATCGCGGATTTGCCGATCGCGATCGACCCGACATTCGCTGCCGTCGAACCGAAACCGACGGCCGCCGCGTTGGCACCCGACGCAACCGCGCTTGTGCCAAGTGCAACGGCATTACTCGAACCTGTCGCCTGGGCCGAATCCCCCAATGCAATCGAAGAACTACCGGTCGAACTGGAACCCGACCCGATGGCGATCGCCCGGGTACCGCCAGCCTGTGCGCCTGCCACGGCGACAGGAGAAGCCGCGCCGCCTTCGGCAACGAAATCCTGCGCGCCGAGCGCGATCGAGTTGTTTCCGCCAGCGCCCGCACCGCCGCCGATTGCCGTCGCGCCTACACCGCTCGCCGTCGCGCCTACGGTCGTAGCCGACGTCGAGTTTTGAACCGCACCTATCGCAGTCGCACCGGTATTGGTCGCCTGGGAATAGGTTCCCAAAGCAGTGGCAGCGACCTGCGTCGAGGCGGAACTCTCCCCCAACGCGACTGTCCGCCAAGCCGACGTCACGGCACCCATCCCAATCGAGACCCCGCCTCCGGCGGTGCTGGGCGCGGTCGCTTTTGCTCCTTTGCCGATCGCAATGGTGTTCGTCGAATTGGCCGTCGTCGCTTGGCCGATCACGATCGAATTTCCTCCAGTCGCCGACGCAGCCGATCCAATCGCAATCGCCTGACTTCCCGACGCAACAGTAGCCGCGCTGGAAGATCCGTCCGAACCAGAGGACTGTGCAGAACCGATTGCGATCGCATTCGTACCTGCGACGCCATTCAGCGTGGCGACGCTGCCAAGTCGCATTGAATAGGTACCACCGCCAATGTCCGTAACCCCGATCCGTCCGGAATTGACGAATAGCTGGCCACCCAGGCTAAGACCGTAAGATGCGTGGCTGCCACTGATGGTTGTGCCTGCAGGCCCGAAGAACAGAGACTCGTTCGTCTGTGTTGCCGGGTCTAGCGCGCAGTTTGCATTGATCACCTGCCCTGCCGACCCGCCGTCAAAAATACCCCAGCAAGTACTGTCCCTTCCATCATTGACGTACAAGCCACTGGACTGCGCAAGTGTTGGCGCCGCCCCGCCCGCCAACCCGATCGACGCCAAGGCCAGCACCAGCGACTTGAGAGACAACCGCTTCGACACGGCCCCCACGGTTCCTTGCCCGTTGGTTGCCCCGGCACTGTCGCCGCGCGCCAACTCCGACGCCACCACCAACTGTCCCAGCGCCCGATTCCAAACCGTCCGATAGATTCGATTCATTTTAGTTTTCTCCAGACCGCGCACCCCGGCGCAGCGATTCCTGTTCTGTTTTGCCCCGCGCCGACACACGTCTGTTTTCGTGGCGACACACCCCTCGTCACATCTCTCAATCAATCGCCGCCTGTCGGCAATCGATAGTCATCCAGATTTTTTCCCTGCAGCCACGTCGGCGTACGCCCCACACCTGCCCACGTCTTTCCGCTCTCCGGATCCAGGTATTTGGGTGCGCGCCTACGGCCTTTCCTGCCCGAATCCCGGCCCGCGTACAAAGCCATCGCGATGTCGTCGAGCGATATTCCATACGTCGTCATCCGATGCACTATTTCTTGCAGAACACCGCACACCTCCCGCCGCCTGGCCAGATCGATCGTCGATTGCAACCTTTCCTTCTTCTTAAGCAGCTCTAAATAACTGCCATCCATCGGACCGCTCATAACCTGCACCCTCGACCATTTCTCGCGAGCTCTCCGGCCTTTCAAGTCGGCAATACTTCGCCTCTTCGGATTGCCCTCCCGTGCTGAACTCCAAGGCAATAAATCGTCAATATCATTCGCCTGTATTCCCGGCGTGACCGAATCGACCTGAGGGCGCCTATCCTTTCCCTCATCCGTCTTCGTCCGAGCTGCGCGACCGCTGCCTGCCCTCCGTAGAATCCGCCGATCAAACCGCCGCTATAGGCACCATCCACATCGTCCAGCAGCTGTCCGCTCGCAAACTGCGACAGCACCCGCTTCGTGCTCTCCTGCAGGAAGTAAAGCATCCCCTCGCGCAGCACCGCATCCTTGCTCGTCCCTTTAACTTGCATATGCCTTCCTCGCGTCTCCTGAGCACACGTCGGGGATCTATATCCGGGTGCCGAACGGACAGGCGAAATAGCCCCCCTGTATCCAATGCGCGCCCGCCTCTCCGGCCATATGCAAATCCATTTCGGATTCCACACCATCAACTACAACAATCGACGCGAGCTCGCTTGCGAGCCGAACAAGGCCACGCAGCCTCCGCACCCCCGTTTCCGACGCCCGACGCAGGATCGAACTGTCGATTTTCACGATATCCGGCTCGCGCAACTCGATACTGGACGACAAGCCGAATCCGGCGCCAAAATCATCGATCGCGACCCGGCATTTCAGATGCCTCAATCGGTTGCGAAAGCGGCGCGTATGGTTCGGCACACATTTCGCTCGCTCCGATATTTCTATCGTCAACCGGCATGCCACATCAGGGAATTTCTCCAGAGAAATAAACAACGGCTCCCACCATTTGGTCTCTACCGCGCTTTTCCCTGAAATGTTCACACCCAGCGCCAAATCCGGATTGCTCGCCAAGCTGGCAATTGCCATCTCTACGACGTGACAATCAATCCGATTCGTCAGCCCAAGACGCTCCATCGCGGAGAATATGTCCGCCGACCGAAAGGGGCCGTCACTTGATTTAAACGAAAGGTGCGTTTCACACTCTTGATAAAGAACTTTCGTTGGATCACCGAGACCGCGGATCGGCCGACGCCGCAACACCACATCGCCTCGGCTCAGCGCTTCATAGGCCGCTGTTGCGATGTGCAGGTCGCGACGCACACTCGCATCCAGATCGCAACCCGGCACAGCGTTATCGAACTCGCTTCCTTTGGAACCGCCGTGCGCCATCGGCGTGTATTGCGACACACCGCGCCCGAGCGTTTGGACCCATTCGCGGGCGAGCAGATACCGCTGCCTCCCTTCAAGGTCGCTGCCTGCACCGTAGCCGCCCTCCTCAGACAGGACGAATGCACGCTCAGCCAGGTCCCGCGCAATCTGTTCAAGCGCACCGCCGCAACGCTCATGCCACGCGGTCCTTCCATCTGCCGACGAAAACATTTCACACCCCGTGCCGGTAAGCCGCATCGCTCGTTCAACGTCGGCACCGCTCACACATGTTGCGTTCATGAACGCCGACCCAAAAAGGAACCTTTGTGAGAATCTACGAAGAAGGTCACCGCCCATCGACTAAGCCATTGTTTCGATAAGAGTTTTGCGTGACCCGGCCGGGCCGGACAAAAAGGTTCCTTTTTGTCCACTACAATATCGTCGTCGTTAACACTTCTTTTCATTTCCCAATCAACAACCGGCCCGTCAAATTCAAATCAAATGAAGAACGACACCGCAAACGTTTGCAATTGTTTTCTCGATTTTTCATGCATAGTTCAGCCATGTTTGAGAATGGCCTGTGTCAAGTCGTCGTCATTCAGAACCGCGTGAGTTCACCGTGAAAATTGGATACGCACGCGTCTCGACTCAAGAGCAGAACCTCGCCCTTCAGAAAGACGCTCTCCGCCGCGCAGGATGCGAGATCATTTACACCGACCAGGGCTTGTCCGGATCGGGATTCAGCCGTCCAGGACTCGATCAGGCGCTCAAACACTTGAAGGCCGGGAGCACGCTTGTCGTATGGCGGCTCGATCGGCTCGGCCGATCTTTATCCAAGTTAGTCGACCTGATTTCGTATCTCGAACGACACAAAATCAAGTTCGCGTCCATTACCGAAGCGATCTCGACCGACTCATCCGGGGGAATGCTCGTATTCCATATGATGGCGGCACTCGCTCAGTTCGAGCGGGCCCTGATCAGCGAGCGCACGCGTGCCGGCATGGCCGCGGCACGGGCCAGAGGCACAAAGCTCGGACGAAAACCCGCGCTGACCGAATCGCAGGAGCGCCAGGCACTTCGTCTGCTCGAAACACATTCCGTTACTTCGGTAGCGGAACGCTTCCACGTTCATCCACGCACACTTCGGCGCTTATGCGTGCGACATCAGGCGGCGCAAACGCAATCCGGCAGGTCGGAAAAGCGTTGAGTCTTCAGATGGAACGGGGGCGCTGATTTTCGTGCACATGAAGCACGTTTCGCATCATTCTCGTTCCGGCGCCCCCAGCCGGCGGCAACACGGCCGGCATGCGGCCAACGGCAGCGATGCCTGTCGGGCCGCACAACAACAGCAACCGGGCCCCGTGCATCACTGAGTAGACGCCTGCATGGCGATGCACGGGTGACCAGCCTGCTCCCTGCCGTAACGTAGCGAAACCCGGAGTTCTCGGCCCCGAGCCGGGACGGCAGTTCGATTGCTGCTTTGCCGATCCGTTTCAAGATAAGAAAATCTTGCTCAAACGAGAATTGTATGGTACCCCGCGCCTCGAAAGCGCAGAGCCCTGGTTTCCCGTATGTTCGCGTTCGCCGATTCCAACGCACTAGTCGCTTGTCAGGCGCCAAGCGTGAGCCGTGTCACCAGCGCGGCCACCAAGGCCGGCAACATCACGCACACCCCGACCGCGAGAAATTCCCCGAAGCCGACCCGCTGCCCTTCGCGCCGGATCGCCGCGAGCCACAGAATCGTCGCAAGCGATCCGGTGACGGACAGATTCGGGCCCAGGTCGACGCCGATGAGAATGGCGCCGATCACCGTCTGCGGACTGTGCGCGGCGCCGATCGTCGAACTCGCGATCAGTCCGGCGGGCAGGTTGTTGACCAGGTTCGACGCGAGCGCGATGCCCGATGCGGCTGCGGCAGCCTGCTCGCCGCTGGCCGTCCACGCGCGCAGCAGCCCGGCCAGTGAGCGCACCGCACCGTTCCGGTCGAGCGCCTCGACGAGCACGAACAATCCCGCGACGAGCGGCAGCACGCTCCATGAAATTTCGCGAACGATCGGCACGCACGCCGCGCGATCCCGATACAGGACGCACGCGGCGGTGACGCATCCCGCGACCGCGGTCGGTAACCCGAGCGGACGATCCATCATCGACACCGCCATCAGCGCAACGGCCGTGACCGCGATGCCGGCCAGCGCAATGCGCGCGCCGCCGGTGAGCGGCAGCACCGGCAAACCCGACGCGCAACGGCCGCGAAGCGCATGTCGCTGCGTCATCCGAAGCATCACGAACGTGCACGCGATCGACGCGACGGACGGTAGTGCGAAATGGGCCAGCCATTCGCCGAGCGCGGGCATGCGCGAACCGTACAGCACGAGATTCGCCGGGTTCGAGATCGGCAGCACGAAGCTTGCCGCGTTGGCGACGAACGCACAGATGTACAGCAGCGGCATCGGGTCGGCCTTGGCGCGACGGGCGGCCGCGAAGACGGCCGGCGTCAGCACGACCGCGGTTGCATCGTTCGACAGAAAAATCGTCGTCACGGTGCCGACCAGATAGACGAGCGCGAACAATCGCCGGGGCGACCCCTGCGCGAGATTGACGACGTGCGTCGCGACCCAGTCGAACAGCCCTTCACGACGCGCGACTTCGGACAACAGCATCATGCCGGTCAGGAACAGATTTTGCGGACGATTCGCGCCGTCACGCCGGACGAAAAATCGCGTATACCTTTGCGACGTGCCCAAGACTTTCCCAACTGCACTTCGCACCTTGCTCGACGAGAAAGATGTCGCCGCGAGAAAACGTTGCACGGCGACCTGCTTCGTCGACAAACGTCACACTGCCTTCGAGCAGGTACATGAGTTCGTAATGGTGGTAAAGCATTGCGGTCCGATGATAGGGAGTTGAATCCCAGGTCCCGCAGGTAAATTGCCCGTCGGCCGAACGATAGTCGGTCTGATTGCGGCATTGGGGAGTCGGCGTGAGTAGCAGTTCCGCGAGGGGCGCGCCCGATGGCGCTAACTGCGGGGCACCGTCGATCGGCACGATGGTGCCGTCGGCACTGCCGCCGTTCTGGTAACGCATGAATATGATTGATGTGGGCCCTGTCGCTGCCCAAGAATACGCCGCTCCCTGACGTAGCACCGCGCTATCGCCCGGCCGCAGCATGAGCGCGTGCTCACCTTGCGTGAAGGTTACCGCTCCTTCCGAGACGACGACGAATTCGTCTGCTGGCTGGAACGACACTGTCCCACTGTCTTGTGCGAGCGTAATGGCACCAGCGGTTACCAGGCCTGGTGGCAAATCCAGTAAGCGGCGGCTGGACTGGAAGCGATCATCACTAGGCAAATCGCAAGATGCGACACCCTGGCTCGCATCCGACGCGAATACTTTCATATCGATGAAGGATCGAGGGCGGCTTTGCAGCGCTGCTAGTCGCTGCATTTCGGGCATGGCACCGTTGGATAGGTCTCGTTCAACTTTCACTTTACTTCCTCCAGTTTGCGCACCGAATGATCGATGCGCTGTAAGGTTCGGCCAAGTCTCACGACGGTCACACCCGGCCGCAATTGACGCAGAGACGGCATGACGAGGACGCAGTCGTCGTACGGCGTGGTAACGGCCTGTCCGTCTGACCAACCGATCACCGTACCGGTCTTCGAGAAGACTTCGAGGCCCGTGTACGGCCCCGCGAAACGAAAATCCATGCTCTGCGCAACAACCGGTTCCGTCACACGCACAACGGACATTGCGTCGGGAAGCGCTACGAGCCATCCGGCCGGCAAATCGTTTTTGTCGGCCACACCTGTCAGCAAGAGAAATCGAGCGGTACAGTCGCGGGCCACCGTGACCGCGCTCCTCTCCCAGTGCTGCCCGCATTCGATGAGGAGGGCGCTTTTCGCGCTTGTTTGATCGCCGAAGCCTCCGTAATCGCGCATCCTCCGTCCTTCGGGATGGCCTTCGTCACAGATGACCGTGCCTGGCGTGCCCAAATCTATCGCGAACTCGGTGCCCTTTCGCAGCGGGCCAGCCACGATCAGCGGCGCGCTCTTTTCGTGCATCGAGTGCAGATCGAGCAGCAAATCGACGGTGTCGAGCACTGGCCGCATTGCGCGGGCGCGATCAAGCTCCGACGAGCGCATCGCGAGATCGTCGAGCGTCGAAGCGGCCCATACCCGATTAAAGTCCTGGTCGACAAAACGGGCCTTGTCCGGCACTGCGGGATCGAAACGCGCATAGGCGGCCACGTTCGCAAACGACAGCGTCATGCTGCCGCGACGGGGCCGTAACCGCGCGCGCAACAGTTCGTCGACGACGATCGCGCCACACACCTCGTTACCGTGTGTCAGAGCGTTGATCATCACGTGCGGGCCGGTTACACCGGAATCAAACGTATAGACGTAAGGGACGCCCGTATTACCAGAGGCATGTGCGGAGATATCGGGAAAGTCGATTTCGATCGGATAGGCATCCATCGTCATTCCAGGCCGCCCTGACATAGATATTTGATCGACAGATAATCGTCGAGTCCATACTTCGACCCTTCGCGGCCATAACCCGATTCCTTCACGCCGCCGAACGGTGCCGCTTCCGACGCCAGCGCGCCCTCGTTGATACCGACGATCCCGGCCTCGAGCGCCCGCGAGACGCGATCGATGCGACGCATATCCTGGCTATAGAAGTACGACGCGAGGCCGAACGGCGTATCGTTCGCGGCCTGCACGGCCTGTTGTTCCGTATCGAATGGAAAGAGCGGCACGACCGGGCCGAACGTTTCCTCGTTGAAAAGCAGCATGTCCGATGTTGCGTCGGCGAGCACCGTTGGTGCGTAGTACCGCGGTCCGAGTTCAGTGAGCGCCTTGCCGCCCGTCAACACGCGCGCACCGTTTGCGACTGCATCATCAACGTGCTGTGCGATTTTCTCGATTGCACGCAAGTTGATCATCGGACCGATCTGCGAAGTCGCATCGCTGGCGGGACCAACGCGCAGTTCGGCTACCTTTGCACTCAACAGGGTAGAAAAGCGCGCGTAGACGCTACGCTGAACGTACACGCGGTTAGGGCTGACGCAGGTCTGGCCGCCGTTTCGGAACTTAGCCGCAAGGAGGCCCGCCACCGCCGCGTCGAGATCCGCATCCTCGAATACGATAAACGGCGCGTTGCCGCCCAACTCCAGGGAGGCCTTCTTCAGCGTGGTGGCCGACTCACGTGCGAGATACTTACCCACCGGCGTGGAGCCAGTAAAGGTGATCTTGCGCACGCGCCCATCCGCGAGCCATTCGCCAACGGCCTCGACGGTCGACTCGCGCGACGCTGAAATCAAATTGAGCACGCCGTCAGGCACACCCGCCTGATGAGCGAGCATGACCAGCGCGATCGCGGTGAGCGGCGTATCTTCGGCAGGTTTCGCGACGACGGTGCAGCCGGCGGCCAACGCCGGCGCGATCTTGCGCGCGATCATCGCCATCGGGAAATTCCACGGCGTAATAGCCGCCACGACACCGACCGGCTCTTTGATTGCGCTCATGCGCTTGCCGCGCTGCTGCTGAGCAATGAGGTCGCCGTAGATGCGCGTGGCTTCGTCGGCGAACCACGCGACGTACGAAGCGCCGTACGCAACCTCGCCGCGCCCCTCGGCGAGCGGCTTCCCTTGTTCGAGAGAGATTAGCGCGGCAAGCGCATCTTGCTGCTCAACGATGAGAGCATGCCAGCGGCGCAGTATGGCCGCGCGTTCCTTGGGTAGCATCGCGCGCCACGCAGGCAACGCCGCGGCGGCGGCGTCTGCTGCGGCACGCGCATCGGCGGGGCCGCTATCGGCTACCTCGGCGATCAGTTTTCCAGTAGCGGGATCAATCACCGCGAAGCGACGTCCACTCGCCGCGGCGGCCCATTGCCCATTGATGAAATTCTCCGCGCGAATCAGTGCGCGCGCTTGCTGTTCGAGATTGATGCTCATTGGAACGCTTCCTGTGCATGAGTTTGTGCTGCGTGGCAACAGCAGTTCGATGGCCTTAATATCCGCGCGCCCGATCGATTTCACCGATCATCGGTTTGCGCGCCCAGTGACGGCGCAGGTTTTCCAGCACTGCGTCGGCGGCTGTAACGGCGCACGTCGCGCTCGCGATATGCGGTGTGATGCGTACCCGAGGCTGAATCCAAAGCGGGTGGTCTGGAGGCAAGGGCTCCGGATCAGTTACGTCGACGACCGCACTATGAATGTGACCGCGCTCCATTGCATCGAGCAGATCGCCCGCTACCAGCTGCGGCCCGCGGCCTACATGCACGATCGACGCGCCTTCGGGTAACTCGGAAAAAATGCGTTCGGAAAGCAAACCGCGTGTCGCGTCGGTGAGCGGGACCAGGCAAACGAGCACGTCGGTGCGCGCGAGAAACGCATCGAGTGCGGCGTCGCCAGCGAAGCATTCAACGCCCTCGATGTCCCGCCGCGAACGGCTCCATCCGGCGCATGCGAACCCGAAGAGTCGCAGTCGTTCGAGTACCGCGGTCCCGAGCACGCCAAGCCCCAGCACACCAACGCGCCGTGTGGCGGCCGGCCGCAGCGGCATCGGCTTCCAAACGCGTACCTGTTGCTGCAGCGCGTAATCGAACAGATCGCGATGAATCGCGAGCACCGCTTCCGTGACGTACTCGACCATGCCGTCGACAATGCCTGGCTCGATCATGCGTACGACGGGCAGATGGGTGGGAATGCGGGTGAGATCGAGCTGGTCGACGCCCGCACCAATTGAGAACACGACTTCCAGATTGGGCAGCGTGACGGGGAGATCATCCGGTTGCCAGGCAATTAAATAGCGGATCGCGGATGGGTCGCCGATGTCCGGCCATATGCGAAACGCAAGGTCTGGGGCGAGTTGAGCGAAGCGCTCGGCCCATACCGCACCTCGCACCGGATCGGACTTGTATAGCACGGTCATCGCCGCTTACCCCATCGCCTGATTGATGATGCCGAATACGCCATATATCGCGTCCGGTTTGCCGCTGTGCCGCTCTGCCGGCTCATTGCGCACCATCTTCACAACCGTGTCGATGCGCTTCACGCCAACCGCGTTCAACCAATCGGTGAGGCCGCCCTCCCTTGGCACGTCGATGCGCACGAATTCGCCGGAGTACATCGCGAGCCAGTGGGCGATCAGCGCCTTCGCTCGCCCATCGCCTGGCGAGTGTGCTGCCACGACGGGACCAATTGCGTAACCGCGACCAAAGCGGCGAAACAGCGCAAAACCCACTAATTCACCGGCGCGTTCGAGCACGACACCCTGCGCAACATCGAGCAGTACGGGGATGATTTGGCTGCGATCCAGCCCGCTCGCACGCGACGCAAGTTCGATGACCAGTGGTACGTCGTCGCGTTTCAGCGAACGCAGTTGCTCTCCAGCCGGGGGCGTGACGCGCGGGACATTGCTGACGGCGCCTTGATGCTGATCGACCGTGCCGCACGCTTCGAAACCGAGTCTTTCGTAGAGCGGCTTGCCGGCGGGCGTAGCATGTAGGAACGTGACGCGGTTACCGAGCACCTCGAGCACCAGTTCCATCAACTGCCGGCCGATACCGCGCCCCTGCGCTTCGGGAGACACAATGACCAGGCCGAGCGTGCCACCATCGGTACCGCACTGCCAGCAGAGTGCCGTGCCGATCACTTCGCCGTCATCCTGCGCGACGAACCCGCTGCCGGCGGCGAACATCAATTGCCAATCTTCCGCTCGATGGGGCCAGCCGGCGGCCAGTGACAGTGCATGCGCAGCAATGATGTCGGTGGACTCGAAAGCACGGTAGGTCGGTGCATTCTTTACGGATAGTGTGGACACGAGAACTCCTGCAGCGGCATGTCGGCCTCGACAGATCCATCGCCGCGAAGCGGGTCGGTGCATCGTTGTTAACTGCGATAGAGTCACAGTCGAGTGTTCGGCAAAATATGGCACTATTCAATATAATGATCAAGAGATTCTTCCCGTTCATCGCGCTGACGGGAGGTCGCGCCGCCTCGGGTCGAATGCCGGCACGAGCGAGCCAGCGAATGAAGGTCAACTGCGATGCGCCCCGGGAAGGGTATTGAACCGTTTCAACAGAGGTTTGCATGAAGCCAGCACCGGTGAGGAAGAAAGACGTAACTGAACTGCATCATTCTGACGTCGGAGGCCGCCTACGGGCCCTGCGCATCGAGCAAGGATTGTCCGTCAACGAACTTGCCATGCGCGCCGGTGTGTCGGTCGGTACGGTGAGTCAGGTCGAGCGCAACAAGGCGAATCCGTCGGTGCGAATTCTCGAGCGCCTAAGGCAGGCGTTGTCGGTACCGCTTTCCGCGCTGCTGGAGGACGATGACGCAGCGTCGGATCCGATCGTCGGCGACTTCGTGCGCAAGGCGACCGAGCGGCCGCTGTTCGACGTCGGCAAGCAAGGCGTGCAAAAAGAGCTACTGTCGCCGCACGGAAATCATGACCTCAAGATGATGATCATCCTGCTCCCAGCAGGAGCAGGGTCCGATGAAGTGCTCGTTGGCGTGGGTGAAAAAGCAGGGCTCGTGCTCGAAGGCACAATCGTCCTGAATGTCGGTGACCGCCGCGCCGTGCTGCGCGCTGGCGATAGCTTCCAGTTCGAGAGCACTGTGCCGCACAGCGTGCGCAACGAGAGCAACGAGATGGCGCGCGTGCTGTGGGTCATGAACACGCAGCCACCAGTCGTTCATTTGTGAGTCCCGCGCTCTTGCTCGTGAGGCACCGGAGTCGGGCACGACGACTTGCCGCATCGCCGATTCGCCTTGCGACGCAGCGCACGATGGTCAGTCTCAACTGACTGTCGCCATTGCCGCGTGAGCGGCATTTGGATTGACTGGCGGCAAACGAACCCTACCGCACCGCACAACGAAAATTTCCCGATTTCTTTTTTGATCGCTAGCAATTCACTGAACGATCAATATAATGAACGCCATCAGATGCTTGTTCATTGCATGTCCCGCGCCTGACAAGCCGTGCAACTTGCGGTGACGTGGGGAATGAAACCTGGCGTCGCCGCTACTCCAGATTTTGAGGTTAGGTCGAGCATGTCTACCCCGCCACTCGATTTTGATCCGGCTACAGTCTCGTTGCCTCAGGGGCATTTCATTGGCGGCAGGTACTATTCAACCAATGAGACGCCGATCGCTGTTTACCGACCTTCCGACGGTCAGTTGCTCGGCCATATCCCCGATGCCTCCGCAGACACTATTGACTATGCGGTGAGCACCGCGGTGCAGGCATGGAAGACGAGCGACTGGGCAACGCAACCGCCACGCGAGCGAGCGAGAGTACTGAGTCGCTGGGCAGATTTAATCGATCGGAATGCTGTGAGCCTCGCGCAGTTGGAGGCGGTCAGCTCGACGCGCCCCGTCGCCGAGGCGTACGCATCCGATGTGCCATTTACCGCAGAGGCGATCCGCTTTTTCGCTGAGCTCGCCGACAAACTTGGCGGCGAGTTCGCGGCAACGCGCCGCGAAAGTGCGGGATTCGTGACATCGGAACCCTATGGGGTGATCGGTGCAATCACACCGTGGAATTTCCCGCTGTCGATGTGCTCCTGGAAGTGCGGACCCGCGCTCGCCGCCGGGAACGCGGTCGTGTTGAAGCCGTCGGAACTGACGCCGTTCTCTACGCTCAGGTTGGCGGAACTGGCAGTCGAAGCGGGCATGCCGCCCGGCATCTTCAACGTGGTGAACGGCCGTGGTGCAACGACCGGAGCCGCGATTACCCGCCACCCCGATATTTCGAAGATCAGCTTCACCGGTTCCACGCGAACCGGTGCTGCGATCATGAGCGACGCGGCTTTGCATGGCACGAAGCCCGTGACGCTCGAGCTGGGCGGGAAAAGCCCCCAACTCGTGTTCGAACAAGTACCGGACTTGGAGCACGCAGCGCGCTGTATAGCGCGAGGATTCACCAGCAATGGGGGCCAAGCATGCGTTGCCGGTACGCGGCTTATCGCGCACAGGCGCATCGCCGAGCCGCTGCTCGAAGCGGTACAGCGCAACTTGGCGAATATCGCCCCAGGGCCACTATGGCGGAGCACGACTCACTATTCACCCATCATCAGCCGAAGCCAAGCTGATCGGATAGAGTCCCTCATCGACGAGAGTCTAGCGAGCGGCGCCGAACTCATCTTCGGAGGTGGCTACTTCGAAGATACAGACGGCGGCTATTTCCACCGACCGACCCTCCTGGCGAATGTGACCGATTCGACGCCGGCGGTGCAGCAGGAATTGTTCGGTCCGGTGCTGACCGTTCAGACCTTTGAGGACGAGGATGAAGGCATCGCACTTGCCGGCCACCCGACATACGGGTTGTGTGCGGGTGTCCATACGAGCGACATTGGGCAAGCGATGCGCGCTATGCGCCGAATTGCTGCTGGTACCGTCTGGATAAATCGCTATGGTCGCAGCGGGGACATGATTATTCCCACCGGGGGATTCAAACAGTCGGGTATCGGGAAAGATCTCGGGCGCCAAGCGCTGGAAGCCAGCATGCGATACAAGAGCGTGCTGATCGATTTTGATCGAATGTGACGGTGGGTAGAAGTTGATCGACACCGCAATGAATGGTTTTGCTCGTTGCTTGACACCGGGGTGTGAAGGAGGCCGAACGTCTTGTATGCATGCTTTTGCCGCACGTGGATGAAGCAATTTTCTCAAGGATAGACCATGTTCCAATATACGCCGCAAAGTGCTTCGGGGAAGCACGTCCGTTTCTTCCAGCGCATTCTCGTTGCTGCCGCCGTAGCCGTAGCAACGGTCTGCGGAGCCAGCCAGGCATGGGCAGCGCAAATCAACGTTTCCGCCGGAACCACGCCGTCCAGCGTTCCCAACGCGTTCTTGAACATCAAGACAAATCAGATTGAAGGCGTCATGCCGGATGTCATTCGCGCAATTGGGCAGCGCGAGGGCTTCGACGTGTCGTTCAATGTCATTCCATTCTCCGCATTGATCCAGTCAGTCGTTTCCGACAAGATCGACCTCATCGTGGCCGGTATGACACCGACGCCGAAGCGAGAAGAGGTGATCGCTTTCTCTCAACCCGTGGCTTTTTTTGGCAAGGGGATCATCGTCAGCGCCTCCGATAAGAATACCTATCGGACAATTGACGATCTGAAAGGCACGGTGATCGGCGCCGGCGCCGGCGAGGAAACCTCGGACGAGCTTGTGAAGCTCGGCATCTTCAAGGAAGTGAAGTTGTATAACACTGCCGCCGATATGGCCCGTGATGTCACGCTTGGTCGCATTACGGCAGGATTCAATGATTATCCGATCTGGAAGGCACAGGAGGCTGCCGGTACGCTGCAGGGTTGTCGTGTCGTCGATGGCTTCAAACCGCTTCGAAAGGTACCGATTGCATTCGGCGTCAAGAAAGGAAATGCCGCCTTGCTGTCAAAGATCAACGACGGGCTGGCCAAGATCAAGGCGGACGGAACGTTGGACAAGATCCTGAAGAAATGGAATTACGTGGATTGACGTGCCGGATGTCGATGGACGATGACAGGAGGGCATAGTGATGCGCGTCTTCGGTCGGATCGAATGGGACTCGATCCGACTTGCCAGATGCGCATGAGTATGACCGTTGGGTAAGGAGACGGCCGGTCTGCCGCATAGTCCGAGCGTAGCTATCGAGATCATCCGCTCTTGATAGCTACAATTAAAAACGGCGCCGGTCTTTAAGTACAAACGATTATTGGAAAGGCGAAACATGCGTTGGAGCGACATGGTCGATTTTGTCCCCATCCTGCTGCAAGGGGCCGGGATGACCGTCTTTATCACGATCAGCTGCCTGATTCTCAGTACCGTGCTGGGTCTCGTTTGGGCGCTTCTGAAGATGTCGCGGCACGCGCCGGTCAGGCGCGCGGCCACCACGTTGATCAACGTGGTGCGGGGGCTGCCGATGATCGTGTTGCTGTTTTATATCTACTTTGTACTGCCCTCGATCGGGCTACAAATGAGTGCCTTGCAGGCGAGCATCATCGGCTTGGCGTTTGGGTACTCCACGTACGTCGCCGAAATCATTCGATCCGGCATCGAATCCGTTGATCCGGGTCAATACGAAGCAGCCCAATCCATCGGAATGGGGCGCATCAAGACGATGACGCGGGTGATTCTTCCCCAAGCCATCAAGGTCGCCTTGCCGCCTTATAGCAACACGCTCGTGTCGATGCTCAAGGATTCGTCACTGGCATCGACGATCACCGTCTCCGAGATGACGCGTCAAGGCTCACTGATCGCGGCCGCGACCTTCCAGAATCTTGAGGTCTACACGCTCGTGGCGATCGGATATCTCGCCATGAGCCTTCCGTTGATGAGTTTGACGAAGGCGCTCGAGCGGCGCTTCGGTAAACACAAGGTGAAGTGAGGCGGCAAATGATCGAGATCAAGGACGTACATAAGAGCTTTGGCGACGTGCCTGTGCTCAAAGGCATTACGTTGAAGGTGAACGAGGGCGAGGTGGTGTGTCTGATCGGGGCATCGGGCTCCGGCAAGTCGACGCTGCTTCGATGCATCAATGCCCTGGAGTCGTACGATTCGGGCGAGATCAAATTGCTGGATCAGATAGTCGAGCAGCGCTCACGCCATATCAATCAGCTTCGCACTCAAGTCGGCATGGTGTTCCAGCGCTTCAACCTGTTCCCGCACCGTACCGCCGTGGAAAACGTGATGGAGGGGCCGGTGCATGTCAAGCGCGAGCCGGTCGAGCAGGCGCGACGCGAGGCGATCGAGTTGCTGCATAAGGTTGGACTCGGCCAGAAAATCGATGCTTATCCCCATCAACTGTCGGGCGGCCAGCAGCAACGGGTGGCGATCGCGCGATCGCTGGCGATGAAGCCGAGGGCCATTTTATTCGACGAGCCCACTTCAGCGCTGGACCCCGAACTTGTGGGCGAAGTGCTGAGCGTGATGCGCACGCTGGCGCGCGAAGGGATGACAATGCTGGTCGTCACGCACGAAATGGGCTTTGCCCGTGAAGTGGCCGATCGCGTGTGCTTCCTGCATGCTGGCCTCATCATCGAAGAGGGCAATGCCAACGACGTACTGGGTTCGCCACGCGAAGCGCGGACCCGGGAATTTCTGCGGCACGTATTGACGCACCGCGCCGAGGACCCGCACGCGCATGACGGTGGCACCGGAGCCGTGGCATGAACGGGTACGCTGTCAATCGAACGATGGAAGTTTGTGATGCTTAGAATCGAAGAGGTGTACGACACCCCTGAATTTACGGGTGCAGCCGAGGTGGTTGTGATCGGCGCCGGGATCATCGGGACATCCACCGCGTACGAATTGGCGCGACGCGGTGTCTCTGTCGCACTGGTCGACAAAGGCATCGTGGGCGGGGAGCAATCCGGGCGCAACTGGGGCTGGGTGCGCCAGCAGAACCGCGACATCTTCGAACTGCCTCTTGCGATGCGCAGCCTTCGTCGCTGGAGTGAATTGCGAGACGAAATTCAGATCGACCCGGGCTTTCGCCGCGAAGGTATTTTTTATGTCAGCGACGACGCAAAAGCCATCGCTCAATGGGAAGCCTGGTGCAGGCAAGCGCGCGAGATCGGGTTTGTCAGTCATATGCTCAGTTCGAGCGAGGTCAACAGCCGTGCGCCCCAGGGCGGTCCTCGGTACGCTGGTGGGGTTTGGTCGCCCGACGACGGCCGCGCTGAGCCTTCGCGTGCAGCCCCGGCCCTTGCCGAGGGCGCGAAGCGCCGGGGTGCCCTGCTCTATCAAAATTGCGCGGCACGTGGTTTGGAACTCAGTGCAGGGCGCGTTAGCGGTGTGTGGACAGAGCGCGGCCTGATCAAGGCGAGCACGGTGGTATGCGCCGGAGGTGCGTGGAGTTCACGCTTTTGCAGGCGTCACGAAATCGACCTCCCAGCCGTCAACGTCATTGGAACGGCTATGCGTACGTCCGTCGCAGCAAACGTGGTCAACGGTTGCTTCAGCGGTCCCGGGTTTGCACTTCGTCGCCGCCTGGATGGCGGATATACGCTGGCTGTTCCGGGTTTTGGGCGCATCGACTTGGCGCCGCTTGGCCTGAAACACGCGTTGCGGTATTACCGCAATTATCGGAACGACATTGGCAAGAAGCTCAAGTACCGCCTTGCAACGCCCTGGTTCGAAGGTCCCGAGGCATCGGCAACTTGGCAATTCGACCAGACCTCTCCGTTTGAACGCTGCCGTGTGCTCGACCCCAAGCCCGATCTCGAGTTCGTGAAAGTTGCTTTGGACAACGTCAAGCGCGCTATCCCACAGTTGGGCGACCTGCGGGTGGTGCATGCTTGGGCCGGGGCGATCGACACGACGCCCGACCTCATTCCCATCATCTCCGATATCGCGACACTTCCGGGATTCTACGTCGCCACCGGATTCAGCGGTCATGGGTTCGCGTTGGGCCCGGCGGCTGGAGAACTGGTTGCCGATATGGTCACGGGCGCGAAACCCTTGATGGATGTTTCTCCTTACCGATTGAGCCGTTTCACGGACGGCACGTCCATCAAGATTCCGGAAATGATGTGACAGCGCATGTTGTTGGCACTGTTCCGTTAGTCGCTTACGACTCGCGGCGGGTGCGACGGACCCGCCCTTCGCCATGTCGAGCGTTCTCGCACGGCCCTCATCAAGCGCGCGCATGACCATTTTGGCGGGGCCTCGACGGTTGTTGAATACAACTGCCACATCCCGCTGTAAAGCGTTTCCGTTTTATTGAAATCTATTAACAGGAGCGATGTCATGAGGTACGTCTCGACCCGAGGCGCCAGCGCCGATCGGCGGTTTTCCGAGGTCCTGATGGAAGGGTTGGCACCGGACGGTGGCCTATACGTGCCCGCCGCCTACCCCAAGGTCGATGACGCAACGCTCCGGCGTTGGCGCGACTTGACGTATGTCGAACTCGCCTTCGAGATTCTCTCGCTGTATATCGACGATATTCCGGCCGACGAACTACGTGCCATCATCGGCCGCACCTACACTCCGGAAGTCTTCGGCTCGGCGCAGATCGTTCCTTTGCGCACGCTCGACGACTCGATCGCCTTGCTGAACCTGTCCAATGGCCCGACGTTCGCCTTCAAGGACATGGCAATGCAGCTTCTCGGAAACCTGTTCGAATCCGAGCTGGGGCGTCGCGGCGTGCAGCTCAATATCCTCGGCGCGACCTCCGGCGACACCGGCAGCGCGGCGGAATACGCGATGCGCGGCAAACGCAATGTCCGAGTGTTCATGTTGAGCCCTCATGGCCGCATGAGTCCGTTCCAGCAGGCGCAGATGTTCAGCCTGCAGGACGAGAACGTCCACAACCTCGCGATCGAGGGCAGCTTCGACACGTGTCAGGACATCGTCAAGGCGGTTTCCGCCGATCTGGCCTTCAAACGGCAATACAGCATCGGCACGGTGAATTCGATCAACTGGGCGCGCCTGCTCGCGCAGGTCGTCTATTACTTTGCCGGCTATTTCCAGGCAACGAATGAGAACAGCGATCGCGTCTCGTTCTGCGTCCCGTCCGGCAATTTCGGCAACATCTGCGCCGGCCACGTCGCCCGCATGATGGGCCTGCCCATCGATAAGCTGGTGTTGGCGACCAATGAGAACGATGTGCTCGACGAATTCTTCAAGACCGGCCGATACCGTGTTCGCGCGAGCAGCGAAACAATGGTGACGTCCAGCCCGTCGATGGACATTTCAAAAGCATCGAACTTTGAACGCTTCGTATTCGACCTGCTGGGCCGGGATGCTCAACGTGTCGCGCAGTTGTTCGGCACGGCGCTTGCGCAGCGTAGCCAGTTCACGCTCACCGCAGAAGAGACATCGCGCATTTCCAGCTACGGTTTTGTGTCGGGCAAGAGTACGCATGCGGACAGGCTGCGCACCATCGCCGAGACCTGGGAACACCATCGCACCATTATCGACCCGCACACCGCCGACGGCGTCAAAGTTGCGCGCGAACATCTTCGGCCGGGCATTCGCACGGTAGTGCTGGAGACCGCATTGCCGCTGAAATTCGCAGACATCATTCACGAGGCGATCGGCCAAACCGTGCCGCGGCCGGCAGCGGTGGCCGACCTCGAACGACGCCCCCGGCGCTGTGAGGTCATCGCGCCGTCGGCCGACGAGGTGATGGCATTCATCGCCCGGCATTGGAACGCCTGAGGCCGTTGATCCGTTGAGAGAGGGTTGCCATGGCTGTATTCACTCCGGTCTCCGAGGAAGAAGCTTCAGCTTTCATCGCGCCGCTGGCACTGGGAGAGGTGATATCGCTGCGCGGTATTCCAAGCGGAATCGAAAACACCAACTATTTTCTGACGACGCGCGCCGGTGAATTCGTGCTCACGCTGTTCGAGCGCCTGGGCGATACGCAGTTGTCGTTCAGCCTGCTTTGGATGCAGCACTTGGCACGAAAGGGAATTCCCGTACCGGAGCCAAGGGCCGATGACGACGGTCGTATCGTGTTCGAACTGAACGGGAAACCCGCTTGTCTCGTGACCAAACTGGATGGGCGGCATTGCCTCGACCCGGAGCGGCAACATTGTGATCAGGTCGGCGAGATGCTGGCGCGTATGCATCAAGCCGGTCACGACTTCTCAATGGAGCAAATCCCCTCGCGAGGCTATGACTGGTGGTTCTGGGCCGCTGATCGGATCGCACCGTTGCTTGACGACGAAAGACGCGACGTTCTTCTCGACGAGCTGCAATTCCAGCGCGCGCTGGCCAATGATAGTCATTACCGGGGACTACCTCGAGGCCCCGTACACGGTGATCTTTTCCGCGATAACGTCTTGTTCGCGCGTGCGGCAGAGACCGGCCATGCAACAGGGGCCGAGAAGCTGACGGGTTTCTTCGACTTTTACTTCGCGGGAACCGACGTAGTGATATTCGACGTGGCGGTGTGCCTGAACGACTGGTGTATCGATCTCCGGTCCGGGGCACTGCTGCCCGCCTTGTCCCGTGCGTTCGTCGAAGCGTACGAGCGCGTCCGCCCTTTGACATCGCTGGAGCGGCATTACTTGCTCGCAGTGCTCCGAGGAGCGGCATTGCGGTTCTGGCTATCGCGCTTGGTGGACCTGCATTTCCCCCGCGATTCTGCGCTGCTCCACGCGCATGATCCAGAGCACTTCTTTCGTGTCCTCTGCCATCACCGCCGCGCGTCGGCGTTTTGATAGCGGAGGCGACGGCTCAACGACGAGATGCCGATGTGACTTTCGCAGTCAAGTACGCAAGCCTCTGTTGTGCGTGTCCATTTGCTTTTCGGTGAATGCACACTCGACAAAATGACCGGACCCGGTCGAATTCCCGCTTTCCGAAGGCCAAGACAGATGTCTATCGACCGCATCGACGCCAACATACTCAGCCTACTCCAGCACAATAATCGCCTGACGTCCGAGGAAATCGGCAACGCAGCCGGGTTATCGCCGACGGCCGTGCAGCGTCGCCTCAAGAGACTTCGCGCGGACGGCGTGATTGAAGCGGATGTGTCGATTGTTCAACCCAAGGCCGTGGGCAGACCCATTTCGATCGTGGTGATGGTAACGCTGGAGCGGGAAAGAGCGGACATTGTCGATCGCTTCAAGCAGTCGATCCGGCAGACCCCCGAGGTCATGAACGGATTTTACGTGACCGGCGATTCCGACTTTCTCCTGATCGTCACGGCCCGAAGCATGGAGGACTATGAGCAGTTCACGCGCAAATTCTTCTATGAAAATCCCGATATCAAGGGATTCAAAACCATGGTGATCATGGATCGGGTCAAGGTCGGCTTCTCCGTGCCAATCGACTTTTCCGACATCGTCGATGAATAGTGGCGAAGCGCTCCCCAGCGTTCCAGATTGCTGAGGCGCCTGCCACGCCACGTCGCGAACTGACTTCGCGCTCAAATTATTGCGGGTCGGTGCGCCGTTGCATCGCTGTTTGAAAGCTGTCGCTCGACAAGTCGTACCGCAAGCAGCGCGAAAAAATTAATCAGCAGGTACAACGCCGAGGCTATCGCGAAGATTTCGATAATGGCGAAGGTCTCGCTCATCAGGCGTTTCGCCTGCCCCGTGATTTCCAGTACTGTAATGGTCGACGCCAGACTGGACTCCTTGATCACAATGGCCACCTCATTGCCGTATGCCGGAAGCGCCTGGCGTAGCGCAAGCGGATACATGATCCGACGCAAGACAGTGCCAGGCGACATGCCGGATGCGAGGGCGGCTTCCATTGCCCCCTTGGGCACCGCGAGAAATGCACCGCGGAAAATCTCCGAGGTATATGCCACGGTATTCAGAAGCACTGTCATCATCGCGCAGTGCAGGCTGTCACCGAATAGCCACCACAGGACAGTCGTATCTTGCACGAACTGCACCTGACCGAAGCCATAGTAGATGATAAAGATCTGGACGAGCATCGGCGTGCCGCGAAAAAATGCGCTGTATGCGTCGCCCAATGCCGCAAGCATGCGCCGAGGACCGATCCGCAAAAGCGCAAGCAGCACCCCGAGGGGAAAGCCGGCAACGACGCCAGCCAGGCCAATCATCAAGGTGACCTTTGCTCCCTGAAACAGCAAGGGCAAGGACATGGCAATCAGTTCATCCATCACCTACCTCCTACAAATCCACGGTTCAGGCTTCGCTCGAGAAAAGCGAACGCTCGTTGGCTCGTCCAGGTAATGAACAGGAAAACAAAGCCGGCGATCATGTAAAACAAGAGCGGACTGTGCGTAATACCCGCTGCAATCGCCGAGATCCGCATGAGCTCCTGCAAACCCACGACAGAAACCAGAGACGTGTCCTTTATGGTCATCTGCCAAACATTGTTCAGGCCGCTCAGTGCATAACGGAACATGAGTGGTGCGATCACACGCCGATAGGTCGTCAGGCGAGAAAAGCCGAGCGCTCGCGCTGCCTCGATAGCCCCGGGTGCAATTGCCTGCAGCGCTCCTCGCAGTACCTCGATCGAATAGGCGGCTGAAATCGCAGCAATCGACAGTGTTCCCATGATAAAGCTGTAGGCTGAACGCAATTCGTCTCGAAAGCCAAAAAAGGCGCCAATTCGATCTACTGTTTCAACCGAACCGAAAAACAGTAAATAAATTACCAGTAGCCCTGGAATGCTGCGAATCACTCCAGTGAAAGCATCGACCCCAGGAGACAGAATCGGAATCCTTCGCCATCGGGCAATTGCGAGTGGTACCGCTATGGCGATGCCGATCAGCATGCCCAGTAGTCCAAGAAGGATGGTGACAATACTGCCCTTGAGAATCGATGTCAGCCAGCCTTGTTGAGTCAGCAACTTTAGGGTTTCGATCAGCATCGCGGCGGGTCACGTCCAAACTTTTATTGATCGTATGCAGGCGGAACCAATAGATCACACCCGCGAGTCCGGTTTGCTTTAAACGTCAAGGCGCACACGGGATCGTGTAATCTTCCTGAAACCATTTGATGCTGATTTTCTTCATCGTGCCATCCTTGATCAACGTGCACAGCGCAGTGTCCACGCGCTTCTTGAACTCAGCATTGCCCTTCCGGATTCCAACACCCATCCCCGTGCCGAGAATTTCAGGATCTTCTTTCTGCCTGACAGCAACAGGGACACGCGTAATCGCCGCGCCGCTCGGAGTCTTCATCACGTCGGCCCACGTCGGGGAATCACTGAACGCTGCATAGAGCCTGCCGCTTTTCAGGTCGCTTACCATCTGATTCACCGAGTCGTAGGATTTGATGTCGGCATTGGCGAAGTGTTTAGCCACATACTTCGCGTAGGTCGTGCCATTGACGACGCCCACGGATTTTCCGTCGAGCGCTTTTCCTATCGCGTCGAGCGACGTTGCCTGCAGGAGGGGCGAACCCTTTTTGACCGCGAAGTACTTCGTGACGCCCGCATAGGGAATCGAAAAGTCGATCTGCTTCTTGCGCGCGTCCGTTATTCCCAACCCTGAGATGACCACGTCGAATTCACCCGCCGAAAGCGAGGGAATCAGCGTATTGAAGGACTGGACAACGAATTTGCACTGCATTTTCAATTCAGTGCAGATCGCACTCGCGACGTCGGCGTCATAACCGGTTACGTTACCACTGGCATCAGCCATGCTGAAGGGAGGTGCGTCGCCCTCTGTCCCGACTGACAAGGTAGCTGCCTGAGCAGGGGCATAAGTCGAGACCAATACTGCGGCGCCCATAAGGAGCGAGAGAAAAGACCATTTCATACAGTTTTCTCCAAACAGTGATCAACGTTTTAATATTCACCAGGCCAATCAGATTAGCGGCTAGTGTTGCGACAAAAAATTACGCACTCGACCAGATTTTGCAGAGGTGAAGATCGCCTCCGGCGTATCGTCTTCCTCAATCTTCCCCTGATGCAGAAAAATCACTCGGGACGATACTTCACGGGCAAAGCGCATTTCATGGGTGACCAGCAGAATCGTATTGCCTTCATCCGCAAGCTTGCGAATGACCTTGAGGACCTCGCCCACCAGTTCCGGATCGAGAGCGGAAGTCGGTTCGTCGAAGAGCACGACACCCGGCTTCATTGCCAAGGATCGAGCGATGGCGACGCGCTGCTGTTGCCCGCCCGAAAGCTGGGATGGGTAGGCGTTGCGCTTTTCTGCCATCCCGACCTTTGCCAACATTTCCATGGCAATCACCTCCGCTTCGCCGCAGCTCATTTTTTTGACAAATCTCAGCGCTTCGGTCACGTTCTGAATCACGGTTCGATGTGGCCAGAGATTGAAGTTCTGGAAGACCATACCGATCTGTTTCCTGAACTCGGGAATCGCCGCTGAATTGACCGATCTGAAAACGCCTTTACGGTCGGCCTCCATCTTGACGGTCTGGCCGCGCAAACTAATCGATCCGGAAGTCGGCATCTCGAGAAAATTGATGCAGCGAAGCAGTGTGCTTTTACCCGACCCAGACGATCCGATCAGAGAAATGACTTCGCCCTGCTTCACCTTTAGATTGATACCGTTCAGAACCAGATCTGCTGCGAAGCGTTTTTTCAGATCGTGGATTTCGAGAATAGGAGTGGCTGTCATGTTCAAGGTCACGTTGATGGAACGAATCCTGGGTCAGGTAAATTTCCAATCTGATCCCGCGACTTATCAAAGTCAGCTTGATTTGCTCAGCTCGCGCGTGACTTGATCGATAGCCCTCCCGGTGATGTCGACCATCTCGTCGATTTCGCTTCGGGTCATCGTCAGCGGCGGCGCAAAACCGAGAATATCGCCGTGAGGCATTGCGCGCGCAATCAGTCCGCGATCGCGCGCTGCCTGCGAAATGCGTGCACCGACTTTCAAGGCCGGATCGAAACGCAGCTTCTTTTCTGGATCAGAAACGAACTCGATCGCGGCCAGCATACCGACGCCTCGCACTTCGCCCACGAACGGCAAATCGCCAAATCGATCCTTGAAGCGATCGAGCATGTAGGCGCCGTTGGATGCCGCCTTCGCGGGAATGTTTTCGGCCTCGACAATGTCGAGAACAGCGTTTGCGGCAGCCACGCTGATTGGATGGCCCGAATAGGTGTAGCCATGCGAGAAGCTGCCAACGCTCGACGTCGCACCTTCCATGACTGCATACACCTTCTCGCTCACAATGCTCGCCGACAACGGGGCATAGGCTGAAGTTAGCCCTTTTGCCACCGTGATCAGATCCGGCTCGATGCCATAAAGCGTCGAACCGAACATTTGTCCGGTGCGCCCAAAACCGGTGACGACTTCGTCTGCAATCAAGAGCACGTCGTACTTCTTCAGCACTGCCTGAATAGCCGGCCAATAGCCATCGGGGGCAGGTATGATGCCCCCCGTGCCAAGCACGGGCTCGCCGATGAATGCACCCACCGTTTCCGGGTCTTCACGCAGAATCATCGCCTCCAGTTCGGCGGCCCGGCGTGCCACGAAGGCCGCCTCGCTTTCCCCCTGCTCCGCCCCCCAGTAATGGTGCGGAACACCCGTGTGAAGGATGCGCGAAGTGGGAAGATCCATGTGGTCATGATAGAAACTCAATCCGGTCATCGACCCCGATACGACCGAACAACCGTGATATCCCCGTTCGCGAGCGATGATTTTCTTCTTCGTCGGCCGGCCGCGTAGATTGTTGTAGTACCACACGAGTTTTGCCTGTGTTTCGTTGGCATCCGATCCAGACAGTCCATAGAACACCTTCGACATCTTCCCTGGAGCCATCTTCACGAGACGGTCCGAAAGCTTCGCCAGTTGCTCCGTCGTATGCGACGCATAGCTATGGTAGTACGCGAGCTTATACGCCTGACGTGCGATGGCCTCCGCCACTTCGGTTCGTCCGTATCCGATGTTGACGCAATAAAGCCCAGCAAAGCCGTCGATATACTCGCGACCAGTTGCGTCCTTGATGCGCACACCATTCCCCGTCTCGACGATAACCGGATCACTCGCACCCGTCGCGTAGTCCTTGAGATAGGTGAACGGGTGCAGCACTGAGCGTCGATCCATCTCAGCAATCTGATCGATATTTTCCACAATAGTCCTTTCGTAATGGGTCTATCAAAGCTTTACTGTCGGCAGCCGGCCACTTCAGACACGTGCGAGATCACCAAAGCAAACGTATTTCGGCTCGAGGAATTCATCGATCCCAAACGTAGAGCCTTCACGGCCAAGGCCAGATTCTTTCCATCCACCGAAGGGGACGGGCGGCCCAGTGAACGAAGCCGTATTCACGGCGACCATTCCGTACTCCAGCGCTGAAGAACAACGAAGCGCGCGGTTCAGGTCGGCAGTAAAGACATATGCGGCGAGGCCCATTTCCGACGCATTCGCGCGCCGGACGACTTCCGCCTCATCGTTGAACGGCAGGATGGCCGCAACGGGTCCAAACGTCTCTTCGCGCGCAATCAGCATGTCGTCGGAGACATCGCACAAGGCAGTGGGCGTGACAAACTTGCCGCAGATGCCCGAACTGCCTCCTGCCAGAACACGCGCCCCCTGATGAACCGCGTCATCGATATGCGACCTGCACTTGTCCGCGACAGTCTGCTTGGTCATGGGGCCGATATCGGTGTCGGGAGAAAGACCCGGGCCTACCTTTAATGCACTGACTCGCCTCGCGAACCGGTCGCAGAATGCGTCGTAGATGCCACGTTGGACATAGATGCGATTTGCCGCGAGACAGTCCTGACCCGACGTTGCGAATTTGGCTGACATGCAGCTATCGACGGCGGCATCGAGATCGACGTCGTCGAAAACGATGGCCGGCGCATGTCCGCCCAGTTCCATCGAAATCTTTTTCACTGTTGCGCCGGACTGCGCATAAAGCTTTTTTCCGATCGCAGTCGAACCGGTGAAGCTCACTGCGCGCACGCGGCAGTCCGCCGAGATGACATCGGCAAATTGCTCACCGTCGCCGTGGAGAACTTGAAAAACACCATCGGGAAAGCCAGCGTCTTTGGCCAGCGCGTAGAGCGCAAAGGCAGACAGCGGCGTTTCCGGTGCGGGTTTGACGATGACCGGGCAACCGGCCGCCAATGCCGCTGCCGCCTTGCGCGCAATCATCGCCATTGGGAAATTCCACGGCGTGATCGCGACCGTGATGCCGACTGGCTGCTTCGAAACCCATCCAAGGCTCGACGGCTTATGGGCCGTCATCGATTGACCGCAGATCCGGATCGCCTCGTCTGCAAACCAATCGATGAATGCGACACCGTAGGCAATCTCGCCTACAGCTTCGGCTAGCGGTTTTCCCTGCTCCGCGCTAAGGACCTGCGCCAATACCCGACTCTCGCGACGAATGGCCTCCGCCCATGCGCGCAGCAACGTGCGGCGCTCCTCCGCCAGACGACTCCGCCAAGCGGTAAACGCACGATCAGCCTCATCGATCGCTGCACGCATCGCGTCTTGACCGTGATAAGTGACCCGGGCCAGACATTTACCCGTAGCGGGGTCTCGAACCAGCTCCGCCTCGTCCGAAGGCAGGCTGTGTCTTGCATCGGGTTCTGTCGGCAGCAACTCGATTCCTAGGGCCGAGCACGCAAAAAGCCGATGTACCTCAGTGCAGTCAAGCGCTGCACACGCAAGATTTGCAACCACGATTCACCTCGTTTCGTTTCGACGTGAAAATTTTATTCACGCAATATTTTCGAAAAGAAACGTTGAATGAATTCTTGGCGCAGTTTTTCTGCAAATTTATCGAGCAAATCGATGTTTTTCGACGCGCAGCCAAGGAGCGGGCAACTCAGGCTTGTGCCCTGTCCCCCGTTCGCGAGCAGGGCGAGGTGCGGGTGTGTGGCATGTCAGGCATCAGCGTGGATGCCGACTCAACTCGGAACGATGCAGCCAACTGAATATAAGGGTCACAGATAGCCGGCTCTCGCAGTATCTGGTGCGCTGTTCCATGCCTATGCTGACCAGCGTCGGCTAAGCGTGCGAAACGCCTACCGGAATCCCGATATCAAGCAGAGATCCTGCGTGATATCACAGAAAACGCAGCTTTTGAGTGATTGAACCTCCGTTTTCGCTGTCGTCCGGAAAATTGACGCTCATAAACTTCCCGCATTGCCATCCTGCAATCGTTGACCTCCTGATCTACTGATATGTCGTCATTCATCCGCTTCGACTTTGAAAATCTCGGCACGCCTCGCATCGGGGCTCCTCTTCCTGAGCGCGCAATCGAAGGCTCGCAAGTATTCTCAACATGGGATATCGACCAGGCGAATACCGGCGATGTCCGCACGGGCGTTTGGGAAGTTACGCCCGGTGCCTATCGCTCGATCAAAGGGTCGACCTGGGAACTTTGCGTCATCCTCTCCGGTGTTTCTGAAATCACCGAAGATGGGCAAGCACCCATCGTTGTGAAAGCGGGCGATACCTTTGTGATGAAGCCAGGCTTCGAGGGAACATGGCGGGTCATCGAGACGACCCGCAAAATTTGGGTAACCAAAGACTGAGTGCTGGAAGCAGGTAATGGAGAAAAGGCTGTATGCCGTTCATGCATCGCATCGGCCTGTATCTATTAAACGAGGATTTTTCCCATGATCGCCAAACCAACGCCAACAATCAGACAACCGCTCGAGCGAATTCACGCCAACGACCCGCTTCCGGTGAAAGCTGACGTTGTCATAATTGGTGCTGGCATCATCGGCGCAAGTGCAGCCTGGGAGCTCGCATCACGTGGCGTAAAGGTCGTCCTGCTGGAAAAAGGATTGATCGGCGCAGAACAGTCCAGTAGAAACTGGGGCTGGTGCCGACAACAAGGTCGTGATCCCAAGGAGCTCGAACTGGCCCGCCTGAGTTTGCAGATATGGCCCAGCCTTTCGGAGAAGCTCCGAAAAGATATCGGATTCAAACAGTGTGGCGTAACGTTCCTCACGGACAGCGAGGCCGAAGCCGCTACTTGGGTCGAATGGATGAAAGAAGCGCGCCCGAAAGGAATCGCCAGCAGAATGCTCAGCGCAGAAGAAGCGCAACGTGTGGCGCCGGGTAACTCGAGCATTAAATGGATCGCGGGCCTTACGACGGACTCCGACGGTCGTGCAGAGCCTTCTCGGGTTGCGCCTTTTTTGGCTCAGGCAGCGAGAGAACTCGGTGCAACAGTGGTCGAGTCATGTGCAGTAAGAGACGTTGAAAGAACGAACGGCCGCATCAGCGGCGTTCAAACCGAAAAAGGCTTCATTGGATGCACTTCCGTCGTTGTCGCTGCGGGTGCATGGACGGCGCTCTTTCTACGTAAGCTTGGCGTTTCATTCCCCCAGGCTTACGTGAACGCATCGGTTGCAAAGACACGGGCCACGGACGTTTCCATCGACAGCTGCCTTGCAATGCCTGCTGTCTCGGTACGCAGCGGAGAAGATTCAGGACTCGTCGTGGCGAAAAGCGGACGAGGAACGGTCGATATCACTCCATCGATGATTCGCAACGCCTTCAGATTCTTTCCGACGTATCTGTTGAGAAGAAAGGCAGTCAAGCTGCGCCTCTCGACAGAATTCTGGAGGCAGTGGAGGATGGAACACGCGTACATGTCAAAAAGCATATCGCCGTTTGAATCCAAGCGCGTGCTAGATCCTGCTCCGGATCTCGCATTACTTAACAGCGCGCTTGAGGAAGTCAAGAGGGCCTACCCCGCGTTGGCGCATCTCACTATTGAAAGGACTTGGGGCGGTGTGATCGACTCAATGCCAGATGCGGTACCCGTGATTTCGGCGGTTGACTCCGTACCGGGTCTTGTCGTCGCATCCGGATTCAGTGGTCACGGGTTTGGCGTCGGTCCAGGAGCCGGGAGCGCGATCGCGGCGCTGGTACTCGGCAACCGTTCTTCTATCGATTTGAGTCCATTTCGTTATAGCCGGATCACGGATGGCACGAAATTGCAGCCTCATCCAATATTCTGAGAGTGCTATCCCCAATACAACCAGGTTCGCATCTACCGTAAGCGGCCAGCTAACCCGTCTTGAGTTTGGTCGAGGCGCTTGGGAGTATCGTGTCCACTTAACGAATAAGCGGACACGTGAACACTTTCGAATCGGAATCACTCCCGGAGCGTCGTCGTCGGCAACGCTATAGCGAGGAGTTCAAGGCGCAGGTGGTAGCGGCCTGCCAGGGAATCGGCGTATCGGTTGCGGCGGTCGCTCTGGAACACAGGCTCAACGCGAATCTGCTGCGGCGCTGGATCGATCAGGCGGAAGGCCGACTTCCCAAGAGACCGCTGGGCCGTCCGCCGGCCACGCCACCGTCGCTGCCAGCCTTTGTGCCGGTGGCATTGGGAGCGTCGAGTCCGCATTCGCCGGAGATCCGCATTGAGATGCGCCGAGGAGATCAGTCGATCACGGTGAGTTGGCCGGTATCCGAGGCAACCCAGTGTGCCGTCTGGCTGCGCGAGTGGCTGCGGTGATCCGTGTCGACGAGATCTGGCTGGCGGTCGATCCACTGGACATGCGGGCCGGTTTCGACACGGCCCTGGCGCGTGTGGTCAAGGTGTTCGGCGCTGCGCGCCCACACCATGCCTATCTGTTCGCCAATCGGCGCGCCAACCGCATGAAGGTCCTGATTCACGACGGGATCGGCATCTGGCTGGCCGCGCGACGCCTGAATCAAGGGCAGTTCGCGTGGCCGCACATCGGCAGCGAACCGCAGCAGCGTGTCTTGACGCACGAACAACTGGCCGGCCTGGTGCTGGGCTTGCCCTGGCAACGCATCGGCGAGGATGGCGTGATCCGCGTCGTCTAAATCCGGCGGGGAGGTAAACAGTCGCGCTTCCTCCGTCGGCAGGGTTCTGGCAGACTGGCCTGCATGAACCCCGCGGACCTCGACGCACTCAACCCGGAACAGTTGCGCGCCCTTGCCGCGCAACTGATTGCCGAGGTCAAGGAGAAGGAGCGGGAAGCGAGTGAACGAGACCGCGAGCTACGCTTCCGGCAGACCCGTATCGATCAACTCACCCACGAGGTCTCGATCCTCAAGCGCCAGCAGTTCGGCCGGCGCAGCGAACAGCTCAACAGCGAGCAGATGAACCTGCTCGACGAGGCGATCGATGGCGACTTGGTTGCCATCGAGATGGAGCTCGAGCAACTCGAGCCGACGCGAGCTGAACGGCAACGCGAGCAGCCGAAACGGGCACCGCTGCCGCCGCAACTGCCACGCACCGACGTCCATCACGAACCGGACAGCACAACGTGCCAGTGCGGTTGCGAACGCATACGGATCGGCGAGGACGTGAGCGAGAAGCTGGACTACACGCCGGGCGTGTTTACGGTGGAACGGCACATCCGCGGCAAGTGGGTGTGCAAGACGTGCGAGACGCTGATCCAAGCGCCGGTTCCACCGCATGTGATCGACAAGGGCATGCCCACCGCCGGGTTGCTCGCGCAGGTGCTGGTCGCCAAGTACGGCGACCACTTGCCCCTGTATCGCCAGGAACAGATCTTTGGTCGTGCGGGACTGGCCATCCCGAGATCCACGCTGGGTGCCTGGGTGGGCCGGTGTGGCGTGCAATTGCAGCCGTTGGTCGACGCACTCGGCCAGGCCATCCTGCAACAGGCGGTGTTGCACGCCGACGAGACGCCGGTGCAAATGCTCAGTCCCGGCAAGGGCAAAACGCACCGGGCATACCTGTGGGCGTATACGTCGACTCAGTTCAGCGAACTGCGCGCGGTGGTCTACGACTTCGCCGAGAGCCGCGCCGGCGCGCACGCTCGCACGTTCCTGAAGGGCTGGCACGGCAAGCTGGTATGCGACGACTACAGCGGGTACAAAGCCTCGTTCCAGCACGGCATCACCGAGATCGGATGCGCGGCCCATGCCCGACGCAAGTTCTTTGAATTGCATGCCAACCACAGCAGCCAGGTTGCGGGGCAGGCCCTGCCGTTCTTTACCGCGCTCTACGACATCGAACGCGAGGCCGCAGCACTGGATGCCGACGAACGGCAGCGGCTTCGACAGCGTCGGGCCAAGCCGGTGTGCGACGCCCTCTATGAGTGGCTGATGGCGCAGCGCAAACTCGTTGCGGAGGGCTCGGCGATTGCGAAGGCGTTGGACTACAGCCTGAAACGATGGGGCGCACTCACGCGCTATCTCGATGACGGGAATGTTCCGATCGACAACAACTGGGTCGAAAACCAGATCCGTCCGTGGGCAGTCGGCCGGTCCAATTGGTTGTTCGCCGGATCACTGCGTGCGGGTCAGCGCGCGGCCGCCATCATGAGCTTGATCCGCTCGGCACAACTGAACGGGCTCGAACCACTCGCCTATCTGAAGGACGTGCTGACGCGCTTGCCGACCCACAAGGCCAACGACATCGACGCGCTGCTGCCGCATCGCTGGCAGCCACTCTCGGCCGCCACCTAAACTCGCTCGTCAAGACGGGTTGGCTGGCCGCTTACCATCTACCGAACGCAACCGCTATTTCACCTCCGGCCCGCTTGCGATACGGGAAATAGGTGCCGAGCATCACCAGCGTGTCGCAGGATTTCAGCGCATGATAGCCGGAGCTGAAGCCGATCAGGCCCGTCATACCGACATCGAACAGATTGTTCCATTCGACATGCTCCTTGCCGCGCCGAGCGTGTCGGCCAGCGCGACCTCCTCCTCGTGCGCGCCAGCGCAGCCGCTGTCGCACAACAGCGCGACGCGCTTCGAGCTATCGTATGAGGCTAGCCCAATTTCCGTCCCAGTCTTAGTTGGAAAATTCCGGCTCTTGAGGCTAGCCCAATTTCCGTCCCAGTCTTAGTTGGAAAATTCCGGCTCTTCGGGGTGGGCCGAACCGGCCCGATCGGTGCACTGGCGGGCGAATTCCGCCGGTGTCATCCACTGCAGCGCAGAGTGAGGGCGCGCCTCGTTATAGTACTCGCGCCAGACTTCGATTTTGCGTCTGGCGTCTTCAAGCGACAAGAACCAGTGTGCGTTGAGGCACTCCTCCCGAAAGCGTCCGTTGAAGGATTCATTCTTCGCATTGTCGGTCGGCTTGCCAGGACGCGAGAAGTCAATCTCCACGCCATTCTCGTACGCCCATTTGTCGAGCGCCTTCGAAATGAACTCGCTGCCATTGTCTGCCTTGATATAGCGGGGAAGCGGACGATGATGCGCGAGCCGAGTCAGCGCGGCGACAACGTGCTCGCCCCGCAACGAGCCGTCGACTTCAATCGCCAGGCATTCTCGCGTGTAGTTGTCCACGATCGTGAGCGTGCGCAAGCGCCGACCATCAAACAGCGCGTCAGCGACGAAGTCCATACTCCAGATTTCGTTGATTGCGCTTACCGACTGCTTTGGCTGTCGTCGCCGAGCCGACTTGTTTCGTCGGGGTCGCTTGTGGCGCAGCGAAAGACCCAGTTCGCGATACACGCGTTCTACTCTCTTGTGGTTGTCTCTCCAGCCTTCCCGGCGAAGCATCACGTACACGCGAGGCGCACCGTAATGCACTCGCACTTCCGTGATCTCCTTGATGCGCATTTCCAGGGCGCTTTGATCCCGCGCGACCGACTCGTAGCGGTAGACCGTGCGGGACAGCTGCAACAACGCGCAGGTCTGCCGCTGGCTTGCGCCGAAACGCTGCATCAAGTCCGTGACAAGCTCACGGCGCCGAGAAGGCTTCAGAGTTTTTTTGACAGCACATCCTGCAGCATGGCCTTGTCCAGCGACAGATCGGCTACGAGCCGCTTGAGCTTCGCGTTCTCCTCCTCAAGCTGCTTCAGCCGGCGCAGTTCCGAGGGCGACAGCCCGCCGTATTTCGTCCGCCAATTGTAGAACGTCGCGTCGCTGATCCCCATCTTGCGGCACACCTCCGCGACCGGCGTGCCCAGCTCGGCCTGCTTCAACGCGTAGGCGATCTGTTCCTCGGTGAACTTGCTCTTCTTCACGGCATGACCTCCTGGTCTCGATGACAACGTCATGCCGGCATTTTCCACTTCCAAATGGGACAGTTTTGTGGGCTAGGGTCACTTGTCGAGAGGGATGACGCTCCCCTGCACCTTGTCCGCAAGACCGCCGTAGTAGTAGAACCACTGCGGCAGGTAGTTGAGCTGCGCGTGCATTTCGGAGTACAGCTTGCCGTTGTCGCGCACCTCGATCCCGGCCAGCCGCGCAGCCTCTTCGGCCAGCCGATCGCCTAGCCGGTGCAGCAGCAGGCCCCGCGCGCTCGCGCCGAGCGCAGGCCAGTTTCCCGAGGTGAACGCGCGGTGAGCGGCGTTGACCGCCCGGTCGACGTCGGCGGCGTTGCCGCGAGCGACCTCCGCCCACGGCTGCCCGGTAAACGGGCTTTCACTTTCGAACCACTCACCGGAAGCCGGTTCGCAGCGCTCTGCGTCGATGTAGTGACGATAGCGTTCCATCAGATTCTCTTCCCAGTGTTTCAGGCATATCGACCTGCGATGTCAGGCAAGCGCGCAACGCCACGCGATGAGCACGTGCAACCCACGCCTGTTTGCCTGAGATACGCGATGTCAGAACGGTGCGTAACCGAGTGATGCGCGGAAGCGGTTCTTGACGAAGACCCCGTCGCGCGGAGGAAGCGCGCGCGGCGGTTCGTTTGCAGCGATGAAAACCTGCGCGAGCGTGGTACCGTTCTTTGCGCGTACGCGCTCGACCACAGCCGCGACGCCATCGAGGCGATCGACGACAAACGCGTCCTGAATGCCGAATCCTTTTGCGACCGCGACGAGGTCCGTGCCAAGACTCGTGTGGCTGCGCTGCATCCCCGTCTCGCCGAAATGGCCGTTATCGAGAACCACGATGGTCAGGTTCTTCGGCTGCTTCACGCCGACCGTCCCGAGGCTGCCGATACCCATCAGCTGCTCGCCATCGCCCGTCACGACCACGACAGGCTTGTCGGGCTGCGCCAGTGCAAGACCGAGACCCAGCGACGCGGCGCCCCCCATGGCACCCCAGAGATAGAAATTCCTGTCATGATCGCCCGCGGCGAACACATCGTACGAGGCCGAACCGAGTCCCGTCACGACGAGCGCTTCGGGCACGGACTCGAGCAGGCTCGCAACGAACTGGCGGCGATCGACAGCGTTAGATGGCTTGGACATTACTTTCTCTCCCATTTCTTGCGGCCGATAAGGCTTTGCGACAGCAGTACCGCGACCTGTTCACCCGCTTCGAAGGCGGCATCAAACCCCGCGCTGACGATTTCGCCCACCTGATCGGGGTCGTCCGCACGCAGCACGGTGATACCCATCAGTTCGAGCGCCGCCTGCGTCTGCTTGCCCATCGGTCCCTGCCACGGATTGAATTCGGCGTACTCGCCGCGCATCGTGACTAGCGTGAAGAACGGAAAGCGGCAGCTTTGCAGCAGCGAAAACATGTTCACGCAGTTGCCGACGCCACTGCTCTGCATCAGCAGGACGGCGCGCTGACCGCCGAGCCACGCGCCGCTGGTGACGGCCACACCTTCCTCTTCCGTGGTCAACACCACGTCCTCGATGTCCGGGTCGGCAATCACGCTCCGGATCACATGCGAATGGCCCGCATCCGGCACATAGGCGACCTGTTTGACGCCACCTTCCTTTAGCACCTCGAAAATGGCCTGCTGCCAGGCTGGCGCCTGAACTGACGTACTCATAAATTCGTCTCCATGGACGCAACGATTTGGTGCAGGAATCATAGTTTGCTTTGTGATAACCCCAGAAATAGAATTATTTGATTCCTCTATACGGTTTTGGTATTGGGCGGGGTTTTCATGGATATCAAGCAGCTTCGAGCATTGCTCGCCGGCGCCGAGACGGGAAGCGTCACGCGGGCGGCCGCATTGCTGCACATCGTGCAGCCGGCCGTTTCCCGGCAACTACGACTCCTCGAGGAGGACATCGGCACGCCGCTTTTTTCGCGCGGCCGCTACGGCATGGATCTCACGGAAGCTGGCGAAATCTTTGTCGAACACCCGCGGCGCGCGCTGGCCGAACTCGATCGCGCGAAATCCGAAATGCAGCCTTCGCGCGGCGTGAGCGGCACCGTGACGGTCGGCCTGTTGCCCAGCACATGCGACCTGCTTGTAAGCGAACTGGTGACTTCCGTCGCATATCAATTTCCCGCCGTACGCATCCGGGTTTCGATGGGGTACACGGGTCATCTGCAAAATTGGCTGGAAATCGGCGAGGTGGATGCCGCACTACTCTACGATCCCAAACCGTCTCCGATACTCCAGGTTACGCCGCTCGTCGAAGAGAAGCTGTGGGTCGTCGCACGTCCGGATGCCGGGTACAGCTCGGGCTCTCCTGTGCATCTCACGCAGGTCGCACACTTGCCAATGATCCTGCCTAACGCGCCGCATGGCATCCGCACGCTCGTACAGGAGGCGTGCATCAGCGCAGGAATCGGGTTGAACGTGGCGGCCGAGACAAACGCGATGAGCGTCCAGAAAAGCCTCGTCTTAGGCGGAGTCGGCATCACGATCCTGCCGGGCATTGCCATCCCGGATGATGTCGCACGGGGCGCGCTCCGTGCGGCGCCCCTCGTCGATGCCGGTCTGCAGCGCAAGATCGTGCTTGCATTGCCGCAAAATCGACGTATCCCCGTGGCTGTGCGCTGTGTCGTCGATGTGCTCGTTGCGCAGATTTCGGACGCGGTGCGACGCGGTATCTGGACGACCGCACAATTGCTAACCGACGAGGCACGCCTTTCCGCTCGACCGGCTTACGCTCCCCAAGAAAATGCGCAAAAAAAGGAAGACGAGCCGCAATAGGTTTGACTTATGACCGCGACTTGAAACTGTTATTTCCGCGCGTCAGAACGTTCACATAGAGTCTCCGTATCGAAAACGAATCCGCCGGCCCAGGCCGCGTCGGAGACACGCATGAACGACCAGGACACGGGAGTCGGCGAGCGTAGGGAAAACGCCAGCGATATCCTCACTCAGACATCTGCAGCCGCCCTGAGCGCGACACTGGGCCACGAGACGCCTCCCCAAGTCGGCGAAGCGCTCCCCCATCTCTGGCACTGGATCTTTTTCAGGCCGACCGTGCCTCAGCACCTCATTGCAGAAGACGGGCATCCGCAAAAAGGCGGCTTCCTCCCTGATCTCGGGCTGCCACGACGCATGTGGGCAGGCGGCCGTTTGCGTTTTCTGTCTCGCTCATAGTCGGTAGCGAAATCAGCCGCGAGTCGAAGGTTCTGAAGGTCAGCGAAAAGGAAGGCCGAAGCGGAAGACTGAGCTTCGTCACCGTCAGCTATCAGATCCGGCGCGCGCACAAACTCGCCATCGACGAAGAACACGACATCGTCTATCGCGAGCCAGCCGTTCGCGGTGCACCGGCGCCCGCACCCACCGCTGCGCCCGATAACGCCTCGTGGAAAAGGGAAATCGTCCCGACGGAAGTGTTGATGTTCCGTTACTCCGCGCTGACTTTCAACGGACACCGCATCCATTACGACAAGCCGTACGCCACGCAGGCGGAAGGCTATCCGAATCTGGTCGTCCATGGGTGACACCTCTTCATGGCGGACATTCTCGCCTAAATCAGTGTCCGGATTCATTAGACCACTACAGACAGGTTCCCGTCGGCCAGCTGAAGCGCAGCGGGCAGAGTGCATATGACTGAGCGATCCCACGCTAGACCGTTGAAATAGCGAAGTACTTGATGACAGGCCGCCTAGAGGCGACCCGTCTCAGCGCGCTAGCTCGCCCACCAAACTACATCTTCACAACGTCAAGCAGCATCTTCTTGCCTGCCTTATAGTCGTAAAGCGAAATCACGCTGTGCTTGAGGTCGCCCTTCGAGTCGAACGTCGTTTCCCCGATCACCCCGGTGTAATCTGTCCTCGGCATTTCTCGCAGAATCTTCGCCGGATCGGTCGAATTCGCGCGCTTCATCGCATCGACAATGATGTACACGGCGTCATAGGTGAAAGGTGCGTAGATCAGAATTGGCTGATGGAAGCGCGCTTCGTATTTCTGCTGGAATTCCTTGCCCGCTGCCATTTTCTCGAGTGCCAGCCCCGCTTGCGAGCAGATCACGTTGTCGGTTGCAGAGCCGGCCAGATCCGCCAGGTTTTCGGTGCACAGACCGTCGCCGGCGAGTACTTTCGCGCGCAGCCCCAGTTGTTTCGACTGCTTCGCGAACGGACCACCCGTCGCGTCCATGCCGCCGTACATGATCACGTCCGGATTTTCACCCTTGATCTTCGTCAAAATCGCACGGAAATCCACCGCCTTGTCGTTCGTCGCATCGTGCGATACGACCTTTACGCCGAGCGCCTTCGCAGTCTTCTCGAACTCGTTCGCGAGCCCTTGGCCATACGCGGTCGCATCGTCGACGATGGCCACCGACTTGACCTTCAGATTCTTCACCGCGTAGTTGGCAAGCGCCGGCCCCTGTTGCGCGTCTGTCGCGACCATTCGGTACGTCGTCTTGAAGCCTTGCTGCGTCAAGATCGGATTGGTTGACGAGGGCGATATCTGCACGATGCCGGCATCGCTGTAGATTTTTGATGCCGGAATCGAGGTACCCGAGTTCAGATGCCCAACTACCGCGACGACGTGGTCATCGACCAACTTTTGAGCGACCTGGGTCGCCTGGCGCGGGTCGGCCGCATCGTCCTGTGCATCGAGCATCACCGTAATCTTCTGACCGCCAATAACGAGCCCCTTCTTGTTAATCTCCTCGACAGCAAGTCTCGCGCCGTTCTCGTTGTCCTTCCCGAGGTGGGCGATCTGGCCGGTCAGCGGCGCGACATGGCCGATTTTGACAATTTGATCGGCCTCAGCCTGTGTTGCAATCGTCGCGCAGAACATCGCAGCGGCCGCGAGGAGCGCGTGCTTTTTCGTCGTGAAATTCATCGTGGTCTCCACCATTAGTCTCCAAGGTAAAGTCATCTCTGACTGTACCGAACACCGTCTCATTGCCAAGCGCGAGTGAACGGTCGATCGAGATTTGTCGACTTACATACAGTTAAAATAACGCGGCTGCACCATACAACCGCTGCGCTCTCAGGATGAGTCAGTACACTTGAAACACGGCGGTAATCTTCTAGAACAGCTTTGGAATTGTTCTATTTTTTGACGATACTGACTCGCAAACGCGACCGGTATCGCGCACGTCTTTCAGTATTTTTCGCTCTCCAGCCCGTTCTCCGTAAGCACGGCCGACGACATTGAGTGCGTCAGTACGCCTCGGTGCGTACGCCTGCTCATCCACATCCAACCAACGACGAGAAGCAATGCAAGAACCGGAATAGACGCGACGGTCCACGTGCCCCCCGGATAATCGAACGCCATCAGTACGAGCACACCGACCAGGAACAGCAATGTGAGCCATGACGTGACGGGCGCCCCCGGCATCTTGAACGGAACATCCTCCGCATCGCCGCGCGCGACTGCTGCGCGGAACCTCATCTGGCATACAACGATGAATCCCCACGTGCTGATGATGCCGATCGATGCAACGTTGAGAACTATCTCGAACACGCTGGTCGGCACTAGATAGTTCAGCATGACACCGACGAGATATATTGCGACCGTTACGAGAATCCCGGCATATGGCACCGATTGCGTGCTCATTCGCGCTAGAAATTTCGGCGCGGACCCGCCCATTGACAGCGAGCGCAACACACGGCCGGTCGAATACAACCCGGAGTTGAGGCTCGACAGTGCGGCCGACAGCACAACGATATTCATCACTGAACCCACGCCGGAAATGCCGAGCGCGCTGAAGAAAGTAACGAACGGGCTCTGTCCTGCCTTGTACGCGCTCCAAGGCAGAAGGCATACGAGCAATACAATCGACGCAACATAGAACAGCGCTATCCGCCAAATCACACTGTTGATTGCACGCGGCAGCACGCTTCGTGCATCCTTGCACTCGCCTGCAGCAGTTCCCACCAGCTCGACACCAGCAAATGCAAATACAACTCCCTGCACTAACACCAACGCCGGCATCATTCCGTGCGGGAAAAGGCCGCCGTTATCAGCAATCAGATGCATACCCGTCGCGCTGCCCGCTACCTCCCCCCCGCCGCCGAGGATCGCGGTCCCGACGATCAAGAAAATCACGATCGCCGCAACCTTGACCAAGGCGAACCAGAACTCCATCTCGGCAAACCATTTCACGCCAATCAAGTTCATCGCCGCGACGATGAATAGCGCAATCAACGCGAACGCCCACTGCGGAACAGCTGCGAACGCACCCCAGTAGTGCATGTACAGCGCGACCGCGGTGATGTCGACAATGCCTGTCATCGCCCAGTTCAGAAAGTACATCCAGCCAGCGACGAATGATGCCTTCTCACCCAGGAATTCGCGTGCGTACGATACGAAGCTGCCGCTGCTTGGCCGATGCATCACCAGCTCGCCGAGGGCGCGAAGAATGAGAAACGAAAATCCGCCGCACACAAGATAAACGATCGCCAGCGAGGGGCCAGCCGCTTGCAGGCGCGCGCCCGCACCCAGAAAAAGGCCGGTGCCGATCGCTCCACCGATCGCAATCATCTGCACCTGTCGATTACCCAGGGTCTGGTGATATCCGGACTCGTGAGACTCGAGCCAAGCTTTGCGGCTGGCTCCCTCCCCTTGCCCAACTACTACACCTTCTTTTCTCTTTGAATTCATCATTGTCTCCGCCGTCAGCCTCTGGTCCGACGTCTTTTCTTCAAGCCGCCATGTCAGCTTGATCGCTTTTGAAACGCTGCAATCGCCTCCCACATCAACACCGGATTGGAATACATCGGAAAATGTCCGCAATCTGGTATTTCGGCCAGTTCAACCCCGTTCTCCTGGATGTGCTTCAGATAGGAAAGGGATGCATTCTGCTCGCCATACATAAACATCCGAGGCATCGGCAGACCGAGGAACTTCGTCATAAGATCGCCGTTATCCGACAGATCGACCATCGATCGAAAAATACCGCCGACGGCTTCGGCGCGAACCTTGTGGCGCAGACTCGCCGAATATAGGGCGCTTGCATAAGCAGGCGCATGCAGCGTGCGTTCAATGAAGTCGTCAAAAAACCGTTGGGCGTCGTCCCGTGCATGGTCGACGATCTGTCGGCTGAGAAAGCAGTCTTCCGGAGCGATGTTTCCTTCAATATCGACAAAGCTTAGAACACGCTCGGGCTGCTGGTGTGCGAACATCAATGAGGTCAAACCGCCCATCGAATGCCCGATCAGATGAAAGCGATCGAAACCGATATGGTCCAGAACAGCTCTGGCAGTCTTCACAAGAAACGGGATATTGATCTGCGACAGATCGGCACAACGGGTCTCGCCGCACCCCGGTGCGTCATATGCAATAAACGGATGCCCGTCAAATGCGGCATGACGCACGATATCTGCGTAGTCCTCTTTCGTGGAACCGAAGCCGTGCAGGAACACGATCGGCGCTTTTTCGCCGTCACGATGAATGGCCGAAACGTCCAGCGCCGTGCCGTCGACGTTAAACCGGAACTGCGACCGGGTAAATTCACGAGTCATCTAAATCACCTTGCACTAATATCGCCGCGGCGCGGCCTCGATTCACCGAAGGTAACGAGCCCGCGCACGCGACTACGTTCAATCCGCAAGCGTCGTGCAGAAATCCTGAATGGCCGCGCAAGCGCGCGCCAGGGACTTGTCGTCGAGGGCGTATGCGATGCGAATGTAAGGCCCAAGACCGAACGCGCTGCCATGCACGGTGGCGACACCGGCCTCGTCGAGCAGCGCGTTGACCACCGCCTCGTCGCTGTCGAGATGTACCCCCGCACGCGTCGTCTTGCCGATCAGGCCTTCACATGACGCAAACACGTAGAACGCGCCCTGTGGTACCGCGCAACGCAGACCCGGCGCTTGGGCGAGCTGTTCAATGACCAGTTCACGCCGGCGCTGGAATGCGATGCGCGAGTGTTGGATGAAGTCTTGCGGTCCCGTCAATGCGGCGACCGCGGCATGCTGCGAAATAGTCGATGCACCCGACGTCTGCTGCCCTTGCAGCTTCTCCATCGCTTCGATCAACCAGCCGGGACCCGTGCCGAAGCCGATACGCCAGCCCGTCATCGCATACGCTTTGGATACGCCGTTCATCGTCAGCACGCGGTCGCGTAGACGCGGCTCGACTTGGGCGAGCGTAAAAAACTCGATGCCGTCGAAGATCAAATGCTCGTAAATGTCATCTGAGAGCACCAGCACCCTCGGGTGCGCGAGCAGCACCTCCGCCAACGCCTGCAGTTCCGCGCGGCTGTAGACCGCACCTGTCGGGTTCGACGGCGAATTCAGAATCAGCCAGCGCGTGCGCGGCGTGATCGCCGCTTGCAACGCGTCGGCCGTAAGTTTGAAACCGCTTTCTGCCCCGCATGGAACGATCACAGACATCGCGCCGCAGAGCTGTACGATTTCAGGGTAGCTGACCCAATACGGCGCCGGCACCACAACCTCGTCGCCCTCGTTAAGCGTGGCGGCCAATGCATTGAAGATCACTTGCTTGCCACCATTGCACACGAGCGTGTCGCGCCAGTCGACGTTCAGACCGTTCTCGCGCTCGAACTTCGCGGCGATAGCCTCACGCAGCGCGCGCAGCCCCGCGACCTGCGTGTAGCGCGTATGACCTGCCCGGATCGCCGCGATGCCAGCTTCGCGAATGTGTTCCGGAGTATCGAAATCCGGCTCGCCGGCGCTCAGCGAGATCACCGCCGCACCACTGGCGCGCCGTGCGGCCACGCGATCCATCACCTTATACGTGGCCGACGGACGGGCTTCGGCCAGGAAGCGATTCAGAACTTCTGCTGGTACGGTCATTGCGCGGCCCTCCAGCTGGTGAGCCCCATCAGCTCCAGCGTGCTGCGCCCTTCACGCAACGCGTCCATCATCTTTGCTTCCTTCTCGGCACGGATCTGCCCCTGAGCCAGCGTCTCTCCGACGTGTGCCGCCGGGATCACGAGGACACCGTCATCGTCAGCAATGACCAGATCCCCAGGCGCCACCGGCGTGCCGGCAAAGCTGATCGGCTGCCCAACCGACGGTGCACTGGCCTTGATCGTGCCGCGCATGCAGATACCGCGGGTGAACACGGGAAACCGCCGGTTGATCAGGGCCGCGATGTCCCGCACACCTCCGTCGATGACCAGACCGACGACACCGGCAGCCTCGGCCGCCACGGTCAGCACTTCGCCCCAGTAGCCCGACAAGAAGCCACCGGTCGATACGACGAGCACACTCCCCCTCGGCACCTGTTCCATCGCAATGTGGATAGACAGGTTGTCGCCCGGGGAACATTCCAGCGGATACGCAGGCCCGGCAATCGAGGCCCCCTGCCATACTGTGCGAATCGCGGGATCGACCGAGCTAGTAGCAAGACCGGACGCTTCGTGCAGCGTCGATGTACCAAGCGTGCACGCTTGCGCCAGCAGAAGCGGGTCGTACGAACGGGCGTTGATCATGACTCAACCCTTGGTTTGAAGTTTGTGATAGCCGAGTGCGGCGCGTGCGTCGCCGAGGGACTTGCCTTCCGCGATCAGCTCGCGGATCCGCGACTCGACTTCCTCGATCGTGCGGGCAATTTCGGCTACTTCACGGGCGCGGCCGCGCGGCACGACGACGACACCGTTCGCATCTGCCACCACAATGTCCCGCGCCGCCACGCGGACGGTTCCAATCCCCACCGTGGTATTCACCGATTCGACCTGCACGCGGTCCTTGCCTGTCCGCATGAAGCGACCAGCCGTAAACAGCGGATAGTTGTCGGCCAGCGCCGTGTTCACGTCGCGACAGACACCGTCGATCACGGTGCCGGCGATCTCACGCAGCCCTGCGTACTGGGTCATGATGTCGCCCCAGACCGTGCAATCGGTGCGACCGTCGTTGTCGATGACGACCACGTCTCCCTCCGCGACCTCATCAATGAAGTCCCCGACGGTGCCGGGCGGATCGCTGGCCGGCACGTACTTGACGGTAAATGCCGGCCCTACGACCACCTTCGTATAGTTCGCCAGCGGCATGATGCCCAGCGACTGCCCGTGCAAGCCCAGCTTGTCCATGGCGTCGGAGACACCGGGGGTGTCCAGCCCGGCGAACAACGAGACCAATTCCCGATCTTCCTCGCTCGCTCTGTTCGGATTCGTCATACAAAAAAGCTCCCCAATGGTGTCGAATCAGCGGGCCGCGATGGCCTCGAATTCCTTGTCATGCATGACCTCGGCAACGGACCTGCCGGCGCGCACGGCTGCGACCATGCCATCCTGCCGACGCGCAATGCGCTCGCCGAGATCCAGCACCTCCTCGATACGCGCTGCCGGCACGAACACCGTGCCGCAGCGATCGGCAATGACGTAGTCCCCCTCGTGCACGGTGACGCCCCCCATCTGGACTGCTTTGCCGGAGTCAACCTGGATCACGCGATTGCGCGCGCTGATCATCGTCACGCCGCGACCGTAGACCGGATAGCCGATCGACTCGCTGCCCTCGATGTCGCGGCTCAGGCCGTCGATGACGGATCCGCGGATTTGCTTTGCCGTGGCGGCATTGGCGAGAATGTCGCCCCAGCACGAAATTCCGTCAGCACCGCCCGCAATCACCAGCACGCGGTCGTTCGTGGTTACCGCATCGATGACAGGCGAGATCAAATGCACGGTGGGCTTGGCATCCGCTTTGGGACCAAGCTGAATCGTGCTCGCGCGGCCAACGATCTTCGGGCAGTCCCACAAAGGGCGAAGGCCGTAAGTCGCGCCCGGGAGATCGAGAAAATCGAGCGCATCGGAAACGGTGTTGGTGTCGAGCGCGGCGAGGCGGTCGAGGATCGAGGTGAGGTTCATCGCGGTTGCGTTCGTTGACAGGTGGCACAATCGTCGCGTTGCCACGTTGATCTGTAAATTTCTAATTTCGTATCTGGCTGATACCATTTTCGAATCAGCGAAAACCTGTGTTTTGGGGTCAGGCGAGCGGAAAATGTGCACCTTCCTGCGAATTTTTCTATCGCCGAACATTCAGGACGGAGAAAACCCGCATGAGCAATACGATCGACTTCAGGCTAATTCGCCAGCTGTGGATGTTTCTGGCCGTTGCCGAAGAACAGCACTTTGGACGAGCGGCGAAGCGCTTGAACGTATCTCAGCCGCCATTGACGGCTCAGATAAAGATCCTCGAGCAATCGCTAGGGCTTCAGCTTTTTTATCGCTCCCGCCAGGGCACGCAACTCAGCCCCGCCGGCGCCGCGATCCTGCCTGCCGTACAACAATTCACGAGTCAGGTCGAACGGCTAGAGCGCGTCGTCCGTGAGGTCGCATCGGGACGGTCCGGGGTCCTGCACGTGGGAGCCATTACGTCCGCGATGCTCGAAACTGTCCCGCCCCTGCTGGACGAGCTCAAGCGGGCTCATCCGGATCTGACGGTTTTCGTGAAGGAAATTGACAGCGTCGACGCAATTCCCGCGCTCGAAGCGGGAGAGCTGGATCTCGCATTCGTGCGCGTCGACAGAGAGGTCGGAAACGGCATCCTTACGATGCCGCTTGCCGAAGATCGCCTGGCCGTCGCGCTTCCCAAGGATCACGCGCTTGCGTCGTTGCCGAGAGTACGATTGCGATCCTTGGCGGGTGAGCAAATGGTCGTTTCGTCGCGACAGGTCGCGCCGGACTATTTCGACTTGCTGATGTCCGTTTGCCGATCCCATGGGCTGGCACCTCGCGTCATGCACGAGGTCCGATCGATTACGTCACAGGTCGCGTACGTCGGTTGCGGACAAGGTGTTGCCCTGGTGCCGTCGTCAATGCGCAAGCTGGTACCCGGAAACGTCGTCGTGAGACCTTTGAAAGAAAGGGTGATGGTGATAACGGCGGCACTGGTATGGAACTCGAACCGCTACCACCCAATGGTGGACGCAGTGGTTGCTTTGTTGAAACAACAGCCGGCCCGCCGCCTCTGAGCCGTCACCATGCCGGTGAACTGCCCCGATGCTGTTCGCTGTATTGCGAGCCGATGCCACGTTGGGAAACCGGGAGGCGGCATGGCCGATTCCCACGTCCTCTCGACTGCAACGTTCAAACCTGCGAGAACGGCACGGGTAACGAACGGGTGAAGCGATCAGCCTCCTGACAGGCGAGATCCGCGACAAAGCGGATTGCATCGGATGCTCGGCTTTCCATGTAGCTGACGACCAGCCCTTGAGGCCGCAGGGGCAATCCAAAGGGGATGATCTCGACCTCCCCGCGCTCCACCTGATCCCGCACCGGCGGCAACGGAATCAGCGCGTTGCCGAAACCGCTCTTGACCAGCCTCACGATGGCATCGATCGAGTTGGCGCAATGGACTTTTCCCATCGGCACGTCCGCGCGTTTGAAGACGTCCCGGAGTACGAGATAGGGCTGCGATCCACGGCTCATCGAGACAACCGGTCGCGCGAGCAGTTCATGGACGTCCATACCGACCGACGCCGAGCCGGGCCTGCCGATCCATCCCATTGCCATCGGCAGACAGGCCTTGCTGTACATCCCCTGCCCGATCAATTGATCAGTCTGCAGCGCAACGTCCACATCTCCATCGCGCAGACTCCGATTGAGCCGCTCCGACGATTCCGCGCTCAACTGAACCTCGATCCCGGGATACGTCGACTGCAGATGCTCGACAAATCCAATAAGCCAGGTGTGAACAATGGTATCGATCGCGCCGATACGCACGCTCCCGAGCAGTTTCCGGTCAGTTCGCCCAAGTTGCATGATTTCACTTTGAAGTTCAAGCATGCGCTCGCCATACTGAATCAGCCGCACGCCGACCGGAGTAAGGCGCATCTCACGTGAATCCCGATCGAACACGCGCGCACCGATCTCTTCTTCGAGAGCCGCGATGCGATTCGAGATGGCCGCCTGAGTGACGTGCAAGCGCTCGGCGGCTGAGCGAAAGCTGCCAAGCTCGACGGCAACGAGGAAACTTTCCAAAAAGCGGGTGTTCATGGGGAAGGAATCCTGGCAAACGTATGCGAGTAAGCCGCCGCGCGAAAGCGCTTGGTGCGGATATAGCAGACGGACTTTCGCCCGAAAATTTTTCCGTGTAAATCCCCGGAAACCGCAGACGAATACGACGCCCCACTGGCGATCAAGTACCGGACACCCATCCGTCCCCTCTGCCGTTATCGCCTACATTGCCGGTATCACGTGCCCGGGGAAAACCCGCCCCAGCTGCCACGTCGCCAGATGCGGCAATCACCGCTACTGCCCGTTCCGGCGTACCCGGGGGCCCCGTCAACAAGAAAAACTTATCAGTTTTACCAACAAATTCCCGGTTGCCCAGCATTTATTGGGTAGAGACGATGAACCGGTCTAATCCATTCGGAAACTCAAGGAGACAAGTATGGAGCCGCGCGGGTTGCTGTTCGTCGCATCCGATGTCGATGCGCAGGACGAAGAGGACTTCAATCGATGGTATGACAGCGAACACCTCGAGGATCGAGTCAGGATGGACGGCGTTTTGTCCGCGTCGCGTTACGTCGCCGTTAGCGGTGGCCGGCGCTACCTGGCGCTGTACTGGGCGCGTGCGGTATCTGCCTTCGACTCTCCTGCATACGCGCACGCGTTTCGTCACCAGACGCCATGGTCCATCGACGTACTGTCGAAGATGCGCTCACCAGTGCGGCGGATCGGCACCCTGCACGCCGAAATCGGCAAAGGGTCCGGCGGATGGCTGGCGATTTTGCAGCTGGGCATGTCGGACGAAGCCGAGCGACTCATTGAACAATGTATCAAGCTCGGACACACGCTGTCGCAACGCACCGGTTTCGTCCGCTCATACCTGCTTCTTCCGAACGACGAGTTAAGCAGGCCTCTGCCGCTAGAGGACATGTCTTGTCGCCAAATGCGACCGATTCTGATCATCGAGAGCAGCAGCGCGTCATCAAGCGAATCGGCACTGCAAACTGCCATCAACGCGCTTAACGGCTCGATGGCGGATACCGCAAGGTATTGCCTTGCATGGAACCTCGATGCCAAGGAGTGTGCGTAATGGAAAACTCGACGACGTTCGCGCAGGACAAGCATGCCTCGCATGAGGGTTCCATCCTCAAGCCGCGCATGGGCCGTCTCGCCGCCGCGAGTTCAATCGGCACTACGCTCGAATGGTTCGATTTCACCATCTACAACCTGATGGCCGCGCTGGTGTTCAACACGATCTTCTTTCCGTCGTTCGATCCGATGACGGGCACCATCCTCGCCTTCTCAACTTATGCCGTTGGCTATCTGTCGCGCCCGTTCGGTGGCATCGTATTCGGTCACCTGGGGGACAAGCTCGGCCGGCGATTCGTGCTTGTTGCAACACTCGTCATGATGGGCGCGGCAACTGGAGCGATGGGATTGTTGCCGACTTATCAGGTGTGGGGTATCTGGAGTCCGATCTTGCTGGTCGCCCTGAGGTTCCTACAAGGCGCGGCAATTGGTGGCGAATGGGCGGGCGCCGTTCTGTTGTCCATGGAACACGGCGATCAACGTCACCGCGGACTCAATGCGTCGTTTGCCCAGGTCGGGCCGGCGTGCGGCACATTGCTCGGCGCGGGATTTCTTGCCATGTGCTCGACGTTGTTGTCGACTCACGATTTCCAGTACTGGGGATGGCGTATTCCGTTTCTCTCAAGCGCCATTCTGGTGGCGTTCGGCCTGTGGTTGCGGCGCGGTGTAGATGAAACGCCCATGTTCAAGCAACTGGAACGCCACAGTCAAAAGGCACAGCTTCCGATCAAGGAAGTCGTTGCCGGACATTGGCGACGATTGCTGATCGCCGGCAGCGTGCGCATCGGTTCCGATCTCGTCTACGGCCTTTTGATCGTCTTCTCGCTTACCTACATCACGACCATTCTGCATCTGCCACGCTCGCTCGCACTCACCGCGACGATGCTCGGGTCTGTATTGCATGCAATTTGTGTCCCAATCTTCGGTGGCTTGTCCGACCGGCTGGGCCGACGCATTGTATATGGTTCGGGCGCCGTGCTGTCGATCGCATGGGCGTTCGCATACTTCGCGCTGATGGATTCGCGTCAGCCTGCAAGCATCTGCGCCGCGGTGGTGATTGGCATGCTTTTCCAGGCAATGATGTATGGGCCGCAGGCTTCATTCGTGACGGAACAGTTTCCGACCCGTGTCCGGTATGCCGGCGCTTCGCTCGCGGCAACGCTCGGCGGCATCGTAGGTGGTGCGTTCGGGCCGTTGGCCTTCGCCGCTCTATACAAGGCGTATCTGTCTGTCGTGCCAATTGCGCTATACGTCGGCACCGGCCTCGCCATCACGCTCGCCGCCCTGTATGCGGCCCGGGAAACCGCCCGCGACCCGCTCCAGGAATGAACGAAGCGAACCGCGGCACATGCCGCCCACTCCTCCGAACGAGCAAGCTGAGCGACGAAATGAACCGAATGACCTCTCCTGCTGAACTCGTGGCGTCCGATCGTCGGTCTGCCGCTGAACCTCGCGTTCATGCAGCCGGGGCTGGCGCGATTCTGTTCGATCCATCGAACGGTCCCTTCGATCCCATATTGCAGCAGCGACTTTTTGCGCTCGCACAGCGAATCCGCTCGTTAGGGGACGCGAAACGATCGCAGGAGCTGGTATTGGGCGTCAACAATCTCCTGTTCGTTTTCGACCCGCTGTCGCTTGCTCCCAGAGAGGCCGGCGATTTGATGGTCCGACTCTGGGAAACGACGGAACCCCTCGTTCAGCTCGGCCGGGAGATCGAGATTCCCGTCGTATATGGTGGTGATGCCGGTGAGGACTTGCGTCAACTGGCAGCGGGCGCGCTGATGGATGTCCGCGAATACATCCGGCGTCACGCTGAAGCGGAGTACAGCGTGGCCAGCATCGGCTCCATGCCGGGTTTCGCTTACATGACGGGATTGCCGCCGGAATTGAGGGTGCCAAGACGGAAGGTTCCGCGGATCAAGGTCCCGGCCGGCACGGTGATCGTTGGCGGCGCGCAGGCCGGCGTCATGCCATGCACGGCGCCGTCCGGATGGCATCTGCTAGGTACGACCACGCTCGAAATGTTTAACGTCAAACGTGACCCGGTCTGCTTGTTGTCGCCGGGCGACCGGGTTCGATTCAGCGTAGCGAGGATTGAACTGTGATGGAAGTACTGTCGAATGGTGCCGCGAACCTTATTCAGGATCTCGGTCGGCGCGGACACCTTGAGAGTGGGATCAGCCGTGGCGGTGCGATGGACACCATGGCGCTCACGCTCGCAAACGCTTTGGTCGGCAACGATCCCGGCGCGGCCGGTATCGAGGTCAATATGTTCCCGTTCCGGCTGCGCTTTCAGCAGGATACCGATTTCGCGACGACCGGGGCCGACTGCACCGTTCGCCTCGATGATCTGACACTCGCGCCATGGTGGCGCCGCTCGGCCAAGGCTGGGCAAACTGTCGTGATTGAACATCCCAGGAGAGGGGCGCGCGCGTATCTCGCAATCGGCGGAGGAATCGATATCGAGCCAATTTTGGGATCCGAAGCTACCGATCTCAAAGGCGGTTTCGGTGGGATGGAGGGTCGAGGCCTGAAACGCGGCGACGTGCTGAAGGTGCGAAGCCGCCGCACTCCTCCAGTCAGCAAGGCATCCGGGCTTGGCATTGTTCCGCAACGCCTGGCTTCATTCATGCAGGAACTATCAAAAGGCTGCGTGACCGTCAGATTCTTGCGGGGCGCCGAATATGACCGCTTCACGGAATCGGCCCGCGCTGAGTTCGGGCAATCCGAATATGAAGTGACGGCGGAAGCCAATCGAGTGGGATATCGCCTCAGCGGCCCAATGCTCCCGCTGACCGAGCACGTCGAACTGCTGTCGCACGGGATCGTCCCCGGCACGGTTCAGGTTCCGTCATCCGGACAGCCGATCGTTCAGATGGCGGAAGCCAATACATGTGGCGGATACCCGAAGATTGCGACCGTCATCGAGGCCGATCTCTGGAAACTCGCGCAGGCGCCGGTGGGATGCCAGGTCCGCTTCCAGGTAACGGACGTCGAAACGGCCGTTAACGCATTGCGCGAACAGGCCGATGAATATGCCCGCATCCGCGGCAATCTTTCAATGATGGCCGATCGAGACTGACAACGACGCTCGTCAATGAAGCTTTCCGAAGAGGACATGAAGTATGAACGCTAGACAACACATTGAAGTTGACCTGAATTCCGACATGGGCGAAGGATTTGGCCGCTACCGAATGGGCGATGATGACGCCATCCTGAATATTGTGACGTCGGCCAATATCGCGTGTGGCCTGCACGCCGGCGATCCGGAAATCATGGCACGCACGTTTGCGATGGCCAAAGAGCGCGGTGTCGCCGTTGGTGCGCACCCCGGTTTTCCCGACGTATGGGGTTTCGGCCGTCGCGTCATTCCATTCAGCACCGGTGAAATCGAGCGCCTGATTGCGTATCAGATAGGTGCCGCGGACGCACTGGCTCGATATGCCGGTCACCGGATCACCTACGTAAAGGCACACGGAGCACTGGGGAACATGACACAAACGGACGAGGATGTCGCAATGGCAATCGCACGTGCGATCAAGTCTGTCAATTCCGAGCTGATCTGCATGACGTTTTCCGGTGCCGTGATGGAGCGCGTGTGCCGCGACATGGGGCTGCGTGTGCGTAGCGAGGTGTTCGCCGATCGCGCCTACGACGAGGAGGGCCATCTACTACCGCGGAAATTGCCAGGCGCTGTCCTGCATGATGCCGGCCAAGCTGCTGCGAGGATGCTACGGATGATTCAGGCAGGTGCGATCGAGACAGTATCCGGCCGGATGCTGAAGGTACCGATCGATACGATCTGCGTGCACAGCGACACACCTGGGGCAATTGACATGGCCGCCCGTGTTCGCGACACGCTCGAACAGGCGGGCATTTCCGTCAAGGCATTTAGCTGAGGCGCGCATGAATCTGGACATTATTGACGACTTTGTTGCGCTGTTTGACCGCGCGTCCGTCAGCGTGATTGACTATACGAATGGTGACCAGCGGATCAGGCTCGTGCGCGGCCAGCGCGTTTGCGATTCGGCCGCGAATACACCAGCAGCGCTGCCAGCTCAGAACATCGCGAGTACGGTTGTCGATGCAAACGCCCAGACTGGCGCCGTCGGTTCACACCCGCATACGATCGCCGCAGGCATGATCGGAACCTTCTATCGCGCCTCGGCCCCGAACCAACATCCATTCGTGTCTCCTGGTGATCGCGTCCATGCAGGCATGACGCTGGGACTCGTCGAGGCGATGAAACTGCTGAATCCGATCGAAGCCGACCGCGACGGACTGCTAGTCGAAATCCTCGCCGCGGACGGCGCACCCGTCGCACGCGATACCCCGCTTTTCGTCATTGACCCAGCATAGAGATCCAATGTTCGATACCGTACTGATCGCCAACCGCGGCGAAATCGCATTACGCGTGCTGCGCGCGTGCCGCGCCCTGGGCCTGAAGACTGTCGCGATCCACTCCGAAGCCGACGCGGATCTCCGCCATGTTCAATTGGCCGACGACGCGCTATGCATCGGGCCACCACCGTCGTCCCGGAGTTATCTTCGAGCTAGCGAGATTCTCATCGCCGCGCAATTGACGAACGCGAATGCAATCCACCCGGGCTACGGTTTCCTGTCCGAAAACGCCGATTTTTCCGCAGCGGTCGAGCGGGCCGGACTGACCTTCATTGGGCCGAGCTCGACAGCCATTCGCATGATGGGCGACAAGGTCAGTGCGAAGCGCGAGATGCAAGCGGCCGGCGTGCCATGCGTACTTGGCTCCCCGGGCGCATTACCGACGGATGAGCGACTCATCATTGAGATGGCGGACGCTGTCGGCTATCCGTTGATCATCAAGGCGGCCGGCGGTGGCGGCGGCAGAGGAATGCGCGTGGTCCGCGAGCCCGCTGAGCTGCTGCTAGCCGTGTCGACGACGCGAGAGGAAGCTGCAGCAGCCTTCGGAAACTCCGAGGTCTACCTCGAGCGATTTCTAGAACATCCGCGTCATATCGAAATTCAGGTAATCGCCGATATGCACGGCCACGTGATCTGGCTCGGCGAACGAGATTGTTCGATGCAACGGCGTCATCAGAAAGTGATCGAAGAATCGCCAGCGCCGGGCGTTTCCCGAGACGACATCGCACGCATCGGCACCCTGTGCACGCAGGCATGTTTGCGCATCGGCTATCACGGTGCAGGCACCTTCGAGTTTCTCTACGAAGATGGCGCGTTCTACTTCATCGAAATGAATACGCGCGTGCAAGTCGAACACCCAGTCACGGAAATGGTGACTGGCGTCGACATCGTAACTGAACAGATCCGAATCGCAATGGGCCTGCCTCTATCTTTCTCACAAGAAGACATTCAACCGCGCGGTCATGCGATCGAATGTCGTGTGACGGCCGAACATCCTTGGACGTTCGCACCGTCGCCCGGACGCGTCGACTCGTGGCTCGCGCCCGGCGGCCCCGGTATCCGCGTTGAATCGCATTTGTATCCCGGATACGAAATCCCGCCGCACTACGATTCCCTGATAGCGAAGCTGCTCGCCCACGGACGTACGCGTGACGAGGCCATCGCACGGATGCGCGTCGCACTGGACGAGATCGTGATCGGTGGAGTCGACACGTCGATCCCGCTTCATCAGGCGCTGATGAAGGAGCGATCGTTCTCAGAAGGCGGATTCGATATCCATCATCTCGAGCGCGTCCTCGCAAACGGCACATTACAGGGAGCGGTACGATGATGGACCTTCAGCGCATTGAGCGACTGATTGCGACACTGCAGCATGCGGGAGTCGCGGAATGCGTTTATACCATTGGAAATCAAACTATCCGGCTGGAATTCGATTGTCACACAAGTCCGATTGCGAACGAGGATCGCGGGTCTTGGGGCACTCATATGTCAGGAGACGGTGATCCTTCGTTTAGCTATGTTCGTGCACCGTGCAGCGGACATTTTGCCCGCGTCCATCCGTTCCGTGATCAGCCAGTGGCCGGTGCAGACACCGTTGTGAACGAGGGGCAGCATATCGCCTACATCGAAGTCGATTCCATGCTGTTCCCAGTTGTCGCACCGTTTCGCGGCCGTCTGGGCAAGATAGCCGTCGCGGACGGCGACAGAGTGGGCTTCGGGGCGGCATTGATCGAGATCGAGCGAATTGCCGTGAAATAAGGGGATGATGAGTCGCCCGATCTTCAGGATCGGGCGGTAGTGCCATGATCTGCGCACAACACCGCGAGCGCCGCGCGCCGCGCGAACTCGATCGCGGCGATATCTTGCTGGACCATCACGACCGCCAAAGCGCCGTCGTAGATCAGTGCAAGGATAGCCGCCAGTTCGCGCCGCTGAGTTCTCGTGACGGGAAAATCGGCAATGGCCTCCTCGAATACTCCCTTGATGGCGTCCTTGTGGGACTTGACGACCGCATGAATTGGTCCGGACTCGAGATGTTCCGCCTGCGCGCGCAAAAAAGCGCAACCACGAAATCCGTGCCGCGCCACGATAGCCAATCTGTCGAAAATACTAACTGCACGCCTAACGGGGTCGTCTCCAGCCGCTGCGATCGTGTCGCGGATCGCCGATAACGCCGCGGCCCTCCTCCCTTCGAGATAGGCCAGAACAAGTTCCTCCTTGTTGGGGAAGTGACGATAAAGCGTCGCCTTCGCAACTTCAGCATCCTTGATCACCCAATCGACTCCTACAGACCGGATCCCGTGCTCGTAAAATAGTCCGCTCGCTACAGCGAGGATATGGTCACGTATGCTGGAAGACGCGTTCATCGAATGCATAGACAGAGATCGTGAGCGGCAATTGTACTTCGGCCAAAGTTGAATATAGCGGGCGGTTGATGAATCCACCGTTTGCGTCGCCTACAACACTCGCGACAGAAACGCGCGCGTGCGCGGATGGGCCGGCGCGTCGAGCACGACGGCGGGCGGGCCCGACTCGACGATGCGGCCGCGCTCCATGAACAGCACGTTGTCCGCGACTTCGCGTGCAAAGCCGATCTCGTGCGTGACGATCACGAGCGTGGTGCCAGAGCGCGCGAGCTCCTTGATCACGTCGAGCACTTCGTTGACCAGTTCGGGATCGAGCGCCGACGTCGGCTCGTCGAACAGCAGCACCTTCGGGCGCAACGCGAGCGCCCGCGCGATCGCGACGCGCTGCTGCTGGCCGCCGGACAGCTGGCGCGGGTAGGCATCGGCTTTGTCCGCGAGGCCGACGCGCGCGAGCAGCGTGCGAGCGGTGCGCTCGGCGGCCTCGCGCGTGATGCCCGCGACGGCGACGGGCGCTTCCACCAGGTTCTCGAGCACGGTCAAGTGCGGAAACAGGTTGAAGTTCTGGAACACCATGCCGACCGCCCTGCGCCGCTTCAGCACGTCGCGCTCCTTCAGCTCGTGCAGCACGTCGCCGTCGCGCCGATAGCCGATCAGCTCGCCGTCGATATCGATGAAGCCGTCGTCGACGCGTTCGAGATGGTTGATCGTGCGCAGCAGCGTCGACTTGCCCGAACCGGACGGCCCGATGATCGCCGTCACGCTGCCGCGCGGGGCGACGAACGACACGTTGTCGAGCACGCGCTGCATGCCGAACTGCTTCGATACGTTGTGCACGGCGACTTCGCCGCCGGCGCTCGGTAGCGGAGCGGTCGCGTCGTCGCCGCGGGCCGTTGCGGTGGCTGTCGCGTGGCGTGCCGCGGCACGCCGCCACAGCGCACCGATGCGCGCCAGCACGAACGTCAGCGCCGACGGCGGCGGGTTGCGCAGCGCGCCGCGCGCGTAGTGGCGCTCGACCTGAACCTGGATCGCCGACAGCACGGTCAGGATGATCAGGTACCAGACGGTCGCGACCATCAGCAGCGGAATCACTTCGAGATTGCGGCGATAGATCACCTGCACCGTATAGAACAGCTCGGGCATCGCGAGCACGTACACCATCGAGGTGCCTTTCGCGAGCGAGATGAGATCGTTGAACGCGGTCGGCAGGATGGCGCGCATCGCCTGCGGCAGCACGATCCGCGTGGTCTGGCGGCCGCGCGGCAGGCCGAGCGCCGCGGCGGCTTCGAGCTGCCCCTGGTCGACCGCGAGAATGCCGCCGCGGATCACCTCGGCGGAAAACGCCGCGTGGTTCAGCGTGAGGCCGAGCACGGCCGCGAGGAACGGGCTGATCAGGTCGGTGGTCGGCGTGTCGAACCACACGATGTCGGTGAACGGCACGCCGAGCCGCACGTGTTCGTACAGGTAGCCGATATTGTTGAGGATCAGCAGCAGCACGATCAGCGGAATCGACCGGAACAGCCACACGAAGGTCCACGCGCTCGCGGCGAGCAGACGCGAACGCGACAGCCGCGCCAGCGCGACGAACGCGCCGAGCGCGAAGCCGAATACCGCGCCGAGCAGCGTCAGCACCAGCGTGCGCGCGAGCCCGGACAGCACCGGCGGCGACAGAAACCATTCGGCGAATACCGGCCAGCCCCATTGCGGGTTGCCGAGGATCGAATGCAGCGCGAGCGCGATCAGCACGAGCGCGAGCACGGTGCCGGCCGTGCGCGAGCGGTGGCGGGCCGGCACGATGCGCAGGCGCGTGCCGGCGTCGCGGACGCGGGACGAAGGAAGCGGCGGCAGTGCGCCGCCGAGATGGGTCGTGTCGCTCATGTCGGTGAAGGTCCTCGATCGGGTCGGTCGGACGCGCCGCGCGTAGCGGCGCGTCGGCGTCACGCGTGCGCTTCGGCCGCGTCGTCCTGTTTCTGCACCGCGCCGGGCGCCGCATGGCGGCTCGCCTTGCGCGGCAGGCCGAGGTGGTCGCGCAGCGTGCTGCCCGGCAGGTCGCGGCTGTAGCGGCCGCGTGCCTCGAGTACCGGAATCACGAGGTCGACGAAGTCGTCGACGCCCTGCGCCTGCACTGGAAAGCCGAGGATGAAGCCGTCGCCGGCGCCCGCGTCGTGCCAGCGGATCAGCTCGTCGGCGACATGCTCGGCCGTGCCGATGAAGTTCGGGCGCGGCGTCGCGACGGCGAGCGCCGTCTCGCGCAACGTGAGCTGCTTGCGCTTCGCGTCGGCCTTGATCCGGTCGGTGGTCGAGCGAAAGCTGTTGCGGCCGAGGTCGCCGAGTTCGGGGAACGGCGCATCGAGCGCGTACTGCGTGAAATCGTGGTGATCGAAATAGCGGCCGAGATACGCGAGCGCCTCGTCGATCGTCAGCAGGTCGCGGATCGCCTGATATTTGTCTTCCGCCTCGGCGGCCGTGCGGCCGACGATCGGGCCGACGCCGGGGAAGATCTTCACGTCGCCGGGCTGCCGCCCGTGCTCGACCGCGCTCTGCTTCACGCGCCGCGTGAACGCGGCCGTTTCGTCGAGCGACGGCGAATGCGTGAACACGGCATCCGCATACTTGCCCGCGAGCCCGATGCCCGTGTCGGACGAGCCGGCCTGGAAGATCACCGGCTGCCCCTGCGGCGAGCGCTGGATGTTCAGCGGGCCCGCGACCTGGAAGAAGCGGCCGTGATGGTCGAGCGTGTGGAGCTTGTCGCGATCGAAGAAGCGCCCGGTCGCGCGATCGCGCACGAACGCGTCGTCGTCCCAGCTGTCCCACAGCCCCTGCACGACGTCGAGGTATTCGTCGGCGATCTCGTAGCGCAACGCGTGCTCGGGATGCGCCTTGCCGAAATTCTTCGCGGTGCCTTCGAGCGGCGTCGTCACGACGTTCCAGCCCGCGCGCCCGCCGCTGATCGCGTCGAGCGACGCGAGCTGGCGCGCGACCGTGAACGGCTCGCTGTACGACGTCGAGATCGTGCCCGCGAGCCCGATCTTGCTCGTCGCGACCGCGAGCGCCGACAGCACGGTCAGCGGCTCGAAGCGGTTCAGGAAGTGCGGGATCGACTTCTCATTGATGTAGAGGCCGTCCGCGACGAACGCGAACGCGATGCCGGCGGCTTCCGCCTTGCGCGCGATGCCGATCGCGAAGTCGAGGTTGATGCTCGCGTCCGGCGGGTTGCTCGGGTGTCGCCACGCGTTCATGTGGCTGCCTGCGCCTTGCAGCATCAGGCCGAAGGGAATCGATCGTCGGGTGGTCATGGGCGCGTCACGTGTTCTGGTCGGGGGAAAGGGAATGGTCCGAATGGTCGGCCGCGAGGGCCGCCTGCAGCGGCGTGATCGACTGCGCGCCGCCGAGCCATTCGGCCGACGCGAGCCGCGCCGCATAATCGGTCACCGGCGAGTCGATCACGAACGCGTCGACGTCGAGCCGCCGGCTCAGCGCGTCGAGCGCGCGGTGCACGCGCTCGGGCGTGTCGGCCAGCACGGCCGGGCGCAACTCGTCGATCCGGTAGTCGGATGCGCCGCTTTGCCGCGCGAATTCGGCGGCGGCCTGCGCGCTCGCCAGGTTGAAGCTCGGGCCGCCGGCGAATTGCAGCTTGAATATCTTCAGCGGCCCGATCAGTTGCTCGGCCTCGTCGCGGGTCGGTGCGGCGACGGCGTACAGCGCGACGAGCGGGCGCGTGCCGCCTGCGTCGCGGTACGCGGCCAGCGAGCGTTCGAGATTCGCATCGTCGCCGTTGAAGTGCCCCGCGTAGCAGAAGCGCCAGCCGTTGCGGGCGGCGAGCGCGCCGCTATCGGGCGAGCCGCCGAGCAGGATGCGTTCGGGCGCGTGCGGCGGCACCGGCATCGCGACCGCGCCGGCGAGCGGGTGATCTTCGGCGACGCCCCAGCCGAGGAACGCGTCGAGCTCGGCGAGCTGGCCCGCGAAGTCGGGTTTCTTCGCCTTGTCGTGAAACCACTGCAGCGCGCGCGTGGTCAGCGGCAGCCCGCCGGGCGCCTTGCCGATGCCGAGATCGACGCGGCCCGGCGCGAGCGCGGCGAGCAGCTTGAACGTCTCGGCGACCTTGAACGGGCTGTAGTGCTGCAGCATCACGCCGCCCGAGCCGACGCGAATGCGCGACGTATTCGCGAGCAGGTGCGCGACGACGACCTCCGGCGCGGAGCTCGCGAAGCCCGGCGCGCCGTGATGCTCGGCGACCCAGAAGCGCGCGTAGCCGAGCTGTTCGGCACGCTGCGCGAGGGTCGTCGTGAAGCGCAGCGCGTCGGCGGCGGTCGCACCGTCGGCGATTGGGCTCTTGTCCAGCAGGGAAAGTGAATATGTCATAAGACGTGACTGAAGTTCAGTTCAACTGGTCACCAAGCACAAAACCGATCATTGCTTAGGGAGTCCGGGAGGATTTGTCTGTGCCGTGTCAATGGCTTCGGATGCAAGGCTCCATCGGTCCAGGACCTGACGGTACTTGCCATCCTTGATCAAATCGTTTAGCACCAGGGTCAGGGGCTCAGCCAGCCGGCTTCCCTTGCGAGACGCTATTGCAATATCGGCCGTGCGCGGCCAGCCGCCGTTGACGGTACCTACTAGACGGATATCTCCCCGAAGCGCAGCCTGGTAGGCCAGTTGTGCATTCACGCTGAAGATTGCGTCGGCTCTCCCTGCCCTCAGCGCTACCCCGGCAGTCGCATAATCGTCGTAGTACTGGATCGAGATCGGCTTCAGGCCGTGCGTAACATTTTGACGATCCCAGTCGAGCAGGATCTTCTCCTGATTTGTGCCGGCGTCCGTGATGACTCGCAAGCCCGCAACGTCCTTCGGCTCACGAATCGCAGGGATCTTGCTGTTCGACTTCACATAGAATCCGAGCTGATCCCTCCTGTACGTCGAAAAGTCGAATTTCTCCTTCCGTTCCTCGGTGACTGTCACGTTGTACAGTACGATATCTACCTTCCCCGATTCGAGGGCCAGCGGCCAGTCCGCCCATGCGACCGGGACAATCTTCAACTTGCGTCCGAGACTGTCTGCTACAAGCTGTGCTAGATCGGGATCGAATCCGACCACGGTACGCGCATCGGTAGCGTATGTGCTCAGAGGGGGCAAGTACGCACCGATCGCTACCGTCAACGTGTCCGGTTGCGCAAACTTAGCTGTAGCGGGCAACGCACGCAGGGCAACCGGGTCTACTGGGGCTCGAGGCCGGCCGTTCTGCTCCGGACTGAGATCGAACGTTGCTGCCGTTGCAGCGGCACTAACACAAATCATCGCGAAAATCGATGTTCTCGCCACGATACCGGCGATCCATTTCTTTTTTGTCATATGTATTCCTTAATTTTTAATGCTCTGTTCAGCACATTTTTTTGATGGTGAGTAAAAGAACGTGTATCAGCGCGTCGCTTTCTGGAACCCCCGTGCGGTCAGATCGGAAAGCGAATCAGTCCGCTGGGGATCGAGGAGATCCTTGCCAAACGGGAGACTGACATCGATTTCAGGTACGTTGGAAACGTCGAAGAACGGTGTGTAACCGGTATCGACATAAAGCGCCCACGCTTCCGGTTGCCTGACACCCGTTGTCAGATACGCGCGACGATACCCTTGCTCCTTTGCCCGCTGCTCGAGCGCTGCGACGATCGTCCGCGCCAGCCCTTGTCGGCGCCACTCAGGGTGTGTCCATACCCGCTTCAGTTCGACCGTCTGCGCATCGTACCGCTTGAAAGCGCCGCCCCCAACGGTTTCCCCATCGCGGATGACAAGAATGAACGCGCCGTCGGGTGGTAAAAATAGTTCGGCCGGATAACGCGCCAGTTCGTGCTCGGCCTCGCCCCGACTATCTACCCGGTACGGCGCATAACGAGTCGAATACTCGTCGATCAATGCTTCAATCAACGGCCGTGCACGATGATCGGCAGGCGTGGTGTCGACAATGATGAAATCGGACATGACTTCTCGGTCTTTCAATGCTGAAAACAGCGATTCAAATCAATCCGCTCCCGCATGCGGGGTATCGCTGCCATCATGCGATGCCAAACAAGAAGAAAGACCGGTCTGTCTTTATTCTTCGGGAGCGAAACTAGCGCGTGCCTATGAAACACTCACGTAGGCTCTGATGGCCAACTATACGTTTCCATTGCCAAATTTCTAACAAAGCAATTCTGCAAAGGTTATCGTCGTTGTCTCTAGCTCAACTCAACATGCCCTGGGACGTTTCTTGTAGCCATCCGGCCAGTGAGTTCTCTCTTACCCTAGAAATCAGAAGAACTTGATGAAGACTCGGTGGGGGCGCACGCAAGGCATGTTGCTACCCGGGAGTGCGCCGCCGGGTAGCGACCTATACGGTTAAGCAACCGGAGAAGGATCGAAGTCTGGGCGAGCAATTGATTGCAGCCGCGCACGAGGAGCAGCGCTGGCTATCAGAGCAGCCGTATTATCGATGGAAGAAGCAAGTACGCGGGCCTGGAATCGAACCAGGTCCGCGTACTGAAGCAACTCGAGGATGAGAACGAGCGGCTCAAGGAGCCGGTCGCGAAGCTGCGTCTAGAAGACACCCCGCAAACGACATCCCCGTTTGCCTGCTTGGACCGGCCAGAGTTTCATAGACACTCACGAGCCGTTTAGCGCGTAGCGCCGCTCAAACTCTACAGGTGACAGGTCGCCGGCGGAACCATGCCGGCGAATCGGGTTGTAGAACATCTCAATGTAATCGAATACGTCCGTGGCAGCAGTAGCCCTGTTCGGGTAGATGCGCCGCTTAATTCGCTCCTTCTTCAATGCGCTGAAGAAGCTTTCGGCAACGGCGTTGTCGTGGCAATTACCGCGACGACTCATGCTCGGCACCATATGGTGAGCCCTCAGGAATGACTGCCAGTCATCGCTGGTGAACTGACTGCCCTGATCCGAATGCACCATAACGCCGAGGCCCGGTTTGCGTTTCCAGACTGCAGCCAGCAAAGCCTGCAATACCAGGTCGCTGGTCATCGTTGATCGCGTGGCCCAGCCGACGATCTGACGCGAGTACAGATCCATGACCGCCGCCAGATACAGCCAGCCTTCATAGGTTCGGATATACGTGATGTCGGTAACCCAGACCCTGTTCGGCGCGTCGGGGGCGAACTCCCGATTTAGGACATTGGCCACCACGCCGACCGGACCGCCACGATAGCGAGGCTTGCTGCCGTAGCCAACCTCGGCGCGCAAACCTTCTGTCCGCATTAACCGGAACACGCGGTGACGGCTGCACGTCTCGCCCGATTCTCGCAAATCCACCGTGATTTTGCGGTATAAGTCAGTAGTGCCGAGCCTGCGGCATCGTTCTTCGACACCGTCGGGGCAGCCATCTCGCCGGGCAAGTCGGCACGCGCGCTATCCACGGCGTTGCGCACTTCGCTGAGGGCAGCCTGCGGGTCTTTCTCCAGCTTGAATGTCACACTGATGCTGACCGAGCCGTCGGTGATCTTGGTGGTGATGTGGTCTAGCTTCGACAGCGAAGTCAGCTTGTCTTCGATCTTGCGCGCCACCTCGTTTTCCAACTGCGACGGCGCAGTGCCCTCCAGCGAAGCAGAGATGTTGATGGTCGGCAGATCCATGTCAGGAAAATCCTGGATCTGAAGTTTGTGAAATCCGATCAACCCGAAGACGGTCAGTAGAGTGAAGCACAGCAACGCGGGGACGGGGTTGCGGATCGACCACGACGAGATGTTCACAGCAGCCCCCCCTGCCCGCCCCCGGCATCCTTCTGCGTCGACACCCTCACGTGTGCGCCATCCGACAGAAAACCGCCTCCGCTAGCCACCACCCGTGCGCGTGTGCCCGCATCGAGTCCGGAGAGGATTTCGGCACGCCCATCTTGGTGACGTCCGGTGACGACGGTGCGCCGAGTCACCGTGGCGCCGTCGGAATTGAGCACGTACAGGTCGGTGCGGCCATCGCGCGGCACCAGCGCCGATTCCGGCAACGTCAGCGCCGGCGTAGTACCCAGTGCGATCCTTCCGCCTGCGAACATGCCGGGCTGGGCGTCATGCCCGTCCAGCGCCACGTAGACGATGGCGCGGCCAGTACTGGTCGACAGCGTGGGTGACACCAGCCGCACCTTGCCGTCGATCACTTTGCCACCCGGCAAGGTCACGCGCGCAGGTAGGCCCGGGCGAATTCGCGCCAACTGTTGCGCATCGACCTCGGCTTGCCATTCGATCCGCCCCTGCCGGATGAGCCGGAACATCTCCGTCCCGGCGCTGACAACGTTGCCCAGCAGGGCCGCGCGCGACGAAATGATGCCATCGTCTACGGCCATGATGCGCGTTTGCGACAGCACGGTTCGCTTGTTCTGCAACTCGGCCTCGGCCGACGCCAGCGCGGCCCGATCCACCGCTTCCGTGATGCGGTATTCGTCGAGTTTCTGAGCGGCCACGGCGCCGCTATCGGCGACTTGCCTGGAACGCTTCAGATCTGCCTGGGCCTGCTCCAGGTTTGAGCGGGCCTGAGCGACGGCTGCCTCCTGCTTGCGTAGGTCTGCGGTTGCCGTGGCATCCGCCAAACGCGCAAGCAGTTGACCGCGCTTGACCTCGCTGCCGACATCCACGCGCAATTCCGTGATGCGCAGGCTGCCGATCTCGGCGCTGATCACCGCTTCCTGCCAGGCGGTCGTAGTGCCATTGGCCTCGATGGTCTGCGGCCAGTCCTGAGAACGGGGGGCGACCAGGCTGACGGTCAGCGCGGCCGGCGGCGGTTGCGTTTCAGCGCGTGCGAGCGCGCCAGACCTCAGCCACCACGCGGCGGCTCCGGCAACTATGATGAAGGCAGCCAATGCGGCGCTCCGGGGAGTCAGCTTCACGGGGTGGTTCCTTGCAAGAGGGCTTGAACGTCAGGGGCGATCGCGGCGGCCTCGGCAGCAGCAGTCGACGTCGAAGCGCCGCCGGTTTGCCAACCGCCGCCCAGCGCCTTGTAGAGCGCGATCCAGCTCCGGACGCGATCCCGCTGCAGTTCGATATAGGAGATTTCCGCGCTGGTCAACGAACGTCGCGCCTGCTCCAGCGTCAGTAGTGTGTCGAAGCCGCCGCGCCAGTTGGCTTCCGTGGCCCGCTCGTAACGGCGGTATTGTTCGACTGAACGTCGCGCATCATCGCTACGATGGGCCGCGCCATCGAGATCGACCAGCGCGGTCTCGACCTCTTTAATCGCTGTGAGCACGGAGCTACGGTAGTCGGCAAGTTGCGCCTCATAGCTGGCCCTTGCCGAATCTACCGCTGCTTTGCGCTTGCCAGCGTCGAACATCGGGATTGACAGGCTCGGCCCGAGCGACCAGGCTGAAAGTGGAGAAGTCAGATTGGTGGCGGACAACGTGACCGAACCGGACAACGAAATATTCGGCAAGCGATCCGCGCGGGCTTTCCCGATCTCGGCATAGGCTGAAGCCAGCGTACGTTCTGACGATGCGAGGCTCGGCCTCTGTCGAACCAGATCGATCGGGATGGTTTCCACGCTGAAGGCTGCCGACTCCGGCAATTCGGGGGCGCCCGGCCGGTCGATAATTCCGCGCAAGGTCGGCTCGTCGGCCCCCGTGAGCGCCGCCAGCGACTTGACCAGTTCCTCGCAGGCTACCTTCTGCTGCGTAGCCGTGGCATTCGCGCTAGTCAGTATGACTCCCGCGGGGCAAAGGCTGGCCTGCCGTGAGGAATCAAGCGCGGGTTAGCATTGCTGCCAGAGCCGCACGGTGCGGACAGGGCCGCACCTGGCGATTTCCGGCACGGAGGCCAGCATGGAACACGATAGCACGCTGTACGTCGGGCTCGATGTCCATAAGGAGTCGATCACGGCCGCCTATGCGTTCGGCATGGGCGAGGTTGAACTGCTCGGCAAGGTTGGCACCACGAAGACGGATATCGATCGCTTATGCAAGCGCCTGCAATCGAAGGCGTCGCGTATCTGTATTGTCTATGAGGCGGGCCCATGTGGTTACGGACTTTACCGTCAACTTCAGCAGAAGGGAATCGACTGCATGGTGTGTGCACCGTCTCTGATTCCAAGGAAGCCGGGGGAACGCGTAAAGACCGATCGGCGTGACGCGATCAAACTGGTGCGTTCTCTCAGGGCTGGCGACCTGTCGGAGGTCTTTGTCCCTACCGTCGAAGACGAAGCCTTTCGCGATCTGGCACGGGCATGGGTGAGTGCCAAGGATGATCTGAAGCGTGCGCGGCAGCGGCTGAAGTCCTTTCTGCTTTCGCATGGGGTCAGCTATACCGGCCGCGCCGACTGGAGGGCAGCACACCGGCGCTGGCTGAGCACGTTTGCGTTCGACAGCACATGGCAGCAGTTAGCGTTCGAAGAGCATCGACGCGCGATCGAGGATCGTCTTGCGCAATGCGATCGACTGGAAGCTGCGCTGCGCGAGGCCGTGGTTGCCTGGCGTTTTTATCCGGCAGTACTGGGTCTGCAAACGATGCGCGGCATGCAGTTCACCACGGCGGTCGGCATGCTTGCTGAGTTGGGTGATCTGTCACGCTTCACTCATCCGCGCCAGTTGATGGCGTGGCTGGGGGTAACACCGAGCGAACACTCGTCGGGCGAGAAACGCCGTCAGGGCAGCATCACCAAGAACGGCAACAGTTACGCGAGAAAGCTGCTCGTCGAATCGGCATGGAGTTATCGGCATCCGGCGCGCGTGAGTCCCGAGATTCAGCGCCGCCACGAAGGGATTCCTAAACCCATCGTGGATCGATCTTGGGATGCGCAGGTGCGCCTGTGTCGACGCTATCGAACGCTTGTGGCACGCGGTAAACAGAAGAACATCGCCGTGGTCGCGGTCGCCCGCGAACTAAGCGGGTTTATCTGGGACATTAGCCAACTCGCCATGTCACTTGCGTTGCAACCGCAGAAGCACGCGGCTTGAGCAGGCGAGCGAGAGTCTTTACCCATCAATCAAGGAGTTTCCTGAGGGCGGCGTAGCCCGGCACACGAGTAACCCGCGCCACGGCTACGCAACGGATCCAATTCGATTTGCGTCCCTAGATAGCGGCAGGCTCATCAGGCGGACCTCTGTAATGCGGTAGCCAACCCGCGGATATCAGCGTGATCCACCGTCGAGACGTACTGCTGCGCCGCCCTCAGGAAATTTGAACAATAACGCGTGGAAAACCCGAACACCAATCCCGATTGACAGCGGGAGTCATATCAGCCGTGTTGGCTTCCGCAAGGTAGCCATCCGAGGCTGCCGACATGCCGGCTGTGACCGCCGCGTTCGTCGATTTTTCGGTTTTCGCATACGACGCCGCCGACTGTTGGTAGGCACGCACGAGCTGGCGGCATGCACGATATTGCACATAATCGTCCGCCGCCTCGGCAGCCAGAGAGATACGAGCATCGTGCCAATCGTCGATACGGGCTTGCAGGAGCGCCTGCGACGATTCGCGCGCCGAGCGTGCCTTGCCGAAAAGATCGAGTTCCCACGACGCGTCCAGCCCGCCGCTGCGAGTGGTCGCCAGGGTAGTAAACGTGGCGCTACCCGTGGAGACGTTGGACTTGGCCCGCGCGATGGAGGCGCTGCCTGTGAGCGTCGGCCACGCATCGGCGCTGTTCGATGCCAGGGTGGCACGTGCACTGCTGATACGGGCTACCGCCTTGGCCAGCGTCGGGCTGCCGGCCTCGGCCACGCGGATCAACTCGCCCACCGCTGGGTCGTCGAAACGGCTCCACCAGTCGATCAGGTTTTCAACCTTGCCGCCGTGGGCCACTTCGGCGTGCCAGCCGGTGGCCGTGGTCGTCGGCGGCGGCAGGTAAGCCGGCTGCAATGCGCAGGCGCATACTCCCACACTGCCGATGACCATGCCTAGCCAGATGGCGAGGGGCCGTCGTCGCTCCAATTCTCTCATCAATGCAAGCTCCCCGGCCCGGTCCTGAGCCGATGCACGCCATTGTCCGCAGCGGAAGATTCAGTGCCGTAAGGCTGGGTTAAGTTGGGTAAAAATCTGGCGCTTAGCTATGATCGGCATCACTAACATGGCATCCTGACCATATGACGAACGCTGTCCCCTCCTCCTTGACACCGGTGCTGCTGGTCGACGACGACGCCGAGCTGACCAGCATGCTGGCGCAGTATCTGGCCAACGAAGGTTTTGCTGCCGAGATTGCGCACGATGGAGAAACCGGCGTGGCCCATGCGCTGTCGGGGCGTTTTGCCATCGTGGTACTCGACGTGATGATGCCGCGACTGTCGGGCATCGAGGCACTGAGCCGCATCCGCGTGGCTAGCCCGGTGCCGGTGCTGATGCTGACTGCTCGCGGCGATGATATCGATCGGATTTCCGGCCTCAATCTCGGCGCCGACGACTATGTGCCCAAGCCGTGTACGCCCGGCGAACTGGTCGCCCGCCTGCGAGCAATTCTTCGGCGAGCGCGGGGCGCGAGCGCGGCCGGTGCCATCGGCCCGATCCACGCCGGTCCGCTTTCGCTGTGGCCCTCCAATCGCAGCGCCACCTGGCAAGGTATGCCGCTCGATCTGACAGGAACGGAATTCAGCCTGATCAAGGTGCTGGCCCGTCATGCTGGCCGACTTGTCAGTAAGGAAGAAATTTCGTTGCAGGCATTCGAGCAGCCACTGACGCGTTTCGACCGACGCATCGACGTGCATATAAGCTGCATCCGCCAGAAGCTTGGGCCGCGCCCCGACGGCCAGCCGTGGATTGTCAGCGTGCGCGGCATGGGCTACCAGCTTCTGACGGACTAAGCCATGCAATTGCGCTTCAGGCACCTGTTCTGGCCTATCTTCTTCCTGCTCTGGCTTGCGGTGATCATGGCGTTTGCATTCGGTGGACTCTATCTCTACGCAAGCGGACACCACCCGCCCGACGATCGATCGCCTTCAATGGCGCTAATCCTGCTGCTTGCCGGTGCCACAGTGAGCCTACCCGTCGCGGTCGGATTGGCATGGTATATCTCCACGCCGGTGCGCCATTTGAGTCAGGCACTGAGAGACGCTGCTCAGGCTCGCTTCGACGTGCGCGTCCTGCCCGCGCTCGGAAACCGTGGCCCTCATGAGTTCACGTTCCTGGCCCGCGAGTTCGATGAAATGGCCGCGCGCCTGCAACATGCCTCGATGCGGCAGCGGCAACTCTTTCATGACGTGTCGCACGAGTTGCGCTCCCCGCTGGCCCGCATTCAGGCGGCGATCGGCCTCATGCAGCAGGACGCGAAATCAGCGCCCGGCATGGTAGAGCGCATTAGCCGCGAAACGGAGCGGCTCAACCAACTCATCGAAGAACTACTGACCCTGCACAAACTGGAGGTCGGCGCGATGTCGCCTCCGCGCGAGCGTGTTGACATCATAGAACTGCTGGCTGATATCGTGCAGGATGCCGCCTTCGAGGCCCAGTCACGCGGCTGCATCGTGACCTTAGATGCACCCGTCAGCTTTGTGGCGGAAGTCGCCGGAGAACCGCTCTATCGCGCACTCGAAAACGTCGTGCGCAATGCAATCAAGTACACCGCGGCCTGCACCGCCGTCGAAGTATGCGCACGTACGTTGACGTCATTCGAGGCAGGCGAGAAATCCGACTGGCTCGAAGTCCGCGTGAGCGACAGGGGGCCGGGCGTACCCGCCGGGTCCTGCGAAGACATCTTTGAACCATTCCATCGCCTCGAGCCGCAGCAACGAGATGCAATCATGCAATCTGTGTCGGGTACCGGCTTGGGTCTAGCGATCGCCCGTCGCGCAATCGCATTGCACGACGGTGATATTCATGCCGCGCCGCGCGAAGGAGGCGGTCTCACGGTCATTGCACGCTTGCCGCGCTGCCGAATCAACTAGCTATCAGTTCGGCCGCCGCTTCAGTCATCGTCACTCGTTCCGACGTATCGTGCGATTCTCGAGCCGACCTCCTGTTCATCGCAGCCGCACGTCACATGCATCTCTCGAATGCCGCGATCTACGGCTTGATGTGGGTCTCCAGGAAATCGACAAACACGCGGACCTTTGCCGACAGGTTCAACCTCTCCGGATAAGTCGCATAGATGTCCGCCGACGGTAACGACCAGTCGGCAAGTACGCGCGTCAGCTTGCCGGAATCGATCGACGTCTGTACGTCCCATTCGGACCGGACCAGTATTCCATGACCGTCGATGGCCCATTGGAGCGTGACCTCCCCATCGTTGCTGCTCATCGCGCCGTGCACTTTGACAAGTTCGTGGCGCTTGCCCTTTGTGAAGTGCCAGGTGCCATACGCGGTATCGTTTTCCCTCAGGACGATGCACATCTGGTTGCGCAATTCTCCGGGGGTTTTCGGGATGCCGTGTTTCTTGAGGTACGTGGGGGACGCGCAGACGAAGCGCCGGTTCGACGCGAGCTTTCTGCCCACGAGCCGCTGATCCGGTAGCTCTCCGAAACGAATGCCGACGTCATAGGCCAGTTCGGCCAGGTTCATCGGGCGATCGGTCAGTTCCAGTTGAACATCCACTTCCGGATACTGCCGCCGAAACTCGGATAGTGCGGGAGCGATGTGGCGTCGTCCAAAACCGAATGTCGCATTGACCTTCAACAGGCCTTGAGGCTGCTCGCGACTGCTCGACACCATCCGCTCCAGTTCCTGAACCTGCTCGAGCAGCTTCGATCCAGTCGAAAGATACAACTCTCCCTCGTGCGTCATCGCAAGCCGACGCGTGGTCCGATTCAGCAGCTTCACGCCCAAACGGCGCTCCAGTTGACTCAGTCGCGCGCTCACGGCCGGCGGCGTCACACCGAGATCGCGAGCCAACGCGGACAGACTGCCCTGTGTCACCAGCCGTGCAAAGAATTCGAGGTCTGCGATTGGGTCCATTTTAAAGTTATATTTAATAATAGGTTAAGTGGTCATCCATTTTACTGCTCCAGTCGCCCAATTACACTTCGTTGGACATCCGCATCAACGGGATACGGAGACTGGAGGAAAGATGGGACAGACGCTTTACCAGAAGATCGTGACACGCCATACGGTCTTCGACGTCGACGAGCAGCACGTCGCCCTGTACGCCGACCTGCATATCATGAACGAGTACACGAGCCCCCAGGCATTTGCCGGGCTCGGCGAAAAAAAACTCTCCGTCCGTTGTCCGGAGAAGCAGATGGGCATCGTCGACCACGTGATTCCGACGCATCCGGTGCCGGTTCAGGACCGCACCATCCTCATCGATGCAGCGGCGCATCAGGCGGCCAATTTCACGCGCAATTGCCGGGCACACGGCATTCATTTGTTCGACGTACAAGACCGCGAGCAAGGCATCGAGCACGTAGTCGCGCCGGAGCTCGGCCTAATCCGGCCCGGCATGGTGGTGCTGTGCGGCGACAGCCACACGACCACCTATGGCGCGCTCGGCGCATTGGGCTTCGGTATCGGGACGTCTGAGGTCGAACACGTACTCGCGACGCAGACATTGATCTACCGCGTCGCACGCGACATGCGCATCCACGTGGAGGGGGTTTTGCCCCGCGGCACGACGTCGAAGGATCTGGTGCTCTACATCATTTCGAAGATCGGCGCTCAGGGTGCGCGAGGTTTTGTCGTCGAATACTCTGGGCCCGCGATCGCGGCGCTGAGCGCGGAAGCCCGCATGACCCTGTGCAACATGACCGTCGAAGCCGGGGCACGCGGCGCGCTGATCGCACCTGACGACACAACGGTGACCTACGTCGCGGAACGCATCAAGGATCTTTCACCAACGGAGCTCGCCCGTGCGACCGAACAGTGGAAGGAGCTGAAGTCTGACGCCGACGCGACCTTCGACGTGTCGCATAGTTTCGACGCAAGTGACGTCGCGCCATTCGTCACCTGGGGCACCAGTCCCGATCAGGCCATCGCGGTGACCGAACAGATCCCGCCGCTGTCAGATGAACCTGTCGAGCGCGGCAACGCATCCAAGGCACTCGCCTACATGGGCCTCGATGCCGGACAACCCATCGACGGCCTCCCAGTCGACCATGTATTCATCGGCTCCTGCACCAATGCGCGAATCGAGGATCTGCGCGCCGTCGCGGAGATCGTGCGAGGGCGAAAGGTTGCGCAAGAGGTGCGTGCAATGGTCGTACCCGGTTCAGGCCTTGTTCGCGAGCAGGCCGAGCGCGAAGGCATCGCGCAGATCCTGATTGACGCCGGATTTGAATGGCGCCAACCCGGCTGCTCGATGTGCCTCGCGATGAACGACGACATTCTTCAACCCGGCCAGCGCTGCGCATCGACGACCAATCGAAACTTTGAGGGCCGTCAGGGCCGCGGGGCACGCACACATCTGATGAGCCCCGCGATGGCGGCAGCCGCCGCGCTGGCCGGACGCATCGTAGACGTACGCAAGGAATTCAGCCATGACTAAACACGTGTCCATCAGAGGCGTTGCGGCACCGCTTCCGCTGAACAACCTCGATACCGATCAGATCATGCCGAAGCAGTTCCTATTCGGCATCGACAAGTCAGGTCTTGCACGCGGGGTTCTTTACGACCTTCGTTACGAGCCATCCGGCGAGCCACGACAGGACTTCGTGCTGAACCGTCCCGGGTATGAACGTGCAAACATCCTCGTGGCGGGAGCAAACTTCGGGTGCGGCTCTAGCCGGGAGCATGCGGTATGGGGCCTGCAACAGGCTGGCTTCGAGGCGGTTATCGCACCGAGCTTCGGCGAAATCTTCTATTTCAATGCGCTCAACAATCGGTTGCTGCTCATCATGCTGGCCCCGTCCGTCGTGTCGCAACTCATCGAACGGACCGAAAACGCCGCAACGGCCGCGCTGACGATTGATGTGCAGCGTCAAGTAGTCCGGACCTTCGACGGCAGCGAGTACCCGTTCCAGTTGCCGGCCCGGCAGAAGCGAATGTTCGTCGAAGGGCTAGACATGATCGGCATGACGCTCAGCGAGGAGGATGCCATCGCTGCGTTCGAACGCCGCCACTACGCAGATCATTCGTGGATGAAGATCGACCTGCCCCGGCAGCAACGCACCGCCTGACCGGATTCCAGCCAGGTGCGTTGTGCATAGACGCACTGAGATGCTGTTCCGCCTGGCTCTGCTAGCCAGGCGATGTAGATATAAATATTGGAGACATCTGATGGAATCCTCTCGTGCCGATACAAGCTCTCCGCCGATAGCGCGACGCTCGACGGTCGTCAACTTCAGAATCGGCGGCATGCCGGCTCCGATGTTCGCCGTGCTTGTGGTTGTCACTGCGGCGGCGGCCATGACGAAGAAACTGCCCAACGACATGATCGGTGGCTTTGCGGTGCTCATGCTATCAGGAATGCTGCTCGGAGAAATAGGCCGGAGAGTTCCGCTTCTTCGGCATATAGGCGGTCCTGCCATTCTCTGTCTGTTCGTGCCATCAGCTCTGCTTGGCTACAAGCTCATGGACGAGGCCGCGATGAAGGCGATCACAACTACCATGAAGACCGCCAATCTTCAATATCTCTATATCGCCTGTCTTGTCGCGGGCAGCATCCTAGGAATGAACCGGAAGATCCTGATTCAGGGCTTCCTGAAGATGTTCGTGCCGCTCCTCGTAGGAACCATTGCAGCGATCGCAGCGGGCGTCGCTGCCGGCCTGATGTTCGGCTACGACCCGAAGCACACGTTCTTCTACATCGTTATGCCGATTCTTGGTGGCGGCATCGGTGAAGGCATTCTGCCGCTTTCCATCGGCTATTCGGAGATTACCGGCGCAGCCCAGGGGCATCTCATCGCGACTATGGTGCCAGCTGCGCTGATCGGCAACGTCGTTGCCATTCTCTCCAGCGGTGTTCTCAGCCGATTCGGCGAGAAACACCGTCATTTCAGCGGAGACGGAATGCTGGTGAAAACCGGCGAGGACCAGGAACTGCTGAAGGCGCAGAAAGCGGAAGCTGCATTGGATTTGCGACTGATGGGGTTGGGTTTGCTCCTCTCCTGCACGCTCTTTATTGTGGGTGGCCTTCTTGCACCGCTGACCGGAATACCCGGCCCCGTCCTCATGATCATCGCCGCAGCACTACTGAAAGTGTGCCGCGCGATTCCCGAGTCGATGGAAGTCGGTGCGTATCAAATGTACAAGTTCATGTCGACGAATCTCACTTTCTCCATTCTGGTTGGGCTCGGTGCGTTGTTCGTCTCCTGGGACAAGCTCGTTAGCGCCTTCTCGCCCGGCTATTTTGTGATCTGCACATCGGTTGTCCTCTCGATGGTCGCTTCCGGTTTCTTCGTCGGTGCTTGGCTCAAGATGTATCCAGTAGAGTCCGCGATTGTCACCGCATGCCACAGTGGACTGGGAGGAACGGGAGACGTGGCGATCTTGTCATCTTCGAATCGAATGGGCCTAATGCCCTTCGCGCAGATTTCCACACGCATCGGCGGTGCGGCGATGGTCGTCTTCGCGACTATCTTGATGACGTGGCTGCACTGAGAAACTTTAACAGACGGTGCGCGCATTGGGAGTTCGGCGTGATTCCCCTCACGCCTCAGCTACATACGAGTAAGCCGAGATTGCGTACGCTGCACCGGTGCAATGCGGCACGGGTTCCCAATCAATTGATCCAATACGGTCACGAGCGGAGTGGGATGGCTGTTGTCGATTGGAGCAGCGGTGCCGATTCTGCCATGAACGCGGCCGCCGCTGCATAGCGAGGAGACTTGTCACCGCTTCCATTTTCAAACATCAGAATGGAAGCGGTTTACAGTGGTGGGTCAGAGCGGTGACCAGGTGCCATGCAATGACATTCGCAGCCGGAACGGGATTTTGATACGCGCTACAGGCCCCGATGACAATTTCATCGCGTCAAGTACCACAAGTTCGGTCGTTTTAGATCGCAGGTGGTTGAGAACGCTCATGACAAATCCGTCACCTTCGGGCGCGTCCGGGCTGCGCGGGACGAAGATCGGCTCTTGGAAACACTCCGCGTCGCCGGCGAACCACGCCTCAGTATCGCCCGATACGACATCGACTCGCGCCAGCGTGTTAAAAAACTGGAACGGGGGTGCGCCAAGCGACTTCCCATCATATGGCAAGGACGGATCGAATTTGAGCACAAACCCGTGTCGATATGTTTTTCCCATGTATCGAGGATCGCAGCGCGGAAACTCACACGGGAAGTCCGTCAGCGCTTCGGGTTCAACGTCATCGATCTCCGATTCAAGATCGAACGTCCAACGCATCAATGACACCTTGAGGGTCTCGAGTGGCGGGAATGAGCCGTCTTCCTGCGGGAAAAAATAAAAAGCGTTCCCGTCCGCGACCGGCATGTCCACGAAAACGCGGCTTCCTTCTTCGAAGGAGTTCAGCGTGTGTCCCTGAAACCCATTTGCCGGCCCGTAATACCAACGCACATCTCTTTCGTTGCCGCGTCTAGGAAGAACTCCAAAGAGTTGCGGAAGGTCGGGTTGCCACTGAAAGTGCTGGCCACCCCTTTTCATTCGCTCGAGATCGACAGTTAAAGGGATCACCGGAAATACGACGTAGTTCTCGGTAACGGCGAAATCGTGAATCATTGCAGCATACGGCGCTTTGAACCAGACTTCGCGCTTCACCTCACCTGACGCGGCGATCTCGTAGTACGCGATATCCGGTGTACCCTCGCCCTTGGCCTCGTAGGCGAAGCACAGCAAGTCACCGGTTTCCGGGTCCACTTTGGGATGGGCAGTAAACGTGGCCGATCGCACCTGCCCTCCGAAATCCCATACGCCGATGGTTTCAAGAGTGTCGGGATCCATCGCGTATGGAAGGTTGTCTTCCTTGAGCGCCAACAGGACACCATTGTGCTTCACCACTGTCGTGTTGGCAGTGCTGTTGTTCCGCGCTGCCAAAGGGTCGTTCGTAAAGACGTTACGATAAACCCCGGTGAGGGAACGGTGTTCCCGACGTTGGGCAAGCAATCTTTCGGTTTGCACGTAGCGCCGTTTCAGACTGACTTTACCGTCACTGAACCGAAATGCGCTGACGGCACCGTCACCGTTAAAGAAGATATCGGCGCCAAGCATCGGGGGATACTGCGGATCGGGAGCCACTTGGTAGAAGACTCCTTTGATACTCTCCGGCAGAGATCCTTCGACCTCAAGATCCACAACGTCGGCCTCAACACGGCTTGGTTCGTAAAGCCCGACAAATTCAGGTGTCGTCGGAAACAGCATACTCATATGACTCTCCTTCAGAACATATCTGTACTGCGTCTTCACGTGTTGCCCAAGAGCTGGTGATCGGTTTAACTGACGAACCATAGGGACTACACGTGGTACTTGGGATAAGCTCAAGGCTAGGCGTCGAGGTCTTGCCGGCCAGTTGCGATGATTTCGCCCAACGGGCATCTATTGCCGCTAGGTCGGATCAGCCATTTTTTGGTCAAACAGGTCTGCCGGTGCGTCGTCGCAATGTCAACGCGACATCATGTTCATGCTGACGTTGTGCATCACCCACAGCGTGCCGACGATCAGGATCGCCGCGGTCAGCACGGTGTAGCTGAACGCCATCACGTTCCAGCGCTGACCCGACGAACCGTTCATGTGCAGGAAGTACACGAGGTGAACGACGATCTGCACGAACGCGAGCGCGGCCAGCGCGATCAGCGATGCGTGCGGCGACAGCACGCCGCCCATCACGAGGCCGAACGACGCGGCCGTGAGCAGCACCGACAGAATGAAGCCCGCGACATAGCCGCCGACGCTGCCGTGCCCTTCTTCGAGTTGAGACGAATGCGAATGAGCCATTTAGATCACGCTCGCGAGATAGACAAAGGAAAACACGCAGATCCACACGATGTCGAGGAAGTGCCAGAAGAGGCTCAGGCACGTCAGGCGCCGCAGGTCGCGATCGGTCAGGTCGCCGCCGCGCAATACGATCTGCCCGGCGAGCACGATCATCCACAGCAGGCCGGCCGTCACGTGCAGCCCGTGCGTGCCGACCAGCGTGAAGAACGCCGACAGGAACGCGCTGCGCTGCGGGCCCGCACCTTCCGCGGTCAGGTGCGAGAACTCGCGCAGCTCCATCGCGAGGAACGCCGCGCCGAGCACGAACGTCACCGCGAGCCATGCGAGCAGCGCGCCGCGCCGCTGCTTGTACGCGGCCAGCATCGCGAAGCCGTACGTGATGCTCGACAGCAGCAGCGCGGCGGTTTCCACCGCGACGCCCGGAATGTCGAACAGGTCCTTCGCGGTCGGACCGCCCGCGTACTGGTTGCCGAGCACCGCGAACGTCGCGAACAGCGCCGCGAAGATCACGCAGTCGGTCATCAGGTACAGCCAGAAGCCGAACACCGAGTGCGACGGCGGATGGTCGTCGTGTTCGAGCAGGGTTGCGCTCAAGGTTTTCTGCAACATCAGTTGGCCTCCAGTTCCACGTCGTCGACACGCGTGGCCACGCGCGCCGCCGGTTGCTTCTCTTCGATCTTGCGCACCTTCGTCGCCGGGATGTAGTAGCCGTCGTTGTCACGCGAGCTGTAGATCACGAGCGTCGCGACGATGCCGACCAGGCCGCCGATCGCCATCCACCAGATGTGCCATACCAGCGCGAAGCCCAGCACCAGGCTGAAGATCGCGACCACGAGGCCCGCACACGTATTCGACGGCATGTGGATGTCGCGGATCGCCGCCGGGTTCGGCCGGCCATCGCCGCGCGCCTTCATGTCGGCGTACGCGTCGAGCGTGCGCACTTGCGGGATCACCGCGAAGTTATAGTCGGCCGGCGGCGACGAGGTCGCCCATTCCAGCGTGCGGCCGCCCCACGGATCGCCCGTGGTGTCACGGTACGCCGGCAGGTTCCGATTGCGGATGCTGACGACCAGTTGCAGCAGCTGGCAAGCGATGCCGATCGCGATCAGCACGGCGCCGAACGCGGCGACCAGCAGCCACGGATGCCACGCCGGGTTGTCGTAGTGGTTCAGACGCCGCGTCATGCCCATGAAGCCGAGCACGTAGAGCGGCACGAACGCGACGTAGAAGCCGACCTGCCAGAACCAGAACGCAGCCTTGCCGAGTTTCTCGTTCAGCTTGAAGCCGAACGCCTTCGGGAACCAGTAGTTGAAGCCCGCGAGATAACCGAACAGCACGCCGCCGATGATCACGTTGTGGAAGTGCGCGATCAGGAACAGGCTGTTGTGCAGCACGAAGTCCGCGCCCGGGATCGCCATCATCACGCCGGTCATGCCGCCGAGCGTGAAGGTGACCATGAAGCCGATCGTCCACAGCACGGGCGTCGTGAATTCGATCCGGCCGCGATACATCGTGAACAGCCAGTTGAACACCTTCACGCCGGTCGGGATCGCGATGATCATCGTCATGATGCCGAAGAACGCGTTCACGTTGGCACCCGAGCCCATCGTGAAGAAGTGGTGCAGCCACACGAGGAACGACAGCACCATGATCGCGCAGGTCGCGTACACCATCGTCTTGTAGCCGAACAGCGGCTTCTTCGAGAACGTCGCGATGACTTCCGAGAAGATGCCGAACGCCGGCAGGATCAGGATGTACACCTCCGGATGGCCCCACGCCCAGATCAGGTTCAGGTACAGCATCGCGTTGCCGCCGGCTTCGTTCGTGAAGAAGTGCATGCCGAGGTAACG
>NZ_JBQEPY010000015.1:0-262166 GCF_052045915.1 Burkholderia sp. 22088
GCCCCCGCCCGCCCCCGCCCGCCGCCGGCACGGCGCCGGCCTGCACCCGGCCGGGCGAGAGCCGCATGCTGCAGGCCGACCTGCTGTTCGGGCGCGACATCGCGGGACACGGCTCCGTCACCGATGCGGAGCGCGCGGCGTTTCTCGCCGACACGGTCACGCCGCGTTTTCCCGACGGCCTGACCTACTGGGATACACACGGCCAATGGCGCGACCGCACGACGGGCGGCATCACGCGCGAGGACAGCTTCGTGATCCGTATCATCGCCGACGATACGCCCGACACGCGCGTGCGGCTCGCCGCGATCCGCAAGGCCTATATGCAGCGGTTTCATCAGGAATCGGTCGGCATGACGGTGGTGCCTGCCTGCGCGTCGTTCTGATTCAGCTGCTCCCGCTTGCCTCGACGCACAAAAAAACGGGCGCCCGAAGGCGCCCGTCGCATGCATGAACAGCGGTATCCCGCTTACTTGTTCTCGAACATGTCCATGATCTGCTGCTTCTCCTGCGGCGTGACGGGCGGCGGCGCCAGCCCGGCCGCACCGGCCGAACCCAGCGCGTCGTTCGCGCTGATCGCGTTCTCGGCCGGGTTGATGTCGACGTTCGCGACGAAGCCGTTGCCCGGCGTGCGATCGGCGTAGTACAGCTCGCCGTCGATCGAGGTCAGGCCGTCCGGCATCGGCATCTGCTGCTCGGGCACGCCGTTCAGCGCGGTGCGCATGTAGTTCACCCAGATCGGCAACGCGAGCTGCGCGCCGAACTCGCGGCTGCCGAGGCTCTTCGGCTGGTCGAAGCCCATCCATGCAACCGCGACGAGCGATTGCTGGTAGCCGGCGAACCAGCCGTCCTTCGCGTCGTTCGTCGTACCGGTCTTGCCCTGCAGGTCGCTGCGGCCCAGTGCGTTGGTGCCCGCGCCCGTGCCGGCCGTCGCGACCGAATGCAGCAGGCTGTTCATCACATATGCATTGCGGCCTTCGATCGTGCGCGGCGCCGTGCTGCCCGCGAGCACCGGCTGCGACTTCTGCAGCGGCTGGCCGCGCGCGTCGTCGACCTCGGCGATCAGGTACGGATCGACCTTGTAGCCGCCGTTCGCGAACACCGCATAACCCGTCGCGAGCTGCAGCGGTGTCACGAGGCCCGCGCCGAGCGCCATCGGCAGGTAAGGCGGCGTCTTCGCGGGATCGAAGCCGAAGCGCTGCGTCACGTACTGCTGCGCATACTGCGTGCCGATCGACGCGAGGATCCGGATCGACACGAGGTTCTTCGAACGCTGCAGGCCGGTACGCATCGTCATCGGGCCGTCCGGCTGGTCGTCGTCCTTCGGCTCCCAGGCGGTGCCGCCCGGCACGCTCGGCGGGAAGTACAGCGGCGCGTCGTTGATCATCGTCGCCGGCCCCATGCCCTTGTCGAGCGACGCCGAGTAGATGAACGGCTTGAACGACGAGCCCGGCTGCCGCCATGCCTGCGTCACGTGGTTGAACTTGCTCTTGTTGAAGTCGAAGCCGCCGACGAGCGAGCGGATCGCGCCATCCTGCGGCGCGATCGCGACGAGCGCGCCTTCGACCTGCGGCAGCTGCACGACCTGCCAGCCCGTCTTGCCGTCCTTCAGCACGCGCACGACCGAGCCCGGCTTGATGCGCAGCGTATCGTTCGCGCGCGGGCTCAATGCGGCCGACACAAAGCGCAGCCCGGCCGGCCCGATCGTCGTGGTCGCGCCGCCGACGAACTGCACCTCGACCGCGTTCGGCGACGCCGACAGCACGACCGCCGACTGAAGGTCGCCGTTGTCCGGGTGATCGGCGAGCGCGTCGTCGATCGCCTCGTCGCGGTCGTCGCCGGCCGCGGGCAGCTGGATCGACGCTTCCGGCCCGCGATAGCCGTGGCGGCGCTCGTAGTCGAGAATGCCGCGACGCACGGCCTGGTACGCCGCTTCCTGGTCGGCCGAATTGATCGTCGTCGTGACGGTCAGCCCGCGCGTATAGGTTTCGTCCTTGTACTGCTGGTACATCATCTGCCGCACCATCTCGGCGACGTACTCGCCGTGCACCGCGTACTGGTTGCCCGGCGTGCGCACGTGGATCTCTTCCTTCACGGCCTCGTCGTACTGCGGCTGCGTGATGTAGCCGACCTCGAGCATGCGCTTCAGGATGTATTCCTGGCGCACCTTCGCGCGCTTCGGATTGACGACCGGGTTATAGGCGGACGGCGCCTTCGGCAGCCCCGCGAGCATCGCCGCTTCAGCGAGCGTGATGTCCTTCAGGTCCTTGCCGAAATACACGCGCGCGGCGGCCGCGAAACCGTACGAGCGCTGGCCGAGATAGATCTGGTTCATGTACAGCTCGAGGATCTGGTCCTTCGTCAGGGCCTTCTCGATCTTGTACGCGAGCAGCATTTCGTAAATCTTGCGCGTGTAGGTCTTCTCGCTCGACAGGAAGAAGTTGCGCGCGACCTGCATCGTGATCGTGCTCGCGCCCTGGCGCGCGCCGCCGTGCATCAGGTCGGCGACGCCCGCGCGCAGGATGCCGACGAAGTCGACACCGCCGTGCTCGTAGAAGCGGTAGTCCTCGATCGCGAGCACGGCCTTCTTCATCACGTCGGGAATGTCCTGGAACCGCACGAGACTGCGGCGCTCCTCGCCGAACTCGCCGATCAGCACGTGATCGGCCGTGAACACGCGCAGCGGCACCTTCGGCTGGTAGTTGGTCAGCGCATCGAGCGACGGCAGTTGCGGCGCCATCACGACCAGCGCGTAGCCGACGATCAGCGCGCCGACGATCGCCAGCGTCGCGAACAGGCCGGCGAACCACAGCGCGACGCGCGAGCCGAACGAGCGACGGCGCCCTCCGCCGCCGCTGCGCTGGGTGCGGCGGTCGTCGTCGCGATCGTCGTCATCGGGGTAATAGGCTCCGGACGGCGAACGGCGCAGCGTGTAGTGGGGTTCGTTCCTGTCGGAAGAAGAAGGCGGTCGTTTGATAATTGGCATGTCGGAATGGCGGGCGTACGTGGCACCCTCGGACGCATGCGGAAATGCAAGCGGATGAATCAGAGCGGGTACAGCGTGATGCGGCTGTCACGTCGACAGACCCCGCCGCGCGGCGATCCGTTCCCGCGACGTGACAGCGCATTTTAATGAAATCGACCGGGTGCCTTCGCGATTTTTTGTAAAAATTCCCGCAATGCCGTGATTTGAGGAACGTATTGTCGGCATCCTCTGCCTATCATGGACACGCAATATGGTGCGCACGGTCGATTTTCTTTCAACCGCGAAAGGTTCGACATCCTGATGCGCGCGCCGCTTGAACTCGCGCGTTTAAGCCGTATTTAAGTGAACCGGTGGTGTAATATCCGCCGGCTCATGCGGGTCGGAACCGGCTCGCTACGGGCACTGCCGCGGCTACGCGGCGCCTTTCAACCACGGAGGATTTCATGTCGCTTTTCGACTCTGTTTCGCGCACGATCAAAGGCCTGCTGAACGATGCGGCCGATTCGGTACAGGATCCGTCGCGCGACGCACGGCAGATCGTGCGGGAGCTCGACGACAGCATCGGCCGTGCCGAGAATTCGCTGATCGAGATCGAGGCACAGGTCGCGACCCAGCGCAGCAAGCGCGATGCGGCCGACGACAAGGTGAAGAAGTACGAAGACGGCGCGAAGCGCGCGCTGCAGGCCGGCGACGAGGCGCTCGCACGCGAGGCGCTCGGCGCGCAGTCGAACGCGGAAGCCGAGCGTGACGCGCTCGCGGCCGAGCTGTCGACGCTCGAGCCGTCGGTCGACAAGCTGAAGGGGCAGATCGCCGACATGCGTCAGCGCCGCAACGACCTGAATGCACGCTCGAACATCCTGCAGGCCAAGCAGGAAATCGCGCAGGCGAAGGACGTCGCGGCAAGCGCGCTGGGCGGCATCGGCGGCAAGAACCTGTCTGAAGACTTCCAGAAGCTCGAGGACAAGGTCGCGCTGCAGAACGCCCGCTCGGACGCGCGCCTCAATTCCGCCGACACGTCGAGCGGCAAGGCACTCGACGACAAGCTCGCCGCGCTGAACAAGGGCCCGTCGGTCGAGGATCGCCTCGCCGCGCTGAAGAAGCAGCTCGACACGCCCGCGCAGTAACGGCAACTGCGGGCAACCGCGCCGCCGCCCGCCCCGGGCGCGCGGCGCGAACCGATCGTCAGGAGACGGGCGCCTGCGCCCGGTTCGACCATGAAGAAATCTCTCGCCGCACTCGGCCTCTCGCTGATGTTGCTGTCGTCCGCCGCGTTTGCGGTCCCGTCGCTGCAGCAGGTCGAGCAGTCGATCGCGCAACGCAACTGGCAGCAAGCCGACACGCAGCTGTCGCAAGTCATCGACGCCCATCCGAACAATGCGCACGCGCGCTACCTGTATGCACAGGTGCTGGACCGCGAGGGCCGCGCGTCCGATGCGCTCGCGCAGCTGCAGCGCGCGAAGTCGCTCGATCCGCAACTGAAGTTCACCGATGCGTCGCGCTTTGCCCAGACGGAGTCGCGCATTCGCGCCGACGCCGCGCGCGTGAGCGGCAACGCGCCGTCGGCGACGCAGGCCGGCACGCTGCAATCGTCGCTCGCGCCCGCTGCCGCGCCGGCCGAAAAACACGGCCCGTCGACCGGCATGTGGATCGGCCTCGGGCTGATCGTCGCGGTGATCGCGCTGGTGCTGCGCTGGACGCTGCGGCGCGCGCGCACGGCCGACGACAGCCGCGCCGACGACGAACGCCGCACGCAGCTCAAGCGCGCCACCGACGTGCTGAACGACATCCGCCCGCTGAAGCTCGACGCGAAGCTGTCGACGGCGCCGGGGGCCGCGGCGCTCACGGGCGAGCTCGAAGCGATCGAGACCGACGCGCGCACGCTCGTCGAAACGCTGTCCAACGGCAAGAATCCGGTACCGCCCTATCGCGTCGACGAACTCGAACAGCGCCATGCGAGCGTGAAGGCACGCGTAGAGGGGCGTCCCGACCCGGCCGCGCAACCTGCTGCACCGGCGAACGGCAGCGGCTCCGTGTATGCGCAGGAAGCCGATCGCATGACGGGCGCGCAGGGCCAGCCGTATCCGCCGCAACCCTACCCGCAACAGCAGCCGCCTGTCGTGATCCAGCAAGGCGGCGGCAGTTTCGGCGGCGGCATGGGCGGCCTGCTGACGGGCGTATTGCTCGGCGAGGCGATGTCGGGCGGCCGCGAGCGCGTGGTCGAACGCGACGTGATCGTCGACGGCGAACGCCACCGGCAGGACAACGATCCGGGCTTCGACCTCGGCCGCGGCGATGCGTCGAACTGGAGCGACGGCAACGGCGGCGGCGGCATGGATCTCGGCAGCAACGACGACGGCTGGACCGACGACAACACCTGACGCCGCGCAGCGCGTCGACACACCTGCGACGCACTGCAACGCACGCCACGCTCCCCTTCAGCGCCGGCCGCGCCGACGCGCGGATTTGTCAATCATTTCAAGATGGACTACCGGCAATGGGGAGCGTTCGCTATCATGCGGCCATCGGCGTGCCACCGACCCTCATTCGACGCTTCGCATCCCCGCGCGTCGCGGCACGCCTCCCCTCGCCCCCAACAGGAGAAAGCCGCTCATGAGCATCATCAAGGAATTCAAGGAGTTCGCCGTCAAGGGCAACGTCATGGATCTCGCCGTCGGCGTGATCATCGGCGGCGCGTTCTCGAAGATCGTCGACTCGGTCGTGAAAGACCTCATCATGCCGGTGATCGGCGTGCTGACGGGCGGTCTGGATTTCTCGAACAAGTTCGTTCTGCTCGGCACCATCCCCCCGACGTTCAAGGGTAATCCCGATTCGTTCAAGGACCTGCAGGCCGCGGGTGTCGCCGCGTTCGGCTACGGCTCGTTCATCACCGTGGCGATCAATTTCGTCATCCTCGCATTCATCATTTTCCTGATGGTGAAATTCATCAACAAGCTGCGCAAGCCGGAAGAAGCCGCACCGGCCGCGACGCCGGAAGACACGGTGCTGCTGCGCGAGATCCGCGATTCGCTGAAGCAGCGCTGATCGCCGAGCACCCCGCCTGCCAGGCCCGCCCCGTGCGGGCCTTTTTGTTGCGCGCGCGATGCACCGCCGCATGCGGCCTATCTCACTTTTTTGTGACGGGCGAATGCACGCACGGGAAAAGCAGGTCTATGATGGAGACTAAACGACAGTACGGGCGCCAAGACGCTGACTGTGTCGATCATGGCGAGCAGGTCGACGGGAGACATTGATCGTCGTACTGCACGAAGGCAGCATTTTCGTGTGCTATAAAGGATCGACATGCGGCGTACATAGCCGGGAGTGGGTCGCATGAAAATGCCGCATTTCTTGCAATTGTTTTTGAGGCGAGTGTTTATGTCCTTCCCGAAAAAACGTCGGCGTGCCCAGCAGGATGGCCAGGAGTCATTCCTCGCGGTATTGCGCCACTCGAAACCGTTTGCCCAGCTCGACACCAAGATTGCCCGCGCCCGTGCGCAGGACGAACCCGTCCTGTACGCACACGTGCTGCCCGGTCTCGATGTGCTCCTGTGCAGCGTGCGCGGCGCCCAGCCGCCCTATCCCGCCATCGCCGAGCTGCGCAAGCGCTGCATCGAATCGATCGCCAACGCGCTCGAGCAGCCGCTCGACGGCCTCGAGAACGGTGGCTACTGGTACGAAGCGAACGGCTTCGGTTTCCTCGTGTTTGCCAGCCGTGCGCGTGCGCGCATCCTGCCCGAGTTTGGTGCAGGCACGAAAGCGAGCCTGCACGGCGGGCTCGGCCGCCAGAACGCCGGCGACACGACACCCCGCTCCCTCGGCTGATCCGCCTGCCATTCGATGGGCCGCCTCCGGGCGGCCCATCTGCCATTCACCCGCCCCGCTTGCCCGTCACGACGCCTGCCGACGCCCGTTGCCGGGCCGCACGATGTCGATGAACGCGGCGAAATCGGCGCCGGCGAGCCCTTGCGCGGCGCCCAGCCGCAGCACCTGCTGCACGGTGGCCGACACCGGCATCACCGCACCCGTGTCGCGCGCCGCGTCGGCGATCGCATCGACGTCCTTCTGGAACGTGCCGAGCGCGCCGATCGGTGCATGACCGCCCGACGTCATGCGCGGCACGAACGTCTGCAGCAGCACCGAATCGGCCCAGCCGCCGGCCAGCGCTTCGGCCAGCCGGGCGGCATCGATGCCGCTCGCCTGCGCGAGACCGACGGCCTCGGCAATCGCGGTCACCGTCGCGGTGACGATCGCCTGGTTGCACAGCTTCGCCGTCTGCCCCGCACCCGCGTCGCCCATGTGCGTGATACGCGACGCGTACGTGTCGATCAGCGGCCGCACCGTGTCGAGATCGGCCGCGCGGCCGCCGGCCATCACCGCGAGCGTGCCGGCCTGCGCGCCGGGCACGCCGCCCGATACGGGCGCATCGATCCAGCCGACGCCGAGTGCGGCCGCGCGCGCCGCGTAATCGCGCGTCGCGGCGGGCGGGATGCTCGAATGATCGACGATGCGTTGCAGGCGACGCGCGGCGGCGTCGCCGGCCAGCAGCCCGTGCTCGCCGAACACGACGTCGCCCACCGCGCGGCCGTCGAGCACGCACACGAATACCGTATCGACGCGCTCCGCCAGTTCACGCGGCGTGCCGGCCACTTGCGCGCCGTCCTTCACGAGCGCCTCGGCCTTGTCGCGCGAACGATTCCATACGCTGACCCGATGCCCGGCCGCCAGCAAATGCCGAATCATCGGCGCGCCCATCAATCCCGGTCCGCAAAATCCGACTTCCACGATGTTCCTCGTCTCCGATATGGGTTGCACTTGCCGCCCATCATACCTATCACTCAAGAAGCCGGGCACGCGCGGCGCCGCTTCGGGAACGCGACCTGCACCGGCGATATATGCCGATATCCCAGGGAGCGCATCATGAGCGACCACGTGTACAAGATGATCGAACTGACCGGTTCGTCACAGCAATCGAGCGACGACGCCATCCGCAACGCGATCTCGAAAGCCGGCAAGACACTGCACAACCTGCACTGGTTCCAGGTGACCGAAACGCGCGGCCACATCGAAGGCGACCAGGTGGTTCACTGGCAGGTGACGCTGAAGGTCGGCATGCGCATCGACGACTGACGCGCCCGTCGCACCCCACGCCGCGCCGCGATCCGGAGTCGCACGACACGTGCCTCCGCACGGCGCGGCGCGCCCGCTTGCAACCCCGTTCAGGCCCCTTGTCGCGGCCCGGCCGGCGGGTGCCTGCGGGTATCCATCTCTTGACGCTGATTTTCGTTCATATTAAAAACGATATACCCACAGTACCCCTCGATCAGCCCAGCCATATAACCCGGAGAAATCATGAGTCAGCAACGCGAGGCGATCGACACGTACCTCTTGCGCGTCTTGCACACCTTGTTGATGGAGCGCAGCGTCACGCGCGCGGCCGTCAAACTGAACCAGTCGCAACCGGCAATCAGCGCCGCGCTGCGGCGCCTGCGCGACATCACCGGCGATCCGCTGCTGGTGCGCGGCAAATCCGGCATGGTGCCGACTGAATACGGGCTGCGCCTGCTCGAGCCCGTGCAGAACGCGCTGCGTGAAATCGAGCGGATCAAGTTCCAGCAGCACAACTTCGACCCGGCCACGTCGATCCGCTGCTACCGGATCGGCTGCCCCGACTACCTGAACGTGCTGTTCGTGCCGACCGTCGTCGAGCGCTTTCGCCTGGCCGCGCCGAACGCGACGCTCGAGTTCCATTCGCTCGGCCCCGCCTTCGACTACGAGCTCGCGCTGGAAGACGGCAAGCTCGACATCGTCGTCGGCAACTGGCCGGAACCGCCCGAGCAGCTGCACCTGTCGAACCTGTTCGTCGATGAAATCGTCTGCCTGATGAGCAACACGCACCCGTTCGCGAAGCGTGGCGGGCTCACGCTCGACCAGTACCTGAACGCGCCGCATCTCGCGCCGACGCCGTACTCGGTCGGCCAGCGCGGCGCGATCGACGTGCATCTCGCGCGCGAACGGCTCAAGCGCCACGTGGTCGTCACGCTGCCGTACTTCAACCTCGCACCGTACGTGCTCGTGAAGTCCGACCTGATCTTCACGACGACGCGCCTGTTCGCCGATCACTACGCGAAGTTCCTGCCGCTGTCGGTCGTGCCGGCACCGCTCGACTTCCCGCCGATGCAGTACTACCAGCTGTGGCACGAGCGCTGCCACTACTCCGACGAAGTGCGCTGGCTGCGCAGCCTCGTCGCCGAAGCCACCCGCACGCTGATCGAAGCGTAAGCGCGCACGACGCGCGCGCCGGCCACGCCGCTGCGGTGTGGCCCGGCGTGGCCCGAAGCGGCCTCGTGCGGCCGCGCGTGACGGATCCCGGCCTCGGCCGCCACGCGCCCGACGTGCAGCGCGCGGCGCACTCTCCAGCTCAGTGCCTCAGCGCGACGCCTCCACGAGTGCCTGCGCCAGCGCGTTATGCCGCGCGATGACGGGCGGCAGATCGAGCGTCGCCAGCCGCCCCTCCCGCACCACCACCTTCCCGTTCACCACCGTGTACGCCGTCTGCGACGGCGCGCAGAACACCAGCGCCGCGACCGGATCGTGCAGCGCGCCCGCGAACAGCGGCTGGCGCAGGTCGAATGCGGCGAAGTCGGCCGCCATGCCGGGCTTCAGCGCGCCGATATCGTCGCGGTTCAGCACCTTCGCGCCGCCGAGCGTCGCGATCTCGAGCGCTTCGCGCGCGGTCATTGCATCGGGCCCGAAACCGACCCGTTGCAGCAGCAGCGCCTGCCGCACTTCCGCGACCATCTGCGCGCCGTCGTTCGACGCGGAACCGTCGACGCCAAGGCCGACCGGCACGCCCGCGAGACGCATCTTCTTCACCGGCGCGATGCCCGACGCGAGCCGCATGTTCGAGCACGGACAGTGCGCGACGCCCGTGCCGGTGCGCGCGAACAGGCCGATGCCCGCATCGTCGAGCTGCACGCAGTGCGCATGCCACACGTCGTGGCCGACCCAGCCGAGATCTTCCGCATATTCGGCCGGCGTCATCCCGAACTTCTCGCGGCTATACGCGATATCGTTGACGTTCTCCGCGAGGTGCGTGTGCAGCGACACGCCGTATTCGCGCGCCAGCACGGCCGCGTCGCGCATCAGCTCGCGGCTCACCGAGAACGGCGAGCACGGCGCGACCACCACGCGCAGCATCGCGTAGCGGCCTTCGTCGTGATAGGTCTCGATCAGGCGCTGCGTGTCGCGCAGGATCTCGGGCTCGCGCTCGACGACCGAATCGGGCGGCAGCCCGCCGTCGCGCTGGCCGACACTCATCGAGCCGCGGCTCGCGTGAAAGCGCATGCCGATCCTCTGCGCGGCGCCGATGCTGTCGTCGAGGCGGCTGCCGTTCGGGTAGATATACAGGTGGTCGCTCGACGTCGTGCAGCCCGACTGCAGCAGCTCGGCCATCGCGGTGAGCGTCGACACCTCGATCATCTCGGGCGTCAGGTGTGCCCAGATCCGGTACAGGCTCGTGAGCCAGCCGAACAGTTCGGCATTCTGCGCGGCCGGCACCGCGCGCGTCAGGCTCTGGTACATGTGGTGGTGCGTGTTCACGAGCCCCGGGATCACGAGGTGGCCGCGCAGGTCGAGCACTTCGTCGGCCGTGTCGGGCAGCTCGGCGCTCGGGCCGACCGCGACGATCCGGTTGTCTTCGATGTAGAGCCCGGCGTCGCGCAGCTCGCGGCGCGTGTCGTCCATGGTCACGAGCACGTCGGCGTGCTTGACCAGCAGGGTTTTCGGGCGGGATGAGGAAGGGTTCGGCGCGCGTGCGCCAGCGTGCTGCTCGAGGTTCATGCGTTCTCCGCGTCGGTCTGCCTCCAGGCGTTGATCCTGGAGGCGGTCACACAGCCGTTCGAACGCTGAATCGCGGCACGCTCCGGTGCCTGCGTCCGTTCGAACGCCCTGGCCCGGTTACCCGGCGTGCTCGCCGTCTTCGGGGTACGCGCGGGCCACAGGCCGACGCGCACGGCGGGAGGATCGCCCAAGCACGCGCCGCACACAATGCGCGATCCGGAATACCGCGCTTCACGGTTTCGATATGGTACGCCGCGCACCACCCGGCGAAAGGCCGGAAACACCCGAAAAGCCCGCCGGAAGCGGTATCCGGCATACCGTCGACAGCCGCTCATGCGCGGCGCATTATCTTTGATATCGCGCCCGTATTTGCGCGGGGAACCTTTTTACAATGCCTGCACGGCGCTCGCTTCAATCTCGCCGACGGGTATGTAGCCACGTGACGTGGAGCCTCGATCCGCCGCACAGTCAATGGATCGAGTCGCCGCCGAACCCCGCATTCACATAAGGACACAACGAATGGGAAAGCTCACTACCCACGTACTCGATACGGCGCACGGCCGTCCCGGCGCGGCAATCAAGGTGGACCTCTACGCGCTGGACGGCGAATCGCGCCGCGCGCTCAAGACCGTGCTGACCAATAGCGACGGCCGCTGCGACGAACCCCTGCTGGAAGGCGCCGCGCTCGCCGCCGGCGAATACGAACTCGTGTTCCACGCCGGCGACTACTTCGCGTCGCTCGGCGTGAAGGTGCCCGAACCCCGCTTCGTCGACCGCGTCGTGCTGCGCTTCGGCATCGCCGACACCGCTTCGCACTACCACGTGCCGCTGCTCGTGTCGCCGTGGTCGTACAGCACCTATCGCGGCAGCTGACATTCGAATCAGCGCCCGCATCAAACAAACGATTTGAGTCTGGAGGAGTTTCATGGAAGGCTTCATCACCGACTGGCTGAACCTCGCGCTGCGATGGCTGCACGTCATCGTCGCCATTGCGTGGATCGGCGAGTCGTTCTATTTCGTCGCGCTCGACAACAGCCTGAAACCGCCGACCGACCCGAACCAGCGCAAGCGCGGCGTGTTCGGCGAGCTGTGGCATGTCCACGGCGGCGGTTTCTACAACATGCAGAAGTACACGGTCGCCCCGCCGGAAATGCCCGATGACCTGCACTGGTCGAAGTGGCCGTCGTACACGACCTGGCTGTCGGGCTTCTCGCTGTTCTTCGTGCTGTACCTGCTCGCACCGAACACCTACCTGATCGACAAGAGCGTGCTCGACATGGGCCCGGTGGTCGCCGTCGCATCCGCACTCGGCTTCCTCGCGGCCGGCTGGATCGTCTACGACTCGCTGTGCCGCATCCTCGGCACCAACGACCGCGTGCTCGGCATCTGCGTCGGCATCTACGTGGTCGCCGCCGCCTACCTCGCGTGCCATATCTTCGCGGGCCGTGCCGCCTACCTGATCGTCGGCGCGATGCTCGCCACGATCATGTCGGCGAACGTGTTCTTCGTGATCATCCCCGGCCAGCGCAAGATGGTCGACAAGATGCTCAAGGGCGAAGAGCCGAACCCGATCTACGGCAAGCGCGGCAAGCAGCGCTCGGTGCACAACACGTACTTCACGCTGCCGGTCGTGTTCGCGATGCTGTCGAACCACTACGCGATGACCTACACGAACAAGTTCAACTGGGTCGTGCTCGTGCTGATCATGCTGGCCGGCGCGCTGATCCGCCAGTTCTTCGTGATGCGTCACCGCGGCAAGCAGCTGTGGTACCTGCCGATCGGCGGCGTCGCACTGCTGTCGGGCGCACTGGTCTGGACGATGCCGAAGCCGGTCGCGCCGGAAGCGCAGGCGGCCAACGCACCGAAGATCGTGATCAACGACATCATGCCGATCCTGCAGCAACGCTGCGTCGAGTGCCACTCGTCGAAGCCGACGCTGATGGGCAGCGCGCCCGCGGGCGTGATGTTCGACACGCCGGACGAAGTGTCGAAGAACGCACAGCGCATCTACGAACAGGCGGTGCGCCTGAAGGCGATGCCGATCGGCAACGTCACGCACATGACCGACGACGAGCGGACGAAGCTCGCCGCCTGGTTCGAGGGTGGCGCGAACAAGTAAGCCGCCGTGCGCCGGGTGTGAGTGCCCGGTGCAATCCTCTCCGTTCTCGGGCCCGGTGACGGGCCCGTTCTTTTTGGCGCGTCCCGGATGCCCTTCGCGCGTCAGACGCGCGTCGCGTCGCGCTGGAGCGCGACGAGCGCATCGAGCGCGCGCGGGCCGTCGTCGAACGGCACGAAGATGTGATCGTGGTACGCGGCCGCCATCACGTTGCAGCTGATGCCGGCCGCGCCGAGTGCCCGCGCGAACGCCGCCGTGAGGCCGACGGCCGCCAGGTCGGAATGCACGGTCAGCGTGATCCAGGCCGAGCGGAACAGCACCGGCCAGCCGCGACGTGCAGCCGTTTCCTCGTCGACCACGACCGTCAGCCCTTCCGCTTCGCGGAACGTCGCAATGACTTCGGATAACGATACGTCTGCATCGGCCGGCAGCGACACGAAGGCGAACGCGCCCGGATGCAGTTCGGGCTGCATCGTGCGCAGCAGGACCGCGAGGTCGTTTTCAGGTTGGCTCATCGGAAGAACACGCCCGGAACCGGGCATCGTGCGGTGGAGATGCGGGCACGATAGCATGCGCCGCCGCTGCTACCGCTACGCGCGCATCGTCGCGACCTCGTCCGCGAGCCAGCCGCGCAGTGCGACGATGCGCGGATCGTCCTGCGTGCGTTCGGGATACACGACGTGATACGCAAGGCCCGGCGCCACCCCGACGCTCACGTCGAACAGCTGCACCACGCGCCCTTCCGCGAGATCGCGCGCGATCATGTGCGGTTCCGCAAGACCGACCGCCGTGCCGTCCGTCACGGCCTGCACGACGTGGCTCGAATCCGGAAACGACACGCACCGGCTGTCGTCGAAACCGTCGATGCCGGCCGCGGCCATCCACGCCGACCAGCGCGGCCAGGTCACGCCGTCGACTTCGCAGTCGACCTGGCAGAGCGTATGGCGCAGCAGATCGCGCGGCTTGCGCAACGGCGGCCGGGCCGACAGCAGTGCCGGGCCGCAGACCGCGACGACCGACGTATCGAACAGGCGCTGCGCGCACGCGTCGCGATAGCGCCCGGTGCCGAAGCGGATCGCGACATCGACGTCGTCATCGTCGAAATCGCGCAACCGGTCGGTGATGTCGAACGTCAGCTCGAACGCCGGATGCGCGGCCCTGAAACGCGGCAGGCGCGGCAGCAGCCAGTGCGTCGCGAAACGCGCGCCGACCGACACGCGCAACTCCGTCTGCTCCCGCGCGATGCGCCGCGCCCGGGCCGTCGCGCGCTGCAGGCCCGCCAGCGCATCGGCGGCCGCGGCGGCCAGCACGACACCAGCCGGCGTCAGCCGGATGCTGCGGCTCGTGCGGACGAACAGTACGACGTCGAGCTGCGCCTCGATTTCCTTGATCTGATGACTGACCGCCGCCGGCGTCAGCCCGACCTCGTCGGCCGCCCGCGAGAAATTCAGGTGCCGCGCCGCCGCATCGAACGTCCTCAGCGCGCGCGTACCGGGCCACATGCGTTCCATCGATCTTCAAACCGGATTTGATGACCGTTCCAAAACTACTCGTTTTTCAAGATGCCATCAATCCGCAAACAATAGGCTTTCTTGACGATGCCGCGAGCCGCCCCGCGCTCGCGACCGAACCCGGAGATCCGCCGATGACCGTTGCCCCGTTCCCGTCCGTCGTTCAGCTCAACGGCGGCGCCGCCACCCCGGACGCGCTCGCGCCGCTCGCATTCGCGGGCCACGCGCATTTCACCGCGATGCAGGTGCGCGACGGCCGCGTACGCGGCCTCGACCTGCATCTCGCGCGGCTGCGCGATGCGTCGAACGCACTGTTCGGCCAGGCGTTGCCCGACACCCGGATTCGCGCGCTCCTGCGCGCTGCGCTCGAGCGCGCGCCGTCGGCGCTGTCGCTGACGGCGACCGTGCATGCGACGACGGGTGAATTCGTCGCGCCGCGCGACGACGAAGCGCTCGACGTGCTGGTGCGCACCGCCGCGCCGTCGTCGGGGCCGGCGGGCCCGCTCGATCTCGCGTTGTTCGATCACGAGCGCGTGCTGCCGGAGATCAAGCACGTCGGCGAAGTCGCCAAGACGCACTTCCTGCGCCGCGCGATCGCGCAGGGTTTCGACGATGCGGCATTCGTCGATCGCCACGGACGCATCAGCGAAGGCTCGATCTGGAACCTGGCGTTCTGGACGGGCGACGCGGTCGTGTGGCCGGTGGCCGGCATGCTCGGCGGAGTCACGATGCGCATCGTGCGCCGGCAGCTGGCGCGCCTGGGCGTCGCGCAGCACGATCGCGAACTGACGCCGGCCGACCTGCCGTCGATGGCCGGCGCCGTCGTGATGAACTCGTGGACGCCCGGTATCGCCGTGCACCGCTTCGGCACGGCGACGCTGCCGGACGCGTCGTCGTTCGTCGCCCTGCTGCATCGCGCGTACGAACAGGAGGTGCCCGTCGCGCCGTGACGCGCGGGCCCCGTGTCGGGCATGGCTCACCCGTCGACCGTCTCCGGCAGCCGCGCGATCGCCTTGATCTCGAACTGGAAGCCGTACAGCCACGTCACGCCGACGGCAGTCAGCGTCGGATGAGGCGCGTCGCCCCAGTACTCGGGGACGATCTCCCAGATCCGCTCGAACGTCGCTTCGGGATCGACGAGGAACACCGTCACGTCGACGACGTCGTCGAACGTGCAGCCGGCCGCGCGCAGTACCGCGTTCAGGTTGTCGAACGCGCGGCGGACCTGCGCGCCGAGTTCCGGTTCGGGCGAGCCGTCGTCGCGGCTGCCGACCTGCCCGGACACGAACAGGAAGCCGTTCGAGCGCAGCGCCGGCGAATAACGGTTGCGCTCGTACAGTGCCTGCCGACCGGGCGGAAAAACCACGCTACGCTTTACCATTCAGCACCTCCTTCGGTTTGTGGGGCGAAACCGCCCCGGCATCAACGATGAAGGCACTTTAAGGACGGTGGCACGGCGAATAAACCGGCAACCCTGTCCAACACTGTTTGCGCGCCCCAAACAATTCCCGACCGACGCGGAGCCCTGACCCGATGGACCGATTCGACGCAATGCAGGCGTTCGCCCGCGTGGTGGAAGCCGGCAGCTTCACGAAGGCCGCCGAGACACTGCACATGAGCCGCACCACCGTCACGCAACTCGTGCAGCAGCTCGAGGCACGGCTGCGCGTGAAGCTGTTCAACCGCACGACGCGCAAGGTCGTCGTCACCGCGGACGGCGCCGCGTACTACGACCGCGTCGTGCGGCTGCTGGCCGACATGGACGATGCCGAAACCAGCCTGTCCGCGGCGTCCGCGACGCCCCGCGGGCGGCTGCGCGTGGACGTGCCGAGCCCGTTCGCGCGCCTGATCCTGATCCCCGCGCTGCCCGCGTTCCATGCGCGCTATCCGGACATCCAGCTCGACATGGGCGTGAGCGACCGCGTGGTGGACGTGATCGGCGAGAACGTCGACTGCGTCGTGCGCGGCGGCGAGCCGACCGACCGCTCACTGGTCGCGCGGCATGTCGGCGACCTGCGGCTCGGCGTGTACGCGTCGCCGGCCTATCTCGCGCGTGCCGGCACGCCGGCTCATCCGGACGAGCTGGAGGACTCGCATCACCGGATCGTCGGGTTCCTGTGGGCGCGCACCGGCAAGGCGTTGCCGTTTGCGATGGCATACGACGGCGAGCGGATCACCGTGCGCGGACGCTACGTGCTCGCGGTCGACGACGGCAATGCGTACCTCGAGGCCGGCCTCGCCGGGCTGGGCATTCTGTGGCTGCCCGACTACATGGCCGGTGCGCATCGCGCCCGTGGCGAACTGGTGCCGCTGTTCGAGCGATGGCAGCTCGAACCGATGCCGATGTACGTCGCGTTCCCGCCGAACCGCCACGTCAGCGCGAAGCTGCGTGTCTTCATCGACTGGGCCGCCGGGCTGATCGCCGAGCATGCGCCGGTCGCGAACCGGCGCCGCGGCGCCCACGGTTCGCGCGACGCGCGCAAGACCGCGGCGACCTGAATCGCGTCGAAACGGCGGCACCATGAAAAAACCCGCGCAACGTGCGCGGGTTTTCGATCGGCCATGGCGGAACCACCAGCGACGACTCAGGCCGTCAGTGCGTGCAGCGCCTCGTCGGTGAGCCACAGCGATTCCTGCAGGTCCTGCTCGTTCAGGTTCAGGCCGTCGCCGCCGCGATCGACGACGATGAAGTCGCTGACGCCGCCGAGCGCGATCAGCGGGTGATGCCACACGCCCTTCGCATAGTTGACGCCCTGCCACCCGCTCGTCACGAACGCGCGGATCTTCGCCGGATCGAGATCGCCCGCGGGCGCCACGACGACGAGATACGGCTGGTCGTTCAGCGGCACGAACGCCTGGCTGCCGAGCGGGTGCCGTTCGAGCATCTTCACTTCGAACGGCAGCGTGCGCGGCTGGCCGCGGAACAGGTTGACGAGCGTGCGGCCGTCTTCATCGGTCACGTCGACTTTCGCGAGATCGTGGAAGCGGATCGTCGTGCCGAGGTTGATCGGGATCTGCTTTGCCCCTTCCGTTTCGATCACGTCGCCGAACGGCGCGAACGCTTCCCTGGTCAGCGGTTCGATGACAAGCGTCTTCATTTGTCGAGCGTCCCCCACAGACGCAGGCGCGACACGCCGCCGTCCGGAATGATGTTCAGTCGCACGTGCGTGACGGGGCCGAGCGACGCGATGTCCTGTTCGAAGTAGTGCTGCTTGTCCATCTGCAGCTTCTGTTCGCCGAGCAGCACCGGCCAGAACATCGACTGCGTGATCAGCGAGCTGTCCGTGCCGCCCGACACGTACGCGGCCTGGATCGAGCAGCGATCCGGATAGTTGCCCTTGAAGAACGCAGTATCGACTTCGATCTTGCGGATCACGCCCGGCTGCGCGAGCGCGATGATCGCCCAGTCGTTGCCCGGTTCGCGGCGGCGGCGGGTTTCCCAGCCGTCGCCCATGTTCACGCCTCGACCCGGCAGCAGCAGGTTCGACGCGACGCCGAAGTGCTGGTTGTTCGCGGCCACCACGTAACCGCCGTTTTCCATCGCCGCGAGATCGAACTGCTCGGTCGCGCTCGCGCCGGCCCAGTCGAGCTGCGGCTGGCCGTACACGCGCAGGCGTGCAATGCCGCCGTCCGGGTAGATGTTCACGCGCAGGTGCGTGAACGCACGCGCGTCGCTGGCGTCGACATAGTGATGGCTGTTGCCCTGCAGCGTCGTCGACGGCACGATCTCGACCCACTCGGTCGCCTGCGTCGGCGCGCCGTCGGCCACGAACGCGGCCTCGATCGACGCGGCCGGCGGAAAGTTGCCGGTGAAGTGGCTCGTGTCGATGTCGAAGCCCTTGATCACGCCCGGGCGCGCGAGCTTGACGATGCACCAGTCGTAGCCCGTCGTGCGCTTGCGGCGCGTTTCCCAGCCGTCCATCCACTTGCCGTGGTCGTCGTACTTGCCGGGAATGAAGACGGCCGGCTCGGGGTTCAGCATCCGGTCCTTCGGCGCGAAGAAATCGTCGCTGGCCTCGAGCGCCTGCGCACCGAGACGCGGGTCGGCAAGATTCACGTAGCGCCGCGTGAATTCGGGTGCGTTGGGATCGAGAAGCGGAACAGCCATGATGTTTCCTTGTTTCAGTGAGGCGATCCGGCCGCTGCGACGCAGCGGGCCGTACTGCGGTGTCAGGCGTCGATCAGGTCGTCGAGGCGAAAGCGCGCGATCCGGTAGATCTGGTCGAGGCTCGCGCGCAGTTCCTCGGTGCGCGAATGATTCACGCGCGACTCGAAGTTCGCGATGATGCCGTGCCGGTCATAACCGCGCACCGCGAGGATGAACGGGAAGCCGAACTTCTCGCGATACGTGCGGTTCAGCGTCAGCAGCTTGTCGAACTCTTCCTGCGTGCACTGGTCGAGGCCCGCGCCGCTCTGCTCGCGCGTCGACTCGGCCGTCAGCTCGCCGCGCACGGCGGCCTTGCCGGCCAGTTCCGGGTGGGCGTTGATCAGCGCGAGCTGGCGCGCTTCGCCGCCCGATTCCACTGCACCCGACATCGTCTTGTGCAGCGCGTCGATGCTCGCAAACGGCCGCTCGCCGGCGGCGACTTCGGCCACCCACGGCGAATGTTCGAAGATCCCCGACAGCGCCGCGACAAATGCGCTCGGCGCCATCGTGTTCAGTTGATCCAACGTGTAGCGCATCGCCTTCATGCTTTCCCTTCGTTTCGATGATTGGGCTGATACGGATGATGTTCACGCCAGTGACGCGCGATATCGACACGGCGCGTCACCCATACGCGATCGTGCTTCTCGATGTGATCGAGGAAACGCTGCAGCCCGCGGAAACGGCCCGGCCGGCCGAGCAGCCGGCAGTGCATGCCGATCGACAGCATCTTCGGCGCTTCGTCGCCCTCCGCGTACAGCACGTCGAACGCGTCGCGCAGGTAGTCGAAGAAGTGATCGCCGGTGTTGAAGCCCTGCGGCGTCGCGAAGCGCATGTCGTTCGTGTCGAGCGTGTACGGCACGATCAGCTGCGGCGACGTCTTGCCGCCCGACACTTCGACGTCCATCCAGAACGGAAGATCGTCGCCGTAGTTGTCGGAGTCGTACAGGAAACCGCCGTATTCCGCGACGAGACGGTGCGTGTTGGGGCTGTCGCGGCCGGTGTACCAGCCGAGCGGGCGCTCGCCCGTCACGCGCTCGATCGCTTCCATCCCGAGGCGCATGTGCTCGGCCTCGAGTTCCGGCGCCATGCTCTGGTAGTGGATCCAGCGCCAGCCGTGGCACGCGATTTCATGGCCCAGCTCGACGAACGCGCGTGCGAGCTCCGGGTGGCGTTCGATCGCCATGCCAACGCCGAATACCGTCAGCGGCATCCCGCGCTTCTCGAATTCGCGCAGGATGCGCCACACGCCGGCCCGCGAGCCGTATTCGTAGATCGACTCCATGCTCATGTGGCGGTCGGGATACGCGGCCGCGCCGACGATTTCGGACAGGAACTGCTCGGAGCCCGGATCGCCGTGCAGCACGCAGTTCTCGCCGCCCTCTTCGTAGTTCAGCACGAATTGCACGGCGACGCGGGCGCGCCCCGGCCAGTTCGCCTGCACGGGATGGCGGCCGTAGCCGATCAGGTCGCGAGGATAGTTGGGATCGAGTGACATGGTTCGAGGTGCGGCAAAAGCTCGCTGAAATAATGGGTTCGCATCGACCGCGCGGGTGCCGGAGGCCGGCTGCGCAAGCCGATGCGATGACGGCCCAGTGTAGCGAAAACGCCCATACGCGCCCATACAGCGGCGCAGATAGTGCGTGTCAGACGGTGTGTATGTGCGGTTGCGGCAAATTCGGGGCCGGCTCCGCCTCGTCCCCGTCCGGCGGGCTGAAGCGGGCGAACGCGCCGTCGTAGCGCTTGGGCAGCGGCCGCGCGTAATCGCCGCGCTTCGCCGTCGCGAGGCGCAGCGCGACGAGCGCCTCGGCCCACTTGACCGCCGCCGTGACGCCCTCGACCACCGGCGCGCCGATCTGCTGCTCGATTTCGTGCGCGAACTCGGCCATCCCCGCGCAGCCGAGCACGATCGCGTCGGCACCGTCCTCGTCGAGCGCGCGCCGGCATTCGTCGACGATGATCCGCCGCGCGGCCGAGCCCGGCCGGTCGAGCTCGAGCACCGCGACGTCGGTCGCGCGCACGTTGCGGCAGAACCGCTTCATTCCGTAGCGCTCCGCGAGGTGCCACGCCATCCCGCAGGTGCGCGCGAGCGTCGTGACGACCGAGAAGCCCGGCGCGAGCACGCTCGCCGCATGCATCGCGGCCTCGGCAATGCCGATCACCGGCCCGCGCGCGAGTTCGCGCGCCGCGTACAGGCCCGGATCGCCGAAGCACGCGATCACGTATGCGTCGCAGCCATCGCGCTCGCCTTGTGCGATCTCGGCAAGCAGCCCCGGTGTCGCGAGCGCCTCGTCGTAATACCCTTCGATCGACGGCGGCCCCATCGGCGGGCTCACCGCCACGATCTCCGTGCCGGCGGCCGCGACCTCGCGCGCGCAGCGGCCCATCGCGTCGGTCATCCGCTGCGTCGTATTCGGATTGATCAGCCGGATCTTCATCGCACGCTCCTCAGGCCTTCGTGTTCACGAGCAGCCGGTAGAACACGAAGCCGAGCCCCGCGCCGATGAACCACGAGAAGTTCGCGACGCCCTGCCAGCCCGGCACCATCACGCACACGATCGCGATCACCGCGGCCGGCAACAGCGCGACGAGCGCGCGGCGGTTCACGCCGCCCGTGTACCAGTACGTCCCGCTTTCCGACATCGTGTACAGGTCGTCGCGCACGAGCCGGCCGCGCTTGACGAGATAGAAGTCCGCAATCAGCACGCCGTACAGCGGGCCGATGAACGCGCCCAGCACGTCGAGCGTGTAGTGGATCACGGCCGGGTTGTTGAACAGGTTCCACGGCGTGATGAAGATCGACGCGACGGCCGCGAGCATCCCGCCCGCGCGCCAGCTGATCAGGCGCGGCGCGACGTTCGAGAAGTCGAACGCGGGCGACACGAAGTTCGCGACGATGTTGATGCCGATCGTCGCGATCGTGAACGTCAGCGCGCCGAGGATCACCGCGGTCGGATGGTCGATGCGGCCGACCGTCTCGACCGGGTCGGTGATGAGTTCGCCGAACACGGGCAAGGTCGCTGCCGTCGTGATCACCGTGACGAGCGAGAACGCGAGGAAGTTGACCGGCAGCCCCCAGAAATTGCCGCGCTTCACGTCGCCGAACGAGCGGCAGTAGCGCGAGAAATCGCCGAAGTTCAGCATCGGCCCGGAGAAGTACGACACGACCAGCGATACGGCCGTGATCATCACCGGAATCACTTCCGCGCCGTGATACTTGACGCCGCCGAGGTTGATGCCGATGTTGCGCCAGCCCGCGCGCCACACCATGTAGCCGGCGAGGATGAACATCACGACGTAGACGGCCGGCCCCGCGAAGTCGATGAACTTCTTGATCGTCTCCATCCCGTTCCAGAACACGAACGCCTGGAGCACCCACAGCAGCATGAAGCCGGCCCAGCCCACCGCCGACAGCCCGAGGAAGCCGTAGCGATGCACGTCCGCGTAAGGCAGCCATTGCGGGAAGAATTTCAGCACGACGATCACGAGCGCGCTCGACGCGAGATAGGTCTGGATGCCGTACCACGCGATCGCGATCAGCCCGCGAATCACGGCCGGCACGTTCGCACCGAGCACGCCGAACGTCGCGCGGCACGCGACCGGGTACGGCACGCCGATCTGCTGGCTCGGCCGTGCGATCAGGTTGCACAGCACGTTCACGAGGCTGATCCCGACGATCAGCGCGATCAGCACCTGCCAGCTCGTCAGCCCGAGCGCGAACAGGCTGCCCGCGAACACGTAGCCGCCCACGCTGTGCACATCCGACATCCAGAACGCGAAGATATTGTACGAACCCCATGTCTGGTTTTTCAGGGGTGCCAAATCTTCGTTATACAGACGTTCGCTGTAACCCTTCGGCAGCGTCGGGTCGCCGCCCTCGCCGCCTTCTTCCGCCGGATAAGCGCTATCGTGCGCCACACTGAACTGAGCCATGACTTCTCCTTGACGCGACCGGATGGCCGCTCCACCGTCATCGATATCGCTCCGGATCGACGCCCGGAGTCGGACCAGCGGCCCGCGGCAAACGCCGCGGGCCTGCATTTCGCTCGTTATGTGGCGCGCGGCCGGGTTCGCGTCGCCGCTCAGGCGCCGCCGAACACTTCGCGCAAATCGACCTGCCCTTGTGCGGGCCGGTCCAGCATCTTCAGTTCGACATGCTGCAGGTGGTGCGCCATCAGCGTCACCGCCCGCTTCGGATCGCCCGCTTCCAGCGCGGCGAGGATCTCTTCGTGGTCGTCGCACGAGCACGGGCTGCGCCCGTGCGATTCGTACAGCGCCGACATCAGCGTCGAGCGTGCGACGAGCCCTTCGAGGCACTCGCTGAGCGTCGCATTGCCCATCAGCGTGGCGAGCGCCGTGTGGAATTCGCCCGACAGCCGGATCCACGCCGCGAAGTCGTGCCGCTCGAACGCCTTGCGTTCCTTGTCGATCAGCGCGGCGACGCCCTTCAGCCGCTTCGCGCCGGGCCCGGTCGCGAGCCGCTCGACCACGGCGAGCTCGATGATCCGGCGCATCTCGAACACCTCGTGCACGTCCTGCAGCGTCGGGCTCGCGACGAACGCGCCGCGGTTCGGCTCGAGCTCGACGAGCTTGTCGGTCGCGAGCTGCGCAAGCGCCTGGCGGATCGTCCCGCGCTTCACGCCGAATACGTCGCAGAGCTGCGCCTCCGTCAGCTTCGAACCAGGCGCGAGCCGATGCTCGAGGATCGCCGTGCGGATCCGCTCGGCGATCGCTTCGGGGCTGGCTGCACCGGACAGGTGGGCTTCGGGCTCGTTCATGATCGGCATCGTGTGATGATCCTCATCCTAGGGCGGACATAAAGATTGTCAACAATTCTTTTCCGGCATTGCGCACAATCGGCGTGCATCGACGCGACCCCGTTCGGTGCATGATGCGTCGAATCCATGCACGACAAGGCCTAGACGTACGACAGAGGCCCTTCTCGTCGTATACCCTTCCGGCTTTTTTGTTGACAAAACTGGTGCAAAATTCGGCGACCGTGCTGCGGATGTCGACGAAAAAACTTGATCGTTAGTTGCGCGCTTACCTAAAGAAAAAGGCGGGAAACCCGCCTTTCGATCGATCGCGCCCATCTCAACCGAGGTGCGGATAGTCGGACAGCGTGAGCCGGAAACCGTGCGCATTCGCGACCAGCTGCGCGTGCGCGCCGAACGGCAGCGTCAGCAGGTCGGGCACGTGGCCGAACTGGAGCCCCGTGATGACCGGAATCCCGACCACCGCACGCACCTGCTCGATCATCGCCTGCATGTCGTAGCCGTTGTCGTACTCGAACGGCCGCGCACCGGTGAACTGGCCGAGCACCAGCGCCTGCTGGCGTGCGAGCAGCCCCGACAGGTGCAGTTGATAGATCATCCGTTCGATCCGGAACGGCTGCTCGTTGACGTCCTCGATGAACAGGATGCCGCCTTCGATGTCGGGCATGTACGGCGTGCCGACGAGCGACGAGAGGATCGCGAGGTTGCCGCCCCACAGCGTGCCCGTCACGTTCACGCTCTGCACCTGCGGCGCGTCGGCGACGATCGTCGTGCTCGGCTGCGTCAGCGTCTGCCAGAAGTGCTGCATCGTGAAGTCGCTCGGCGTTTCCGCGCCGAAATCGGCGGACAGCATCGGGCCGCCGAACGTCTTGATGCGTGCCTTCGCATACAGCGCGAGCTGGAGTGCCGTGAAGTCGCTGTGGCCGACGAGCGCGACCGGCTGGTCGCGCAGCCTGCGTTCGAGCCCGCGATAGTCGAGCCCGTGCAGGATGCGCGCGGCGCCGTAGCCGCCGCGCACCGCCAGCGCGATGTCCGGCAGCGGCCGCTCGGGATCGGCAAGACGGTTCAGGTCGCCTGCCCGCTCGCCGTCGGTGCCGCCGAACCGCTGGAAGCGCCGCTGCGTCGCCTCGATGTTCTCGATGCGGTGCTGCGCGGTGCTGAGGCGCTCGAGCGCGCGGTTGATCGCGTCGGGGTCGTGCGGATAGCCGGACGGCGCAAGCAGCCGGATGGTGTAGGACGCGGCGGGCTGGAAGGACATGGCGAAAGGTGTCGGGTCGTCAAACCTGCTTAGAGGGTCTGAACCGTCTCCGGTTCACGAAGCCGTGCATGCCCCGGCTTGGGTCGGGGCGGCGGGCGCGCCTATGACGCGCCGGATTCGGCGTCGCGGGCCAGCCGCGCTTCGCGCAGCGCGCGACGGCGCTCGGCGAAGAACGACTTCAGCGCGGCGCCGCACTCGTCCGCGAGCACGCCGCCGGTCACTTCGGTATGGTGGTTCAGCTGCGGATTCGCGAACGCGTCGATCACGCTGCCGCAGGCGCCCGTCTTCGGATCGGCGGCGCCGTAGACGACCCGCGCGATACGCGCATGCATAATCGCGCCCGCGCACATCAGGCACGGTTCGAGCGTCACGAACAGCTCGCAGCCGGGCATCCGGTAATTCTGCAGATGCTGCGCGGCCATGCGCAGCGCGGCCATTTCCGCATGGGCCGACGGGTCGTGCCCGCCGATCGGATGGTTGAAGCCGCGCGCGATCACTTCATCGCCGCGCACGAGCACCGCACCGACCGGCACTTCGCCGGCCGCGCGCGCCTCTTCGGCGGCGGCCTGCGCGAGACGCATGAAATGCAGGTCGCGCGCCGATACGGGCGCAGCTTCGGGAACGGGGGAATCGGCGGCGGGTTCGGCCGCCGGGGTGTCTGCCGGGCGGGCTGCGTCGTGCAGCGCGTCGGACGTCACATCGGCCCCGCTTCGGCGGACGCTTCGTCGAGCCCGCGCTCGCACAGGCGCTCCGCGATGCGCCGGCAGTAATCGCGCGGCATCACCATCGGGCCGCCGCGCAGCGATTCGAGCGCCATGTCGAGCGCGAGGATCTTCGCCTGCAGCCGGCACCGCGCGGCACGGTCGCTGACCGCCTGCACTTCGTCGTGCAGGTTGCGCAGCGCGCGCAATTGCTCGACGGCCGGCGGCACGAAGCCCGCATTCTTCAGGATACGGTTGGCCACCCGCACCTCCTCGGGCACGAGCAGGTCGTCATCCAGCGCCTGCGGCGCGCCGGTACCCGGCAAATCGTCGAACTCGCCCCGCGCGGCGGCGGCGGCAATACGTTGTTCGACCAGGGCGTCAAGCAATCTCATCAGTCAATCGGAACAATGCGGCAGGCCGAATTCTAGCAGGGTGACGCGGGTATGACAGGCCCTTCGAAGATATGCTCGACATTGCGTTTTAGGGGCCGAATCGCCGCGCATGCGTGCCGATCGGCATCATTTGCCGCGCTGCTGCGCCGCAGCGGGCTGCGGGCTGTCCAGACACCCGCGAACGGACGCAATGCCGGCCCCGTTTTTTGTCAGTGGCGACGCGGGCCGAGCCGCGCCGATACGGTGAAATTCAGGCCGCCGTGTTTCCGCCGCCGGGTCACGCGGCCACCGTTTCCGGCCGCGCTTTCGCGAACGGGCGGAACATCATCGCCATCAGGAACGCGCCGACGCCGATCGCGAACGAACCGACGTACAACCAGCCATAGCTGCCAAACGTATCGACGATCAGGCCGCCGGCCACGGGGCCCGCGGCCATCCCGAGGCTGCCGGCCATCGCGCAGCCGCCGATCACGGTGCCCATCATCCGCAACGGGAAGTTCTCGCGCGCGAGCACCGAATACAGCGGCATCACGCCCGCATAGATGAAGCCGAACAAGGTCGCGACCGCGTAGAACCCGTCGAGCGTGCGCACGAAGTCGTACCCGAGCGCGCCGAGCGCCTGCGCAAACAGCCCGGCCACCAGCGTGCGCTTCGCGCCGATGCGGTCGCCCAGGATCCCGAACGCGATCCGGCCGCCCATGCCGGCGAGCCCTTCGACGCTGTAGATCGACACCGCGACGATCAACGGAATCCCGCAAGTCACCGCGTAGCTGACCGTATGGAAGATCGGGCCGGAATGCGTCGCGCAACAGAAGAAGTTGGTCAGCAGCAGCACGATGAACTGCGGCGAACGCAGCGCGTGCGCGACCGACATCGCCGCGGGGTCGCCGGCCGGCGCGGGAGCCGCGGAGGCCGCCGGGGCCGCATGCGCGCCGTCGAGCGCGGGCGCCCGGCGCACCAGCAACGACACCGGAATCATCACGACGGCCGCCAGCGCCGCAATCAGCAGCATCGACGTGCGCCAGTCGCGCACCGACACGAGCCACGCGGCCAGCGGGGCCATCGTCATCGGCGCCATTCCCATGCCGGCCGACACGAGCGACACCGCCAGGCTGCGGTGCGTGTCGAACCAGCCCGTCACGCATGCCATCATCGGCGCGAATATCGCGGCCGTCGCACCGCCGACGGCGAGGCCGAAAGTCAGCTGGAACGCGAGCAGCGACGGCGCGCGGCTCGCCAGCGCCAGGCTTGCCGACAGCAGGACGGCACCCGTCATGACGACCGGGCGCGTGCCGACGCGGTCCGACAGGCTGCCCCACCCCATGCTCGCGAAAGCCATCGCGATGAAGCCGAGCGTCATCGCGCCGGAAATGCCGGTCATCGACCAGCCGGTGTCGCGCGCGATCGCGCGCAGGAAAACGGGCAGCGAAAACATCGCGCCGATGGCGATGCAGCCCATCAAGCCGCCCGCGGCGACGATGACCCAGCGGTATCGGGAATCCGGCATGGGATGTCTCCTTTTCGTTACGGCAATCCTCGGTACCCGGGCGCTACCCGCACGGTGCAATGCCCGGTCGACATGGATACGACGGGCGACGCATCGGGAAATCGACACGCGCGGCACATGCGCCCGCGAATTTCCTTGATTGTCCGCCGCTCCACTTCGCCCGTCATGGGTGGATCGGATCGACACCGCACGCCGGATCGTCCGTCCGGTCCGCCCCTGCCGCCGTGCTTTTCCGGAATCGGAAAGTCGAAATCAGAAATCGTTGGTTGGGACGCGCGATCGCGCTGACTACACTCGAGCGATCTTGTCATAACAAGTTGATCGATGACCTCACCCAACGTCGTGCCGCTGTCGGCGGCCCCGCTCTACGTGCAGATCAAGGACACGCTGCGCGCACGCATCCTCGACGGCACCTATGCGCCGCACAGCCGGATGCCTTCGGAGCACGAACTCTGCGCGGCGTTCGGCGTCAGCCGGATCACGGTGCGCCAGGCGCTCGGCGATCTGCAGAAGGAAGGACTGCTGTTCAAGCTGCACGGCAAGGGCACCTTCGTGTCGAAACCGAAGGCATTCCAGAACGTGACGTCGCTGCAGGGCTTCGCCGAGGCGATGTCGTCGATGGGCTACGAGATCGTCAACCAGGTGCGCAGTGTCCGCACCGTCAAGGCCGACCGCCATCTCGCAACGAAGCTGAACGTGCCGGAAGGCGCGCCGCTCGTCGAGATTCACCGCGTGCGGCTGCTGAACCGCGAGCCCGTGTCGCTCGAACAGACCTGGGTGCCCGAGGCACTCGGCAAGCGCCTCGCGGGTGCCGATCTCGCGACCCGCGACATCTTCCTCGTGCTGGAAAACGACTGCGGCATTCCGCTCGGCCATGCCGACGTGTCGATCGACGCGATCCTCGCCGACGACGAGATCGTCGACGCGCTGCACGTCGAGGAAAGCAGCCCCGTGCTGCGCATCGAGCGCCTCACGCATGACGCGTCGGGTGCACCGATCGACTACGAATACCTGTACTTCCGCGGCGATGCCTTCCAGTACCGGCTGCGCATCGACCGGCAAAAACCGCGCAAACCTGCAAGGAAACAACGATGACTACCCATGTGCTCGAATACGACATCGTCGTGGTCGGCGGCGGCACGGCCGGCCCGATGGCGGCGATCAAGGCGAAGGAGCGCGACCCGTCCCTGCGCGTGCTGCTGCTCGAAAAAGCCAACGTGAAACGCAGCGGCGCGATCTCGATGGGGATGGACGGCCTGAACAACGCGGTGATTCCCGGGCATGCGACGCCCGAGCAATACACGCGCGAGATCACGATCGCCAACGACGGGATCGTCGACCAGGAAGCCGTGTACGCGTATGCGACACACAGCTTCGCGACGATCGAGCAGCTCGACCGCTGGGGTGTGAAGTTCGAGAAGGACGGCACCGGCGACTATGCGGTGAAGAAGGTCCATCACATGGGTTCGTACGTGCTGCCGATGCCGGAAGGACACGACATCAAGAAGGTGCTGTACCGGCAACTGAAGCGCGCGCACATCGCGATCACGAACCGGATCGTCGCGACGCGCGTGCTGACCGACGCACAGGGCCGCGCGAGCGGCGTACTCGGCTTCGACTGCCGCACGGCCGAGTTCCACGTGATCCGCGCGAAGGCCGTGATTCTCTGCTGCGGCGCGGCCGGCCGCCTCGGCCTGCCGGCCTCGGGCTACCTGATGGGCACGTACGAGAACCCGACCAACGCGGGCGACGGCTACGCAATGGCCTATCACGCCGGTGCCGCGCTCGCGAATCTCGAATGCTTCCAGATCAATCCGCTGATCAAGGACTACAACGGCCCCGCGTGCGCGTACGTGACGGGCCCGCTCGGCGGATTCACCGCGAACGGCAAGGGCGAACGCTTCATCGAATGCGACTACTGGAGCGGCCAGATGATGTGGGAGTTCTACCAGGAACTGCAAAGCGGCAACGGCCCCGTGTTCCTCAAGCTCGATCATCTCGCGGAGGAAACGATCCAGACCATCGAGCAGATCCTGCATACGAACGAGCGGCCGAGCCGCGGCCGCTTCCATGCGGGGCGCGGCACCGACTACCGCAGCCAGATGGTCGAGATGCACATCTCCGAGATCGGTTTCTGCAGCGGCCACAGCGCGTCCGGCGTGTACGTGAACGCACGCGCGGAGACGACCGTGCCCGGCCTCTACGCGGCCGGCGACATGGCGGCCGTCCCGCACAACTACATGCTCGGCGCATTTACGTACGGCTGGTTTGCCGGGCAGAACGCGGCCGACTACGTGGTCGGCCGCGAGCATGCGCCGGTGAACGACGAACAGGTCGCCGCCGAACGCAAGCGCGTGCTTGCCCCGCTGCTGCGCGAGCGCGGCCTGGCACCGGCGCAGGTCGAATACAAGCTGCGCCGCATGGTGAACGACTATCTGCAACCGCCGAAGGTGACACGCAAAATGGAAATCGGGCTGCAGCGCTTCGATGCCATTGCCGAGGATATCGAAGAGATAAAGGCAAGCCATCCGCACGAACTGATGCGCGCCGCCGAGGTGCGCGCGATCCGCGACTGCGCGGAAATGGCCGCGCGCGCGTCGCTGTTCCGCACCGAGAGCCGCTGGGGGCTGTACCACCATCGCGTCGACTTTCCGCATCGCAACGACGCCGAATGGTTCTGCCACACCTGGCTGCGCAAGGACGCCGACGGCGCGATGCGCAGCGAGAAGCGCCCGGTCGAACCGTACGTCGTGCCGCTCGCCGACGACGATCGCGGCGCCTACACGAATCTGCGCATCCGCGAACCGGCCGCGCTCGCGGCCGCCCTCTGAGGAGCCCCACCGTGCCCCATACCCCGCACGACATCTTCCTGCGCAGCAGCGCGCCCGTGACGATCGACGAGGAACGCTGCATTGCCGACAAGGGCTGCACCGTCTGCGTCGACGTGTGCCCGCTCGACCTGCTCGCGATCGACGTGACCAAGGGCAAGGCCTACATGCAGTTCGACGAATGCTGGTACTGCATGCCGTGCGAGCGCGACTGCCCGACCGGCGCGGTCAAGGTCGACATCCCTTACCTGCTGCGCTGAGCGCGCGCGGCCGGTCGTCGTCGTGCCGCCCGCGCGGGCCGTGCATCGACGACGTGACGGCCGGGCCGGCGTTCGCCAGGTTCGCGTCGCCATGCCGCGCCGCCCATGCATCGCGCTGCGCGAGCAGCGGCTTTTTCACCGAACCGATCCTTTGCCCATGACCGCTTTCTCTTCCACCGCCTCGCTGCCCGGCACGCACGATCCGGATCGTGCCGCACTCGCCCTCCGCCTCGCCGCGCCCGACGCATCCGTGCGCCGCATCGCACTGATCGAGCTTGCCGATCTCGAGGAATCCGATCTGGTGCCGTCATTCGTTGCGGCACTGTGCGACGATCCGTCGGCCGACGTACGCAGCGAGGCTGCGCGCGTGCTCGGCGCATGGGAACAGCCCGACGTCGTCGACGCACTGTGCGGCGCATTGCTCGATCCGGACGAAGGTGTACGCGCCACCGCCGCGCAGAGCCTGTCCGAACTGAAGGACGCGGCATCGGGTGCCGTGCTGTGCCGATGGGCCGACCGGCCCGAGTCGTTCGTGCGCCGTGCCGTGCTGCGCGGGTTGCGCGAGTTGCGCGACCCCGGCGCGTTCGCGCCCGCGCTGCGCGCACTCGATGCCGAACACGCCGCCGTGCGCGCCGAAGCCGTCGCGGTGCTCGGCTGGCTCAGGGATCCGCGTGCGCTGCCGTCGCTCGCGTGCATCGCGACCACCGATGCCGCAGCGGATGTGCGACGCGCCGCGGTCAGCGCGATCGGGTTCGCGACACCCGACGATGCGGCCACCATCGACGCACTGCTCGCCGCGCTGCGCGACCGCGAATGGCAGGTGCGCGAGGAAGCGGCCACGACGCTCGGCAAGTTGCGTGTCGCGGCCGCGCGCGACCCGCTCGCCGCCGCGCTCGACGACGACTACTGGCAGGTGCGCTTGCGCGCCGCGCGTGCGCTCGGGCAACTGCGCGATGCTGCTGCGGCGCCGGCCGTCGCCGCACTGCTGTCGCATGCGATCAGCAACCTGCGCAAGGAAGCCGCGCTTGCGCTCGGTGAATTGCGCGACCGCGAGACGTTGGCCGCGCTCACCCACGCGCTGGAGGATCACGATCCGGAAGTACGCAAAGCCGTGCGAATCGCGATCCGGCAAATCGACGAGACGTCGCGATGATCGCGCCGACCGAAATTGCACTCGATCACGCTGCACGCACGTTGACGCTCCGCTGGCCGGACGGTCGCACGCAGCGCATCGGTTATGCGCAGCTGCGCGGCGATTGCCCGTGTGCGGAATGCCGAAGGATCCGGCTCGACGGCGGTCGTGTCGATGCGCGGCCCGACCTGACGCTGGCCGGCCTCGAAGCAGCCGGCTACGGCATCCGCGCCCTCTTCGGCGACGGCCATGCCCGCGGCATCTATCCGTGGCCGTTTTTGGCTGACATGGCTGACATTGCTGATGGGGCGGACACGACGACGCGGCCGTGACGTAGCTCCCGCGGGTGCGCGGACGACATGGCAGACGTGCGGAAACGCTGCGATACTGACGCCCACGATCGTCTCCACCCACCGTGGGAGTCAGAACATGCAAACCGCAGTCGGATTCATCGGCCTCGGCGTGATGGGCACGCCGATGGCGCTCAATCTCGCGCGGGCCGGCACGCCGCTCGTCGTATGGAGCCGGTCGCACGGCAGCGACGATGCGTTGCGCGACGCCGGCGCACGCGTGGCCGAGCACGCCGACGACGTGTTCGCCGCCTGCTCCACCGTGATCCTGATGCTCGCGAACGACGCGGCGATCGACGCCGTTCTCGCGCGCGGCACGCCCGGTTTCGCTACCCGTGTCGGCGGGCACACCATCGTGAACATGGGCACGAACGCACCCGGGTATTCGCGCGCGCTGGCCGATGAAATCGCCGCCGCGTCGGGGCGCTACGTCGAAGCGCCGGTGTCGGGTTCGCGCAAGCCGGCCGAAGCCGGTCAACTCGTCGTGATGCTCGCCGGCGCGCCGGACGACGTCGACGCCGTCCGCGCGCTCGTGAAGCCGCTGTGCCGCGACAGCTTCGTGTGCGGCGACGTACCGTCGGCGCTGACGATGAAGCTCGCCGTGAACCTGTTCCTCATCACGATGGTCACCGGCCTGACCGAAGCCACACATTTCGCGCAAAGCCACGGTATCGATCTCGCCCGCTTCGCCGACGTGCTGAACGCGGGACCGATGGCGAGCGACGTGTCGCGCGTGAAACTCGGCAAACTCGTCGCGGCGGATTTCTCGGTGCAGGCCGCGATCACCGACGTGCTGAAAAATGCGCGCCTCGTCGCGGAATCCGCACGCGGCGCCAACATCGCGTCGCCGCTGCTCGACATCTGCCACGCGCTTTACGGCGAGACCGAGCGGGCCGGACATGGTGCGGACGACATGGTCGCCGTGATCCGCGCGATCGAGCAGCGCACGCACGACGCGCGGTGAATCGTCACCGGCCGCCCTCTCGACCACGCGCACGCATCGATCCGTCATGTCCGACTCGCCCCGCTCCCCGACCGGCATCATCGCCGCCGTACGCCCCGTTCCCGCCGTGATCGGCATCGTCCTGCGGGAACGCGACGTGCTGCTGGTGCGCCGCGCCAATCCGCCCGATGCGGGCTGCTGGGGCTTTCCTGGCGGCAAGATCGAAGCAGGCGAATCGATTGCGAACGCGATCGTGCGCGAGATCGTGGAAGAGACGACCGTCGACGTCGAGGCACTCGACGTCTTTACCGCGCTGGATGCCTTCGATTACGATGCTGGCGGCAACGTGCACCAGCATTTCGTCATGGTCGCGGTGCTGTGCAACTGGTTGCGCGGCACACCTGCTGCCGGCGACGATGCGCTCGACGCGCGCTGGTTCGATCTCGCCGAGCTCGACCGCGACGATTTGCCGATGAGCGCGGGCGTTCGCGACGTCGCGCGACGAGCGATCGAGCGTGCCGCCAGCCTCGGCGACGCACGGCGTCCGGCCATTCCCTGAAACGGCGCCGTCTGCCCGCATCCCTTGCGAGCGGCCCGATCGCGGCCATGACGGTGTCGGCGGGCCGCCGACCTTCAAACTACAAATCAAGACAGGTCAAACCATGATCAGAATTCGCAAGTCCACCGAGGCCGACGGCGCACGCGTGCTGGATATCTGGCGCAACGCGGTCGACGCGACGCATCACTTCCTGAGCGACGACGACCGTCGCGCGATCGAATCCGAAGTGGTCGGGTTCCTGCCCGGTGCGCCGCTCGATCTCGCCGTCGACGAGGCCGACCATGCGATCGGCTTCATGCTGCTCGACGGCAGTCACATGGAAGCCTTGTTCGTCGATCCCGCGCACCATGGGGCAGGCGTCGGGCGCCTGCTCGTGGAAGACGCACTCACGCGTCATCCCGACCTGTCGACCGACGTCAACGAGCAGAACGAATCGGCAGCGCGATTCTATGAACGGCTCGGCTTCGAGCGCTGCGGGCGCTCGGCGCTCGATGGACAAGGACGGCCGTATCCGCTGATCCACCTGCGCCATCGCGCGGCACCGCCCTCGTCGCCACGGCACGCGTAACCCACCTGGCCTGAGAGGGATATCGCGCCGCCCGCCACGTCACCCGCGCCGGGCACGCGAATGCGGCTGCGTACTACCGCGTCCGCGCCACGCATGCCGCGCACGCACCGGTACGTGTGCCAGATGGCGCGTCATGGGCGACGCATCGGCAGCACGCGTTCGACCATTGAAAAAGCACGCTGCACGAAGCCGTTGAACCGGTCGGCGTCGCGCCGCAGCCCTGACTGCTGCCCACCGATCAGGCACAAGTGCACGGCCTGCCCGACGATCTCGGCCTCGCCCGGCGTGCGCACCAGCCGGCGCGACGTGTCGATCGCAAACGCGAGCCGCGCCGCGTCGACACGCTGCTGGCATTCCGCGACCAGCGGATCGTGCAATGCCCAGGCACGGATCGCGATTTCACGCCCTGGCCGTTTCTCGGCGGCAATGCGCAGGTAGCGCAACAGCGTGTCCCCGGCACCGTGGCCCTCCGCCGCATACGCCAGCATGCGCACGGTGTAGTCGTCCTCCCACGCGGTCAGCAGCGTCCTGACGAAGTCCTCGCGATTGCGAAAGTGGTGATAGAACGATCCGCGCGTCACGTTCAGCCGACGCGCGAGGCTCTCGGCCGAAATCCCCACATACCCCTCTCCGTCGAGGGCGTCGAAGCCCGCGGCAATCCAGTCATTTCGCGTCAGTGTGCTCATCGTCTTCGCCATACAGGCTGTGTATGGTGCGGCATGGACAGATAGGCTGCGCACTCTATCACGGCCGCCGCCGCTTCCGGCAGCGCGCCATTACGTAAGGAGTCCGCCTTGAAAGACATCGCGCTCGTCGCATTCGACCGGTTCACCGATATCGACCTGTTCCTGATGTGGGACATTCTCGGTCGCAACAGCAAGGACTGGCGCGTCCGGATCCTGGGCGCGCAGCCGGTGCTGCATTCCGCCCAGGGTCTGGCGATCCCGACGCACGGCCCGCTCGCCGACGCCAATCGCGCCGACGCGGTCCTGTTTTCGAGCGGCAAGGAAGGCGTACCGGCCGCGCTCGCCGATCCTGATTTCCTGCCGTCGTTCGATCTCGATCCCGAACGCCAGCTTGTCGGGTCGATCTGCGGCGGCGCCTTCATTCTCGAACGGCTCGGGCTGCTACCGCAGCGCCGCGCGACGACGCACCCCGAAGCGCGGCAGGGTTTGCAGGCAGTCGGGCTGCAAGTGATGGACCAGCCGCTGGTGTGTCACGGCAACGTCGCGACCGCGGGCGGATGCCTTGCGTCGCTCTACCTGACGGGATGGCTGGTCGAATCGATGTTCGATGCGGACAAGCGGCGCGAGACGCTGCTGCCCGTGCTGCCAGCCGGGCAACGGGAGATTTTCGAAGCGCTGATCGAGTTCAGTCTCGGGCAGGGTGCGGGACACGCCACGGGCCCGATCCGGATCGGCGAAGGCGGAAACGGGCTTGCGGCATGACGCGCGGGTCGAGGGGCTGCCGCTAGCCTGCACCCTTCTGCATCGTCGCGCCTCGTGCGTCCTGCCAGGCCAACGGCGAATCGGGACGCATTCGCGGGCGATCCCAGGCATCGATCGGATCGGCTTGCGCCGCACGGACGGTTGTTTGCCGGGCTGAACGAGTCCGTCGTGGGCCGGGAAATGCTAACCTCTCGGCCTCTCTGAACGACACCGCGTGAAGCAACAGGATTCGACCATGCAAACCGTTGCGGTACTGGACTTCGAAACAACCGGACTTTCGCCGAACCTGGGTGATCGTGCGACCGAAATCGCCGTCATCCTCCTCCGCGACGGACAAGTCGTCGATCGTTTCCAGAGCCTGATGAATGCAGGCAGACGCATACCGTCGGACGTCGTCGCGCTGACCGGCATCACGAACGAGATGATCGCATCGGCGCCGCCGGCATCGAAAGTCATGAAGGAAGCGGCTGCGTTCGTCGGCAAACACGCGGTCGTCGCCCACAACGCCGGTTTCGACAAACGGTTCTGGCAGGCGGAACTCGGGCTGCTTGGCATGACGGCCGAGCATGCCTTTGCCTGCACGATGCTCGTGGCGCGGCGCATTTACCCGGACGCGCTGAGTCATCGCCTGTCGAGCCTCGCGGACATGCTGCGATTGCCGAAATCGGGACGGGCGCACCGGGCGATGGTCGATGCCGAAATGGCCAGCCACCTGTGGTGCAGGCTGCAGCAGGACATTGCCCGGACTTACGGGCTGGATCGTATCGATCACGCGCTCATGACACGTGTCCAGGCAACGGCGAAGGCGAAAGTGCCGATATACCTGCGCTCGCTCGCGGGCGCGCATGCGTGAGAATCGGTCGACGGCCGCAGGCGATCGCTGTCGGGCACATGACGGATTGCCGCATCACGCGTGCCACGCGACGTTTCATGACTCGGGCAGCATGTGAGCGCAAAACGGCTTGGGAATCTCCCGACACGAATTGAAAAAAGGCCATGCAGTCGCATGGCCTTGGTCAACTATTGCCGCAGGTACTGAAAAATCGTTATCAGGTGCCTCAGGCGAAAACGGCATTCAGCGTTGCAAGAATTGCGGTCTGGCTGCCCCCTGCCAACGGAACCGTCACCGTAGATCCACTGAAGCCGACCACGCTTTGTCCGGCCGGAGCAGACTGTACGAAACCATTCCGGGTGGTTGAGCCGGCCATACTGCCGAACGGGCCATAAGTGGCTCCGCTTTTCCCGGTCAACGTGAGTTGCAAAACACATTGCCAGCCGTACCACACGCCCGTGTAGCCGGAAATGGACACGATCGGATCGTCAAGCGGAATATTGATGACCTGGGCAGTCCCGCTGTTTCCGCCGTGTTGCAACAAGGTAAATATTCCGGTTCCCGTTCCCTGGGTGCCGGTGTTATATGGCCCCGTCCCGGTATTGACGGCCTGAACCGCGTTGAGTACGTCGCCTGACCGGATCGTCATTCGGGTAAGGTTGGGATTACCTGCGGCGCTGATAATCGGTGTGTCGTCGAAGGCGTTGCTGGTGGGCGGATTTCCGAGTTGATCGAGAATCATGAACTGCGCCTGCTCGAACTGGAAGTTTCCCGAATTGAAGCGCCAGACAAAAATATCCTGATAATCGTACCGCGTACCCCCGGAAGAAAAACCTTCCGAAACCATGCTCCAGACCTGTTGCGCACTGGCATTGGGGGCTGAATTTCCCGGTTCGAACTGAGCGCCATAGCCAATCCTGGACGGCGATATGCCGGCATCAAGAAAATCCGATAGCGGCGTGCCGTCGTAGAATTGCGGAGAGACAAAATCGAACTGACTATTGACCGTAGCGTAATCAATCGAACTGGTCGGCCATGCGGGCGTGAATGACAGATAATATTTCACCGGTTGACGATCGAATTCGGCGCGAATTGCAGAGAACAGAATCTGAAACTGCGTTCGCGTCATTTTATCGGAAACATCACCTTCCCAATCGATATCCAGGCCATTCATTCCATTATTCTGGAGATATGTCACCAGATTATTCGCAAAGTTGGCCGCCTGTGTTTGCGGATCTCCTCCTCCCGAGAAAACCGCCGCCAATGTATTGGTGCCGGAATACACCATCGTCGCCAGAAATTTAATTCCAGGATTCACCTGACGCGCGTCACGGAGTACAAAATTCAAATAGTCCTGATTGGTCAGCCCACCCGAATGCGACGCGTTGCCGATCTGGATCGTGGAACCCTGTGCGGCGGGAACGACCTCGAAAAAAGCAATGCCAAGAAAATTTGCACTGTCGTAAACCTTGCAATCGATCAGCGATTGATAGCAACTTTCTGGGCTGTTGTAGTTGGTTTTTGGCGGTTCGTCTTCGTTCAAGAAAATCCACGCATTGATGCCGTTTTGTAGGTTTGCCATTTTTCTTTCCTGTGACGTAGCGTTTTTTGGCGGTGGCGCGCGACGCTGCAACTACAGTAGAAGGCCACCAAATACCACGGCCAATTGACCATGGCGCATCGGCAATGCGGTCACGCCCGGAGACGACACAGCCCCGCAATGAACCAAGGCGTTCCACGTTGCTGAAGACCATTATAGGAAGTGGCAAAAGATAAAACGGTGCCAACTGCGCGAAAAAATATCGATCCTTTGGAGAAACACGCGACACCAATTCGACGACAAAATCCCTGTCGAGCGCAACAATGCACTTTCGGATTCGCCATTCCGGCTTCATTACGCCAACTGGCGACGCATTCAGTGAAAAGCTTCGACACGGCGCGCGGCCGCCATCGTTTCTCTTCACTCAATAATGCGGGTAATCGTATCGAAGAAAGGAAATATGGCCGCCCGAGATACTGCGACATGCATGTCGTCGCGGTCGGCGATCTTGTACAGGGCTGTACGGGATTCAAGAGGATTGCGGAATGCGAATTCAGTGAGCCTCGTTTTTTGTTCTCGTGATTGGTACCGCTTTTACCGTTACCAATCACGAGTCCTCGATGTGCCCGCAAACCCGCACCGCGTCCCGCATTCCGGAAGGATTTTTACTGCCACGACTGAATCCCGTTGCCGGGAGATTATCGAGTCGCAATCGTGCATTCGGCTACTGCCCGCCCCACTGTCATTGGCAGCGCATACGCGGCGGGCAGTCTCCGGATTCGTAGAAACTTCGTTTCTACGTCAATGGCTTACAACCATGCGGATCGCAACGAAAACCCTGCAAGGTCCTGCGTAAGCCAATGATTCAAGAGGAGCTTTTTACCGCTCACTCCCACTCGATCGTCGCCGGCGGCTTGCCCGAGATGTCGTACACGACCCGGTTGATCCCGCGCACCTCGTTGATGATCCGGTTCGACGCGCGGCCGAGCAGCGCGTACGGCAGGTGCGCCCAGTGTGCGGTCATGAAGTCGGTCGTCTGCACGGCGCGCAGCGACGTCACGTAGTCATACGTGCGGCCATCGCCCATCACGCCCACCGACTTGACCGGCAGAAACACCGCGAACGCCTGGCTCGTCAGGTCGTACCAGGTCTTGCCGACATCGGCTTCGCCGCACAGGCCGGCAGCCGCATCCTGCGCGGTCGCGGTCGTGTTGCGCAGTTCCTCGATGAAGATCGCGTCCGCGCGGCGCAGCAGGTCCGCGTATTCGCGCTTCACTTCGCCGAGAATCCGCACGCCGAGGCCCGGGCCCGGGAACGGATGGCGGTACACCATCTCCGGCGGCAGGCCGAGTGCGACACCCAGCTCGCGCACTTCGTCCTTGAACAGGTCGCGCAGCGGCTCGAGCAGCTTCAGGCCGAGCGTTTCCGGCAGACCGCCGACGTTGTGGTGGCTCTTGATCGTGGTCGCCTTCTTCGTCTTCGTGCCGCCCGATTCGACCACGTCCGGGTAGATCGTGCCCTGCGCGAGCCACTTCGCCTTCGACAGCTTCTTCGCCTCGGCCTGGAACACCTCGACGAACTCGCGGCCGATGATCTTGCGCTTCGCTTCCGGATCGGTCACGCCGGCCAGGTGGCCGAGGAACTGCTCGGATGCGTCGACGTGCACGACCTTCGCATGCAGGCGGCCTTCGAACATGTCGAGCACCATCTTGCCTTCGTTGAGGCGCAGCAGGCCGTGGTCGACGAACACGCAGGTCAACTGATCGCCGATCGCGCGATGGATCAGCGCGGCTGCGACGCTCGAATCGACACCGCCCGACAGGCCGAGAATCACTTCCTCGTCACCGACCTGCTCGCGGATCTTCGCGACGGCTTCCTCGATGTGATTCTTCATGATCCAGTCGGGCTTCGCGCCGGCGATCTGCAGCACGAAGCGCTCGATGATCTGGCGGCCCTTCACCGTATGCGTGACTTCCGGGTGGAACTGCACCGCGTAGTACCCGCGTGCCTCGTCGGCCATGCCGGCGATCGGGCAGCTCGGCGTCGACGCCATCAGCGCGAAGCCCGGCGGCAGCTCGGCCACCTTGTCGCCGTGGCTCATCCAGACCTTCAGCATCCCGTGGCCTTCGTCGGTCTTGAAATCCTCGATGCCGTCGAGCAGGCGCGTATGGCCGTGCGCGCGCATTTCCGCGTAACCGAATTCGCGGTGGTCGCTCCACTCGACCTTGCCGCCGAGCTGCACGGCCATCGTCTGCATGCCGTAGCAGATGCCGAGCACCGGCACGCCGAGATCCCACACGGCCTGCGGCGCGCGCAGCTGGTGGTCTTCGTACGTGCTCGCGTGGCTGCCCGACAGGATCACCGCCTTCGGCGCGAATTCGCGGACGAAGTCGTCGGACACGTCGTTCGGATGGATTTCGCAGTAGACGTGCGCTTCACGCACGCGGCGCGCGATCAGTTGGGTGACTTGCGAACCGAAGTCGAGAATCAGGATTTTGTCGTGCATGGCTGCGGACGGGATGAAGAGAATAAGAAAAGCAGCGCATCGTTTGCATCATGCGCTGCGTCACAAGCAAGGACAGCGGCGTCGGGCGGAAGGCAGCACGCGCGACGCATGGCCGGTCAATCCTGCATCGGCGGGCGCTCGTCGAGTGCGACGGTGCCTGACGACGATTGGCCGGATGCGGCGGATGACGATGCGGCGGCCGGCGACGGCGCCGCGGGGCGGCTGACGACGGGTTCGACACGCTGCGGCGCGGCCGACGACGCTTGCGCCATCGCAGGCTCGTCCGGACGCGGCGCCGGCGCGCGCGCCTCGAGCGCCTGCGCTTTTTCGCGCCGGCGCACGGCCGATGCGAGCCGCACGCCGCCGAGACCGAGCACGATCAGTGCGACACCCGCCACGGCCGACAGCACCCTGCCGGCGGCGGCGAGCGCGGGACCGCTGCCGGTGCCGATCGACCAGACGATCGTCAGCGCGCCGGTCAGCCAGTACACATGGCCGACCGCGCGCGCGACGGGCGCGGTGAGATCCCCGTTGAACGCTGCATGAAACGCGAGCCACGCGAGCCCGAGCAACGCGATGCCGAACGCCTGGCCGAGCATCGCCGGCTGGACGTTCGCGAGCTGCAGCGCGTTGAAGAGCGACTGCCAGGGCGTCAGCACGAACAGCACGCCGAACGCCAGCAGCAGCACGGCATCGATGATCAGCACGGCTCGCAGCAGCGGTTTCATCGGCGATCAGTCCACGTGGTAGTTCGGCGCTTCCTTCGTGATCTGCACGTCGTGCACGTGCGACTCGCGCATGCCTGCCGCGGTGATCTGGACGAATTCAGCCTTGTCGTGCAGCTCGTCGATCGTGCGGCAGCCGCAGTAGCCCATGCTGGCGCGCACACCGCCGACCAGCTGGAACAGGATCGCGTTGACCGAACCCTTGTACGCGACACGGCCTTCGATGCCTTCCGGCACGAGCTTATCGATGTTCGCCGAGTTGTCCTGGAAGTAGCGGTCCGCCGCGCCGTCCTTCATCGCACCGACCGAACCCATGCCGCGATACGACTTGTACTGGCGGCCCTGATACAGGAACACGTCGCCCGGCGCCTCTTCGGTGCCCGCGAGCATGCTGCCCATCATCACCGCGTTCGCGCCGGCCGCGAGGGCCTTCGACACGTCGCCCGAGAAGCGCACGCCGCCGTCGGCGATGCACGGCACGCCCGTGCCCTTCAGCGCTTCCGCGACGTTCGCGATCGCGCTGATCTGCGGCACGCCGACACCGGCGACGATCCGCGTCGTGCAGATCGAACCCGGGCCGATACCGACCTTGACCGCGTCCGCGCCGTATTCGACGAGCGCCTTCGCGGCGGCGGCCGTCGCGATGTTGCCGCCGATCACTTCGACGTGCGGGAAGTTCTGCTTGACCCAGCGAACGCGCTCGAGCACGCCCTTGCTGTGACCGTGCGCGGTATCGACCACGATCACGTCGACGCCGGCCTGCACCAGCAGCTCGACGCGCTCTTCGTTGTCCGGGCCGACGCCGACCGCCGCGCCTGCGCGCAGCTTGCCGTGTTCGTCCTTGCACGCATCCGGGTGCTCGGTCTGCTTCGTGATGTCCTTGACGGTCATCAGGCCGCGCAGTTCGAACGCGTCGTTGACGACCAGCACGCGCTCGAGGCGGTGGCTGTGCATCAGCGCCTTCGCTTCGGCGAGCGGCGTGCCTTCCTTGACCGTGACGAGGCGCTCGCGCGGCGTCATGATCGACTTGACCGGCTCATCGAGGCGCGTTTCGAAACGCAGGTCGCGGTTCGTGACGATGCCGACGAGCTGCGGGCCTTCGACGACCGGGAAGCCCGAGATGCCATGCTGGCGCGACAGCGCGATCACGTCGCGCACCTTCATTTGCGGCGGCACCGTGATCGGATCGCGGACGACACCCGATTCGAAACGCTTGACCTTCGCGACTTCGCGGGCCTGCTCGGCCGGCGTGAGGTTCTTGTGGACGATACCGACGCCACCCTGCTGGGCCATCGCGATCGCGAGGCGACCTTCGGTGACCGTGTCCATCGCGGCGGACACGAGCGGCATGTTCAGGGAGATGTTGCGGGTCAGCTTGGTCTTGAGGCTGGTGTCGCGCGGGAGAACGTCGGAGAAGGCGGGAACGAGGAGCACGTCATCGAAAGTGAGTGCTTTTTGGATCAGACGCATGGCAAATCCTATGGGCGCAAAAGCGAATTATACGCGAAGCGCCGTGAATTTTCACAACACGAACAACGGCTTAGCCGGTTTCGGCCGTTCGGGGGCCGAATCGTTCGGTTCGCCGTTCGGTTCGTTTTCGATCGTCTTTCGTTTCACCGCCGCATCGAGCCATTCGCGCAACGGGCGGCAATATGGCCCATCGGCCTGTTGCAAACGGGCCACGCAGCCGAAGCAGCCACGGCGAAGCAAGGCCAGGCAACGTGTCGAATCGGCCTGCCTACCCTGAGTTATAGCAGCCCGGCCGCGCGCGCGATCATCGCGATGCCGCCGCCGACCGCCACGCAACCGGCGATCCGCTCGACACGCCCGCCGGGCGGCGCGAGGCGCTCGGCGGTGAGCGCGACCGTCACGGCGGCCATCACGCGCAGGTCCATCATGCCGGCCGCCAGCGCGATCGCCATCAGGTTCCCGCAACAGGCGCCGCAGTGCATGGCGCCCCGCACGCCGTGCCACCATGCCGCACCGGCAACTGCCGACGACCGGTGTGCGTCGCCTGCCGCATGCCGGCAGCACGCCAGCCGCCGGGCCTTCCACGCGGAAAATTGCAGCATGCCCGCAACCGACACGACCGCGCCGGCCGCAAACGGCAGCGCGCGGGCAAGCGCCGGCAGCCGTGCGGCGGCGGCCGTCAGCGCGGCGCCAGCCGGAAACACGAGCGCCCCGAGCGCCATCCACACCGCGAAGTACCCGGCGCCCGCCACGACGACGAGCCAGGCGGAACGCGCCGTCGCCATCGGGCCGATGCGCTGCCGGTATCGCCAGAGCATCGGCGCCAGCACCGGCAGCATCATCGTCACCGTCATCGCGCCCCACATTCCGGCGAACGCCCCGAATGCGCGTCCGGCGCTTCGGCCGCACGGCTGCAGCCATGCGGCCGAAGCCATCCAGCCGCCGGCCATCGGTTCGCGGCCCATCGCGGCCATCGACGCATGCTGCGCCACGGTCGCGAGCGCGGCAACGGCGAACACGGCCACGAGCGCCGCGCCGAAGGCTCGCGGATCGGGGCCTGCGTCGCGGGCCGGCGGCCGCGCCATCGCCCGCCCCAGCCGCCCCCGCCCGTCGCCGGCGCCCTCAGCCGCGTGCGTACTCGTCATGACGGCGCCACCACGGGCCGGCCTCGTTGCGTCCGCGCGGCGCGCGATCGAGCCACTGGTACATCCCCCACAGCCCGTCGAGCCCGCGCGCATAGGTGGAGTACGTGTGATAAACGGCGCCGTCCTCGCGCACGAACGCGCTCATCCCCGGCCGGTCGAGCGAATACGTGAGCGCGTCGGTGCCGCACGTCGCAGCGAACTGCACGACGGGTGCCGGCGGCGGATCCATGTCCATCGCATGGCCGGCCAGCGCGTAGTTGTATTCGACGGCGCCCGCGCGCTGCTGCGTTTCGGTGAACGACACATTGAAGTCGAAGTTGAAATCGCTGCCGACCGACGACGCCCACGGGAAGCGCCACCCCATCCGCTGCCGGTAAGCGAGGAGTGTCGCGAGCGGCGCACGCGACACGGCGGCGAGCGTCACGTCGTGGTTCGCCAGGTGCACGGCGAAGCCGTCGAAACCGTCGGCGAGCGCCGAACACGACGGGCAGCCTGCCTTGTAGTCGGGGCCGAACATGAAGTGATAGACGAGCAGTTGCGAACGGCCGCGAAACAGGTCGCCAAGCGTGGCCTGCCCGTCTTCGGTGTCGAACCGGTAGGTCTTGTCGATGCGTACCCAGGGCAGCGCCTGGCGCCGCCGCGCGAGTTCGTCGCTTTGCCGCGTCAGCGCCTTTTCCGCGTCGAGCAGCGCGCGCCGCGCGGCCAGCCATTCGTCGCGCGTTCCGGTGAGATGGGTCGTCATTGCGGGTTCCTCCTTCCGATGGGTAGCCGGGCACGGCGTCCGGTGCCGTGTGCGTGGTGCTAGATTAGTGGCGGGCATCGGGCCGGAGGGAGTGACAAGTGTGTCGGGATTCGGATGGATTCGCTGATCACGGCGGCCGCGCGCGCGCTCGCGGCCGGTGACGCGCTCGGCGCGCTGAACCGCGTCGCGCTGCGCGACGACGCGCCGGCGCTCGCGCTGCGCGGGATCGCGATGGCGCAGCTCGGCGATTTCGAACGCGCGCGCACACTCGTGCGCGGCGCCGCACGCGCGTTCGGCACCCGGGAGGCCGTGGCGCGTGCGCGCTGCGTCGTCGCGGAAGCGGAGATCGCGCTCGCATCGCGCGACTTGCGCTGGCCGACACGCGCGCTCGATGCCGCCTGTGCGACGCTCGACGCACACGGTGACCGCGCGAACGCCGCGCACGCGCGCTATCTCGGCGTGCGCCGGCTGCTGCTGGTCGGCCAGCTCGACGACGCCGAACGGATGCTCGCGAATCTCGATCCCGCACCGCTGCCGGCTGCATCGCGCGCCGCCCATGAGCTGATCGCGGCCGGCATCGCGATGCGCCGCATCCGCACGCAGGCGGCCCGCGCGGCGCTCGTGCGGGCGCGCGCGGCGGCCCGCGACGCCGGCATCGCCGCGCTGACGGCCGAAATCGACACCGCGGCACGCGTGCTCGACGCACCGGCCGCGCGCCTCATCGTGCGCGGCACGTCGCGGCTCGTGCAGCTCGACGAAGTCGAGACGCTGTTCGCGTCGAACGCACTCGTCGTCGACGCGTGCCGCCACACGGTACGCGACGCGCGCACGACCGTGTCGCTCGCGCGGCGGCCCGTGCTGTTCGTGCTCGCCCGCGCGCTCGGCGAGGCGTGGCCGGCCGACGTGTCGCGAAACGCGCTCGTCGCGGCCGCGTTCCGCGCGAAACACGCGGACGAATCGCATCGCGCGCGCCTGCGCGTCGAGATCGGCCGGTTGCGCGCGGTGCTGCGGCCGCTCGCAAACATCGTCGCGACGCCGCGCGGCTTTGCGCTCGAACCGCTCGGCGTACGCGAGACCGTCGTCCTCGCGCGCCCGGTCGACGATCGTCACGCAGCCGTGCTCGCTCTCCTCGCCGATGGCGAAGCATGGTCGAGCTCCGCGCTGGCGCTGGCCCTCGGCGCGAGCCAGCGCACCGTGCAGCGCGCGCTCGACGTGCTCGCCGAAGCCGACAAGGTCCAGGCGCTCGGCCGCGGCCGCGCGCGCCGCTGGATGACGCCGCCGCTGCCCGGTTTCGCGACGACCTTGTTACTCCCTGCCCCGCTGCCGGGAGATTAGGATGACCTCACCGAACGACGAGGTGACGAACATGAAACGCTCCAGTGCAGAGATCCTTCGCGAATACGGCCCGTTTCCCGGCGTCGACGGCGTACACGGCGTCACGTTCGACGGGAAATACGTGTGGTACGCGTCCGGCGACAAGCTGAATGCGCTCGACCCGGAGCGCGGCACGACCGTCCGCTCGATCGACGTCGCCGCGCATGCGGGCACGGCTTTCGACGGCCGCCACCTGTACCAGATCGTCGAGGACCGCATCGAGAAGATCGACCCCGAATCGGGCCGCGTGCTCGCGACGATTCCCGCTCCCGGCGGCGGCGGCGATTCGGGGCTGGCATGGGCCGAAGGCGCGCTGTGGGTCGGCCAGTACCGCGATCGCAAGATTCATCAGGTGGATCCGCAGTCGGGCGCCGTGCTGCGCACGATCGAGTCGAACCGCTTCGTCACCGGCGTGACGTGGGTCGACGGAGAGCTGTGGCACGGCACCTGGGAAGCCGATCAGGCCGACTTGCGGCACATCGATCCGCGCACGGGCCGGGTGCTCGAGCAGATCGACATGCCGGCCGGCGTCGGTGTGTCGGGGCTCGAATCCGACGGCCACGACCGCTTCTACTGCGGCGGCGGCAACAGCGGCACGCTGCGCGCCGTGCGGCGGCCCGCGCGGGTGCGGGCACCGGGCGGCGGTGCGGCGGCGCCCGATCCGGCTGACGACTGACCCGCCGCCTGCCGCGATCGCTGCTGCGCGCGGCGCGCCCACCCACCGGCCTGCCCCGAGTGCAGGAATGAACAAGACGACGCTGCGACGGCGTCGCTAAGATGCGCGCTCATCAGTCACGTGTTCGGAGCAGTCGATGCAGCGCGGTGTGGTCTATGGTGTCCTGGCAGGCGCCCTGTGGGGCATGGTGTTTCTCGTTCCGCGGCTGCTGACCGACTTCTCGCCGCTGCTGCTGAGCGCCGGCCGCTATGCGATGTACGGTCTCGTGTCGCTCGCGGCCGCGCTGCCGGCGGCCCGCTCGCTGCTCGCGCGCCTGACCCGCGAGGATCTCGTCGCGCTGGTCAGGCTCGCCGTCATCGGCAACGTCGCGTACTACATGCTGCTGTCCGGTGCGGTGCACCTGATCGGCATCGCACCCAGCTCCCTGATCGTCGGCGTGCTGCCCGTCACGGTGACGCTCGCAGGCCTCGGCGACCACGGCGCCGTGCCGTTGCGCCGGCTCGCCGCCCCGCTGGCGCTGGTGATCGCGGGCATCGTCTGCATCAACGTCGACCTGTTCACGTCCGAGGCCGCACATGCGACGACGCTCGGCCAGAAACTCGCCGGCATCGCCTGCGCGGCGGGCGCGCTCGCGAGCTGGACCTGGTATGCGGTCGCGAACGCACGTTATCTGCAGCGCCATCATCGTTTCGGCGGCAACGAGTGGTCGGTCTTGTGGGGTGTCGTGACGGGCCTGATCGGCGGGCTCGTCTGGATCGCGATCCTCGCGCTGCCGGCCGGCACGTTCCAGGAAGCGGTGCCCGCGTCGCGCTGGCAGTTGTTCTGGCTGCTGAACCTCGTGCTCGCGATCGGTGCGTCGTGGCTCGGCAACGGGCTGTGGAATGCGGCGTCGAAGCGGCTGCCCCTCACGCTGTCGGGCCAGCTGATCGTGTTCGAAACCGTATTCGCGATGCTTTACGCGTTCGTGTACGACCAGCGGATGCCGCATGCGCTCGAGATCGCCGCGCTGGTGCTGCTGCTCGCCGGCGTCTATGGATCGGTGCGCCGGCATGGCGACACGCCCGCCAGCGGCGGGACGGCGGGAAGCACGCCGGCAAACGCGAATGCCGCAGCCCACTGAACGCCGCGGCGTTTGCTCAGACGAATCGAGTTGAAGGACGCGGATCGCTCCGCGTCAGCGCGCGTCCTTGTGCATCCACTTGCGGCCCTCGATGGAGCCGTCGCGGCGCGACTTGTCGACGCGCCGCTGGCGCGCGAGTTTCGGATCGACGATCAACGGGCGGTAGATCTCGACGCGGTCATGGTCGGCGAGCAGCGTGTCGAGCGGCGCAAGCTTCCCGTACACGCCCGTCTTCGCGTTCGCGAGATCGATTTCCGGGTGCAGCGCGAGCACGCCGCTCGCATCGATCGCCGAACGAACGGTCGCCCCTTCGGGGAGCGACAGCGGAATCAGCGTCTGGCGATCCGGCAGCGCGTAACAGACTTCGATCGACAGCATCGCGTCACCCCTTCCCGTAGCGCTGGTCGGCGCGCTTCACGAACGAATCGACGAACGTGTTCGCGATGTGGCTGAACACCGGCCCGATGATCTTCTCGAGCAGGATGTTCGAGAACTCGTAGTGCAGCGCGAATTCGATCTTGCACGCATCGGCACGCAGCGCCGTGAAGCGCCACGAGCCCGTGAACTTCTTGAACGGGCCGTCCGTGAACTCCATGTCGATCCGCGTCGGGCGCTGCTGCGTGTTGCGCGTCGCGAAGTGCTGCTTGATGCCCTTGAAGTTGATGTCGATGCGCGCTTCCATCCCGCTCTCGTCTTGACGGCGAACCTCGACACCGCCGCACCAGGGCAGGAAATTGGGGTAATCGGCCACGTCGGTGACGAGGTCGAACATCTGTTCCGCCGAATGACGGATCAATACGGTTTTCTGGACATCTGCCATAAATCGCGCGGCATCGCTCAAGGTGAGAACGCAAGCCGGGCGATTCCCGCCCTGCTTTGCTAAAATCGTGATTTTAAACGAGTTGGCCCGATCCTTTCATGAGCATCATCGACAACAGGAAAGCGCACTTCGATTATCACATCGAGGAACGCTACGAAGCGGGGCTCGTGCTTGAGGGCTGGGAAGTCAAGGCGCTGCGCGCCGGGCGCGGCCAGATCAAGGAAGGCTACGTCGTGGTGAAGAACGCCGAGATCTTCCTGATCGGTACCCATATCAGCCCGCTGCCCGAAGCCTCGACGCACATCAAGCCCGACCCGGTTCGCACGCGCAAGCTGCTGCTGCACCGCGAGGAAATCAAGAAGCTGATCGGCAAGGTCGAGCAGCGCGGCTACACGCTCGTGCCGCTGAACTTCCACTACAAGGGCGGTCGCGTGAAGTGCGACATCGCGCTCGCAAAGGGCAAGAAGCTGCACGACAAGCGCGAAACCGAGAAGAAGCGCGACTGGGAACGCGAAAAGGCACGCATCATGCGCGCCGGCACCTGACGCGCGACGCACCCCGCAAACGACACGGCCCGCTCGAAGCGGGCCGTGTTGCTTTGGACTACGTGAATCGCCGATGCCGGCTGTGCGGCGGCGGCTGAGGCGGCTTTCGGCACGCCATGCCGCCTGCGACGGCCGAAGAAAGGTGCCGCGGGCATCATCCGCGCCCCGACTGCGCGACGATTCGCCGCACACCGATCGTAGGCGGCGTGCCCTTCGCACACCGCGTGCGTCCGACTCAGGCCTTCCCGCCCGAGGCCGCCCCCGCGTTCTTGACGATCGTCAGCGCCGACGAGATCGCAGTGCCGAGATCCGACAGGTTCGACGGCACGATCAGCGTGTTGCCCTGCTTCGCGAGATTCGAGAACGCCCCGACATACTGTTCGGCGACCTTCAGGTTCACCGCATCCATCCCGCCCTGCGACTGGATCGCGTTCGCGATCTTCTGGATCGCCTGCGCGTTCGCCTCGGCCACCGCCAGAATCGCAGCGGCCTCGCCCTGCGCCTGGTTGATCGCAGCCTGGCGCTCGCCTTCGGATTTCTGGATCGCCGCTTCGCGCGCGCCCGACGCGAGGTTGATCTGCTCCTGCTTGCGGCCTTCGGATGCGGCGATCAGCGCGCGCTTTTCACGCTCCGCGGTGATCTGCGCCTGCATCGCGTGCAGGATTTCCTTCGGCGGCGTCAGGTCCTTGATCTCGTAACGCAGCACCTTCACGCCCCAGTTCGCCGCGGCCTGGTCGAGCGCCGACACGATGTTGTGGTTGATGAAGTCGCGCTCCTCGAACGTCTTGTCGAGTTCGAGCTTGCCGACCACCGAACGCAAGGTCGTTTGCGCGAGCTGCGTGATCGCGAGCACGAAGTTGCTCGACCCGTAAGACGCCTTCATCGGATCGGTCACCTGGAAGTACAGCACGCCGTCGACCTGCAGCTGCGTGTTGTCGCGCGTGATACAGACCTGGCTCGGCACGTCGAGCGGGATTTCCTTCAGCACGTGCCGGTACGCGATGCGATCGACGAACGGCAGCACGATATTCAGGCCGGGCGACAGCGTCGCGTGATAGCGCCCGAAGCGCTCGAGCACCCACGCATGCTGCTGCGGCACGATCTTCACCGTCTTCGACACGATCACGATCGCAATGACGAGCAGGACAACCCAGATGATCAGCGAATCCATGAAATATTCCCTCCTTGTTGTATCGGCGGACGATCAGCCCGCGGGTTTCGCCACGACCACGAGACAATTGCCGCGCACGGCACTCACCTGATACACATGCGCATCGTCGCGCTCGCCGTTCGCGAGCTCGACGTCCCAGTCGGCACCGCGATACTGCACGCGCGCACGGCCGTCGCGCCACGCATCGACCGTAACGGTCGAGCCGATGTCGAGATTGACGTCCGGATTCGTCGACGTGTCGCGCTTCTGCTTGCGGCCGAGCCCCGAGCGGCGCAGCGCGATCATCGCGACGATCGCGACCGCGGCCGCCGCACCGAACTGCACGTGCGGTGCGAAACCAGCCAGTTGCAGCAAGCCGCCCGCGAGAAAGCCGAGTGCGATCATCAGCAGGTAGAACGTGCCCGTCAGCAGTTCGGCCACGACCAGCACGCCCACCGCGACCCACCAGAACAGATGCCCCGACATCATTTTGGCCTCCAGAAAAACGCCCCCGATACTCACTATATTCGCTGCCGCGAGCGGAGGCGACCGGCACGCCCGGATCGGCACGTTGCGTACCGACAAATAAAAACACCCCGGTGCGTACCGGGGTGTTTATAACACGAACCTTGCATTTTGCCTTCAACGAAAGCGCGGCGGCACCGCGCTTTCACCGAAGCGGCATCGCCGACCGTTACTTCCGGTTGGCAAGCGCCTGCCACGTATCGATGATCGTGTCGGGGTTCAGCGAGATCGACACGATGCCTTCGTCGGTCAGCCATTGCGCGAAGTCCGGATGATCGGACGGGCCCTGGCCGCAGATACCGACGTACTTGCCCATCTTGCGGCAGGTATCGATCGCGCGCTTCAGCAGGAACTTGACGGCCGGGTCACGTTCGTCGAAGTCGACAGCCAGCAGTTCCATGCCCGAATCGCGGTCAAGGCCGAGCGTGAGCTGCGTGAGGTCGTTCGAGCCGATCGAGAAACCGTCGAAGTGCTCCAGGAACTCTTCGGCGAGGATCGCGTTGGTCGGGACTTCGCACATCATCACGAGGCGCAGGCCGTTTTCGCCGCGCTTCAGGCCGAACTTCTCGAGCAGGCCGACGACACGCTCCGCCTGCTTCACGGTACGCACGAACGGCACCATGATCTCGACGTTGGTCAGGCCCATCTCGTCGCGCACGCGCTTCAGTGCACGGCATTCCATCTCGAACGCCTGCGCGAAATCTTCAGCGATGTAGCGCGATGCGCCGCGGAAACCCAGCATCGGGTTTTCCTCGTCCGGCTCGTAACGCGAACCGCCGATCAGCTTCTTGTACTCGTTCGACTTGAAGTCGGACAGACGCACGATCACGGGCTTCGGATAGAACGCCGCAGCGATCGTCGCGACACCTTCCGTCAGCTTGTCGACGTAGAACTGACGCGGCGATGCATGACCGCGCGCGACGCTCTCGACGGCCTTCTTCAGGTCCTGGTCGATGTTCGGGTACTCGAGGATCGCCTTCGGGTGAACGCCGATGTTGTTGTTGATGATGAACTCGAGACGCGCGAGACCCACGCCGCCGTTCGGCAGTTGCGAGAAGTCGAACGCGAGCTGCGGGTTGCCGACGTTCATCATGATCTTGACCGGGATTTCCGGCAGTTCGCCGCGCTGCACTTCCGTGACTTCCGTCTCGAGCAGGCCGTCGTAGATCTTGCCTTCGTCGCCTTCCGCGCACGACACGGTGACGAGCGCGCCGTCCTTCAGGACGTCGGTCGCATCGCCGCAGCCGACGACTGCCGGCACGCCGAGCTCACGCGCGATGATCGCCGCGTGGCAGGTCCGGCCGCCACGGTTCGTGACGATCGCGGCCGCACGCTTCATCACCGGCTCCCAGTTCGGGTCGGTCATGTCGGCCACCAGCACGTCGCCCGGCTGCACGCGTTCCATTTCCGACGGATCCTGGATCACGCGCACGGGGCCCGCGCCGATCTTCTGGCCGATCGCACGACCCGTCGCGAGCACCTGCGACTGGCCCTTCAGCTTGAAGCGCTGCTCGGCCTTGCCGGTTGCCTGGCTCTTCACGGTTTCCGGGCGTGCCTGCAGGATGAAGATCTTGCCGTCGCGGCCGTCCTTGCCCCACTCGATGTCCATCGGACGCTGATAGTGCTTCTCGATGATGACCGCGTACTTCGCCAGCTCGATCACGTCTTCGTCGGTGATCGAGTAGCGGTTGCGCTGTTCGTGCGGCACGTCGACCGTCTTCACGCGGCCCGGCTCGCCCGGCTGCGTGAATTCCATCTTGATCAGCTTCGAGCCGATCGAGCGGCGGATGATCGGGTACTTGTCCTGTGCGAGCGTCGTCTTGAACACGTAGAACTCGTCCGGGTTCACCGCGCCCTGCACGACGGTTTCGCCCAGGCCGTAGCTCGACGTGATGAACACGGCGTCCTTGAAGCCCGATTCGGTGTCGATCGTGAACATCACGCCGGCCGCGCCGACGTCCGAGCGAACCATGCGCTGCACACCGGCCGACAGCGCGACTTCCGCGTGCGTGAAGCCCTTGTGCACGCGGTACGAGATCGCGCGGTCGTTGTACAGCGACGCGAACACGTGCTTCATGCGGTCGAGCACGTCTTCGATGCCGACGACGTTCAGGTAAGACTCCTGCTGACCGGCGAACGATGCGTCGGGCAGGTCTTCCGCGGTAGCGGACGAGCGCACGGCGAACGACAGCTCGCCCGGCGAACTGTTCTTCAGGATGTCGAACTGCTCGCGGATTTCCTGCTCGAGACGTGCCTGCATCGGCGCATCGACGATCCACTTGCGGATTTCCGCACCAGCTTCGGCGAGCGCCTTCACGTCGTCGATGTCGAGCGACTCGAGACGCTTGGCGATGCGGTCGGTAAGGTCGTTGTGCTTGAGGAAATCGCGGAACGCGAGCGCGGTCGTGGCGAAACCGGTGGGTACGCGAACGCCTGCTTCGGAAAGCTGGCTGATCATTTCGCCAAGCGACGCATTCTTGCCGCCGACGATTTCCACATCGGTCATCCGCAACTGCTCGAACGGAATTACATACGCCTGGTCCTTTGCGACGTTTGCTGCGTTAGTCATACAAGCCCCTAAGTGTGAAAAAAATGCTCGATTGCGCAAGTGGGCTCGGACGCGGGCGCTTGCAAAAAGGCGCGGCGCGTCTTGCGCAACCTGTTGGAGAAACACTCGCAGCGGCGAAAATCTTCCGACCCGATTTGCAAAAATCCCGGCAGAAGGGCGATATTTGCAGACAAATCGCCAAACTTGCCGGGAATTATGGAATCGAGCGGCAAAGCCTGGGGCGCCGTTCGCGCCCTGCCCCCGCAATTGCTTATCCAACAGGTTGCCGCTATTCTACCGTGCCGGCTGCCGGATGTGGCGCGACCTTGTCACTGCGTCTGGAGGCGACCCTCCAGCCGCCCGCGCAACCGCCCTTCACGCTCGACGTCCAGATTCATGCTGCCTACCGTATTCATCGTCTCCGACGGCACCGGGATCACTGCCGAAACCTTCGCGCACTCGATCCTCTCCCAGTTCGACCAGAAATTCCGTCTCGTGCGCGTGCCGTTCGTCGACTCGCTCGACAAGGCCTATGCGACCGTCGAGAAGATCAACGAGGCCGCCGTGCACGACGGCCGCCGCGCGATCGTGTTCACGACGCTCGTCGACAGCGAGTCGAACGACATCGTCAAACGCTCGAACGCACTCGTGCTCGACATGTTCCAGCGCTTCGTCGAACCGCTCGAACAGGAACTGGAGCTCAAGTCGAGCCACGCGATGGGCCGCGGCCACCAGAACGCGGACACCGAGGAATACAAGACGCGGATCGAAGCGATCAACTTCTCGCTCGCGCACGACGACGGCCAGTCGAACCGCAACCTGTCGGAGGCCGACGTGATCCTCGTCGGCGTGTCGCGCAGCGGCAAGACGCCGACGAGCCTGTATCTCGCGATGCAGTACGGCGTGAAGGCAGCGAACTATCCGCTGATTCCGGAAGACTTCGAACGCGGCAAGCTGCCGTCGGCGCTCGCCTCGCACCGCGAGAAGCTGTTCGGGCTGTCGATCGACCCGCAGCGCCTGTCGGAGATCCGGAACGAGCGGCGCCCGGGCAGCAAGTACGCGGCACCCGAGAACTGCCGCTACGAAATCAACGAGGCGGAAGCGATGATGCGCCGCGAGGGGATCAAGTGGCTGTCGTCGACGCACAAGTCGATCGAGGAAATCGCGACGACGATCCTGCAGGAAGTCCGCCTCGACCGGCAGTCGTACTAAGGTCGAGCGCCGGCGGCCGCCCAGACGCCGCCGGAAACGAAAAGGCCGCGTCGAACGCGGCCTTTTCTCTTGGTGCGCGGAATGCGCGAGCGTGGCGTCACGCTCACCGCTGCTGACGCACCTGCTCGAACAGGCACACCGCCGCCGCGGCTGCGACGTTCAGCGACTCCATCCCGCCCGGCTGCGGAATCGTCACGCGATGCGTGGCGACCTCGCGCCAGTACGCGCAGACGCCTGCGCCCTCGTTGCCGAACACCCACGCCACGGGGCCCGACAGATCGCAATCGTAGATCGCCTGCGCGCCGTGCGAGTCGGTCAGCGCAACCGGTACATCGAGGCGTTCGGCGAGTTCACTGGCTTCGACATCCTCGTGGATCGACAGCAGGAAATGCGCGCCCATGCCCGAACGCAGCACCTTCGACGACCATGCGTACGCCGTCCCCGGCGCACAGAACACGTGGCGCACGCCTGCGGCCGCCGCGCTGCGCAGGATCGAGCCGACGTTGCCGGCGTCCTGCACGCCGTCGAGCACGACCGACGTATGCGTGACGCGAGTGGGCAGCGGTTGCGCCGGACGCTCGACGAGCAGCAGGAAGCCGACGCCGTTGACGACGTTCGACAACTGCCCGAACAGCGCGTCGGGCAATGTGACGATCCGTTGCGCATCGATGCGCGCGACGATCGCCTGCGCTTCCGCGTGGCCGAGTGCGCCTTCGGTCGCCACGCACAGCTCGGGCGTCGCGCCCGTATCGAGGTACGCGCTCGCGAGATGGAATCCTTCGAGCAGCGCCTGGCCGCTGCGGCGCTGATGGGGCGTCGAACCCGCGAGCGCCTTCAGGCGCTTGTACAGCGGGTTGTCGCGGGAAGTGATGCTTTTCATCGAATCAGGTCGAGTGCCGCGCGAACCGGCGCGAACGAGCGCCGGTGCGCTTCGCATGGCCCGTGCTCGCGTAGCGCGGCAAGGTGTTTCGCGGTGCCGTAGCCCGCATGTACGTTGAAGCCGTACACCGGGAAACGCTCGTGCAGGTCGACGAGCATGCGATCGCGCGTGACCTTCGCGAGAATCGACGCGGCCGAGATGCTCGGCACGAGCGCATCGCCGCTGACGATCGCCTCGGCACGCACCGTCAGCGTCGGGCAGCGGTTGCCATCGATCTGCGCGAGCGTCGGCAGCACCGACAGGCCCTCGACCGCCCGCTTCATCGCGAGCATCGTCGCGTGCAGGATATTCAGCGTGTCGATTTCGTCGACGCTCGCCGACGCGACGCAATACGCGCGCGAACGTGCGACGATCAGGTCGTACAGCGCGTCGCGCTTCTTCGCGGACAGCGCCTTCGAATCGTCGAGCCCGTCGATCGGCTGCGCCGGATCGAGGATCACGGCGGCGGCCACCACCGGCCCCGCGAGCGGGCCACGACCGGCTTCGTCGACGCCGCAGACGATCTCGTCGGGCCGGCTGAAATCGAAACCGTCCTGCACGTCGCTCGACGCGCGGCGGCGTGGTGCACGTACTGCGGTCATGCGCGCCCCTTGCGTTGTTCGAGCACGCGCACGACCGCTTCGGCCGCCTTCGCGGCCGTGTTCTGCCGCAGCGAAAGATGCATTTCGGTGAATACTTCGGTCAGTGTGCGGCGGTTCGCGTCGTCGCGCAGCTGCGTGAGCGTCGCATCGGCGAGCGCCTCGGGCGTCGCGAAGTGCTGCAGCAGCTCGGGCACGACGAAACGCCCCGCCAGGATGTTCGGCAAGCCGACGTACGGCAGGTACCCCTGCCGGCGCATGATCTGCCCGGTCAGCCAGGGCACCTTGTAGGAGATCACCATCGGCTTCTTCAGCAGCGCGGCTTCCAGCGTGACCGTGCCGCTCTTCACGAGGATCGCGTCGGCCGCCGTCATCGCGACCTGCGAGCGGCCGTCGGTGAGCGTCAGCGCAAGCTGCGGATGCGCGTCGACGAGCGGCTGCAGCAGCGCGCGCAACGCGGGCGTCGCCGCCGGCATCACGAACCGCACGCCAGGCTCGCGCTGCTGCATCAGCGCCATCGCCGCAAAGAACGTCGGGCCGATCAGCGCGATTTCCGAACGCCGGCTGCCCGGCAGCACCGCGATCACCGGGCCGTCGGCCGGCAATCCGAGCGCGATGCGCGCGCCGTGCATGTCAGGCTCGAGCGGAATCTCGTCGGCCAGCGGATGGCCGACGTAGGTCGAGGCAACACCTGCCTTGTCGAGAATCGCCGGTTCGAACGGGAACAGGCACAGCATGTGGTCGACGGACTTCGCGATCTTCTTGATCCGGCCGCCGCGCCATGCCCAGATCGACGGGCACACGAAGTGGATCGACGGGATACCGGCGTCGCGCGCGGCCTGTTCCACGCTGAAGTTGAAGTCGGGTGCGTCGATGCCGATGAACGCGTCCGGTCGCTCGGCGAGCAACTGGCGCTTCAGCTCACCGCGAATCCGCAGGATCTCGGGAATCTGGCCGAGCGCCTCGACGTAGCCGCGCACGGTCAGCTTGTCCATCTGCCAGTGCGAGTCGAAGCCCTGCGCGATCATCCGCTGCCCGCCGATCCCGTAATACTGGGCCGATTCCGGCAGCCGCTCGCGCAGCCCGCCGAGCAGCGACGCCCCGAGCAGGTCGCCCGACGGTTCGCCGGCCGCCATCGCGAGCCGGAGCTGAGTGGTCGGAAGCGGCATCGCTTAGCGGATGATGCCGCGTTGCGACGCGTCGATGAACTCGACAAACGCCTTGACCGCCGCGTCGCCGTCGCCGCCCGCTTCCGCGAGCTCGCGCAGCTGCACCTTCGCTTCCTCGAACGACAGGCCGTTCTTGTACAGCAGGCGGTAAGCGCTGCGCAGCGCCGAGATCGCATCGGGCGAGAAGCCGCGCCGACGCAGCCCTTCGACGTTGATGCCGTGCGGCTCTGCCTTGTTGCCCGCCGCGATCACGAACGGCGGAATGTCCTGCACGAGCGCCGAAGCACCCCCGAGCATCGAGTGCGCGCCGATGCGCACGAACTGGTGGACGCCCGACATCCCGCCGACGATCGCCCAGTCGCCGATCTCGACGTGGCCGGCCATCTGCGCGTTGCTCGACAGGATCACGTGGCTGCCGACAGTGCAGTCGTGACCGATGTGCACATAGGCCATGATCCAGTTGTCGTCGCCGAGCGTCGTCACGCCGCCGTCCTGCACGGTGCCCGTGTGGATCGTCGTGAATTCGCGGATCGTGTTGCGGCTGCCGATCACGAGCTTCGTCGGCTCGTCCTTGTACTTCATGTCCTGCGGACGGCCGCCGACCGACGCGTAATGGCCGATGCGGTTGTCCTCGCCGAGCGTCGTATGGCCTTCGATCACGCTGTGCGAGCCGATCGTCGTGCGCGCGCCGATCGTGACGTGCGGGCCGACGATCGCGTACGGGCCGATCTCTACCGATTCGTCGATCTGCGCGCCCGGTTCGACAATCGCGGTGGGATGAATCCTGGTCATGCGCCGTTGCCTCTCGATGTGATGTGTCGCGTTGCGTTGCCTGTGCGTGCCGCGTCGCTCAGGGCGCCACGTCGGTCGTCTTGACCGTGCACATCAGTTCGGCTTCCGCCGCCACCTTGCCGTCCACTTCCGCCACCGCCTTGAACTTCCAGATGCCGCGGATGTAGCGTTCGAACGTCACGTTCAGAATCAGTTGGTCGCCCGGTTCGACCGGACGCTTGAAGCGCGCGCCGTCGATCCCGACGAAGTAGTACAGCGTGTTCTCCGGATCCTTCGGCTGCTCTTCCGAGAAGGTCAGCAGCGCCGCGGCCTGCGCGAGCGCCTCGAGGATCAGCACGCCCGGCATCACCGGCCGCTTCGGGAAATGCCCCTGGAAGAACGGCTCGTTGATCGACACGTTCTTCAGCGCTTTGATTCCCTTGTGCGGTTCGAGTTCGAGCACGCGATCGACGAGCAGAATCGGGTAGCGATGCGGCAGCAGCGTGAGGATCTTGTGGATGTCGAGATTGATTTTTTCAGTGCTCATGATGGTTCGTCTCACGCAGAGGCTGCGCGGTGGTGATGCAAAGGCTGAAGCGGGCCGCCGTGCGGCCCAGTCTGGCAAACCGGGCCGGTTGCGCTGGCCGTGCCCGGTTCGAGGTCTCGCATGATGCGCTCAGGCGCCCGTGCCGCCCTGGGCGGCGAGCGCGGCCTCGAGCGCCTTGATGCGCTCGCGCAGCTTGTCGAGGTTGCGCACGAGCGCGGCGCTCTTGTTCCATTCGCCGTGGTCGACGGCCGGGAACGCGCTGGTATAGATGCCGGCCTTCGGCAGCGACTTCGATACGCCCGAATTCGCGGTGATGATGACATAGTCGCCGAGCGTCACGTGGCCGGCGATCCCGGCCGCGCCGCCGATCATGCAGTGGCGGCCGATCGTCGTGCTGCCCGCGATGCCCGCCTTGCCGGCGATCACCGTGTAGGCGCCGATCCGGCAGTTGTGGGCGATCTGCACCTGGTTGTCGATCTTCACGCATTCTTCGATGACGGTATCCGCCATCGCGCCGCGGTCGATCGTCGTGTTCGCGCCGATCTCGACGTCCGGGCCGATCGATACGCCGCCGACCTGCGGGATCTTGACCCAGCTGCCGGTGCGCGCGTCGCCGTCGCCGACGAAATCCGGCGCGAAGCCGAAACCGTCGGAGCCGATCACGGCGCCCGCATGGATGATCGCGCGCGGGCCGACCTTGCAGCCGTGGTACACCGACGCGTTCGGATAGATGTGCGAGCCCGCGCCGATCGTCGTGCCGCGGCCGATGAAGACGTTCGCGTCGAGCTGCACGCCGTCCTCGATCACCGCACCGGCCTCGACCGTCACGTGCGGGCCGATCACCGCGCTCGCGGCGACCTGCGCGGCCGGATCGATCGTCGCGCTCGGATGCACGCCGGCGGCACGCTGCGGCGTGGCCAGATCGATGAACATCTGCGCGACGCGCGCGAAGTACGCGTACGGATTCGGCGTGACAATGAAATTGCGACCCGTCGCGGCCGCGCCCAGCTTTTCCAGATCCTTCGGCGCGATCAGCACCGCGCCGGCGCGGGTCGACTCGACCTGCGACAGGTACTTCGGATTCGCGAGGAACGCGAGTTGCTGCGGGCCTGCCTGGTCGAGCGGTGCGAGCCCGCTCACCTTGCACTGTGCGTCGCCGGCGATCTCGCCGCCGAACCGCTTTACGAGTTCCTCAAGCGTCAATGCCATTCGTCGTCTGCTCCGTTCAGTTCGTCGAGCCGGACGCGAGCGCCTTGAGCACCTTGTCGGTGATGTCGATGCGCGGGCTGACGTACACGGCTTCCTGCACGATCAGGTCGTAATTCTGCTGCTCGGCGATCTGCTTGATGACCTTGTTCGCCTTCTCGAGCACGGCCGCCAGCTCCTCGTTGCGGCGCTGGTTCAGGTCTTCGCGGAACTCGCGCTGCTTGCGCTGGAAGTCGGTATCGAGCTGGGCGAGATCGCGCTGCTTCTGCGCGCGATCGGCCGCCGACAGCGACGCACCGTTCTTGTCCAGCGAATCGGACATCGACTTCAGGCGTGCCGCAAGATCCTGCAGATCCTTGTCACGCTTCGCGAACTCGGCTTCGAGCTTCGTCTGCGCCGCCTTCGCGGGCGCCGACTCGCGCAGGATCCGATCCGAATTGACCGCCGCGATGCGGGCGACGTCCTGTGCGTGCACCGTCGCAGCGCCCAAGGCCAGCGCAACGGTCAGCGCGCACATCACTCGTTTCGAAAACTTACCGGTTAGCAAAATTACCCTCTCGTTGCTGTTGTCATGCGTTCGGTCAGAACGCCGTCCCGATCTGGAACTGGAATTTCTGGTACTGGTCGCCTTCGTGCTTCTGCAGCGGGAAGCCGAGGCTCAGCTTCAGCGGGCCGATCGGCGAGATCCACGCGAGACCCACGCCGTAGCCGTAACGCAGGCCGTTGGCGCCCGTACTCGTGCCGCCCGGCGCGTTGCCCCACACGTTACCGCCGTCGAGGAACGTGAACACGCGCAGCGTGCGGTCGTAGCCCGTGCCCGGCAGCGGGAACGTCAGCTCGATGTTGCCGACGAGCATCTTCGAACCGCCGATCGGGTCGTTCGTCTTCGTGTCGCGCGGGCCCAGCGAGCTCGGCTCGTAGCCACGCACGGAGCCGATACCGCCCGCGTAGTAGTTCTTGAAGATCGGGTACGGGTTGCCGATACCGTTACCGTAGCCGCCTTGCAGGTTCAGGCCCAGGATGAAGCCGCGCGAGAACGAATAGTAGTACTGGGCCTGCAGGTCGGCCTTGTAATACTGGATCTTGCCGACCGGTACGCCGTACTCCATGTTCGCCTGCGTGAAGTAGCCGCGGCTCGGAATCAGCGCGCTGTCACGCGCGTCGCGCGACCACGCGACCGTCAGCGGCACCGTGTTCGACACGCGGCCGAACTCGTTCACGTAATCCTGGTAGCTCTGCGGCGTGTTCGAATCGACGTCGAGACGGTTCTGCTCGAAGCCGGCGCCGAAGTAGACGGTGTCGACTTCCGAGAACGGAATGCCGAACTTCAGGTTGCCGCCCGCGCTGATGATCCGGAAGCTCGAGCTCGTCGAATAGTAGAGCGGCTGGTACGTGCGGTAGTAGACGTCCGTGATCCGCTTGATGCCGTCGACCGTGAAATACGGGTCGACCTGCGTGACGGTCAGCGTACGGTAGCTCTTCGCGGTGTTGACGTTCACCGACAGGCTGGTACCCGAGCCGAACACGTTGTCCTGCGACACGCCCGCCGACAGCACGACCTTGTCCGTCGACGAGAAGCCGGCGCCCAGCGTGATCGCGCCGGTCGGCTTTTCATCGACCTTGACGTTCACGTCGACCTGGTCGTTCGTGCCGTCGACCGGCACCGTCGTCACATCGACGTTGGTGAAGTAGCCGAGACGGTTCACGCGATCCTTCGACAGCGCGAGGCGGTTCGAATCGAACCACGAGCTTTCGAGCTGGCGCATTTCGCGGCGCACGACTTCGTCGCGCGTGCGCGTGTTGCCGACGACGTTGATCCGGCGCACGTACACGCGGCGGCTCGGATCGACGACGAGGTTCAGGTTCACCTTGTGGTTCGCCTGGTCGATGTCCGGCTGCGCGTTGACGGTCGCGAATGCATAGCCGTATTCACCGAGCTTGTCGACGATCGACTTGGTGGTCTGCTGCAGCTTTTCGGCCGAGAAGCGATCGCCCGGCTTGATCTTGATCAGCTTGCTGAGTTCGGCCTCGCGATCGAGCAGGTTGCCCGACAGCTTGATGCCCGACACCGTGTACGGCTCGCCTTCGTGCAGCGTGACCGTCAGGTACATGTCCTTCTTGTCGGGCGAGATCGACACCTGGGTCGAATCGATGTTGAACTCGAGATAGCCGCGGTTCAGGTAGTACGAGCGCACCGCTTCGAGGTCGCCCGTCAGCTTTTCCTTCGAGTACAGGTCGTTCTTCGTGTACCAGGAGAACCAGTTCGGCGTGGACAGCTGCATCTCGTCGCGCAGCGTGCTGGTGCTGAATGCCTTGTTGCCGATGAAGTTGATCTGGCGGATCTTCGCGCTCGGGCCTTCGGCCACCGCGAACAGGATCGACACACGGTTCGCGTCGACTGGCGTGACCGTCGTCTTGACCTCGGCCGCGTAGAAGCCGCGCGTGAGGTACTGGCGCTTGAGCTCCTGCTCCGCCTTGTCGACGAGCGCCTTGTCGTAATAACGGCCGTCGGCAAGGCCGACCGCACGCAGCGCCTTCGTCAGGTTGTCCTTGTCGAATTCCTTCGTGCCGGTGAAGTCGATCGACGCAATGGCCGGACGCTCCTGCACCTGCACGATCACGACGTTGCCCTGCGTGGCGATGCGTACGTCGTTGAAAAAGCCCGTCGCGTACAGCGCGCGGATTGCTTCGGATGCCTTGTCGTCCGTGAAGGTATCGCCCTGCTTGATCGGCAGGTAGGCGAACACCGAACCCGCTTCGACGCGCTGCAGCCCCTCGATCTTGATGTCTTGCACCACGAACGGTGCCGCTGCATGCGCCGCGAGGCCGTGCGCGGCGAGCGCGGCCGCTGCAACTGTCTTAGGTACAAAACGATGAGGTTTGAACAACATGCATCCCCAATATTTAGCTGCATCAAATCAGGCGGCTGCCCAGCGGCCGCCGCCTGACGCTTCAGAAATGGATTAACCGAGCCAGATCGTTGAACAGCGCGATCGCCGACAACGCGACGATGCAGATCAACCCGGCTCTTTGCAGAATCAGCTGCCAGCGCTCCGAGACGGCTTTCCCGGTCGCGGCTTCAACCGCATAATATAACAGATGCCCCCCGTCCAAAACGGGAATCGGCAACAAGTTCAGGACGCCAAGGCTAATGCTGACAAGGGCGAGGAACGACAGGAACGCCGACGGACCGAGCCGCGCACTCTTGCCCGCGTAGTCGGCAATCGTCACGGGGCCGGACAGATTCTTCAGCGACGCGTTGCCCGTGATCATGCGCCCGAACATCCGCAGCGAATACACGGAAATGTCCCACGTGCGGTGCGCGCCGAGCCGCAGGCTCTCGATCGGCCCGTAACGCACGTCAACGGACGGCGCATGCATCGACAGCGCCGCACCGATACGGCCGACCTGCTGCCCCGATTCGTCGTCGCGCTGCATCTGCGGCACGATCGACACCGTCTGCGCGGCGCCGTCGCGCTCGATCTGCAGCTCGAGCGGCTTGCCCGCATGGTGTTTCACGAAATCGATGAAGCGCGTCGCGCCGCCGATCGGCTTGCCGTCGAGCGCGACCAGCTTGTCGCCGGACTTCAGGCCCGCCTGCTCCGCCGCGCTGCCGGGCTGCACCGACGCGACCGACAGCGTGCCGCCGCCGGTCTCGAAGCCCAGATGGGCCATGAAATCGTCGTCGAGCTGACTTTCGGGAACGTTGCGCAGGTCGACGCGGAAATCGAACGTCGTGTTGCCGTCGCGCGCGCCGAGCACGATCTCGCGGTGATCGAACGCGGCCGCGAGCAGCTTCCAGCGCAGGTCCGACCACGACCTTACCGGCTCGGACTCGCCGCCTTGCGCGTCGCCCGTGCGCACGTTGCGGATCGACACGATCGCCTCACCACCGTCAAAGCCCGCGCGCGCCGCCGCAGTACCGGCGGCCGGCGGCGCGACGATCGCGGCCGGCTCGGTCACACCGGTGGCAAATACGACGGAAAAAAGGAAGATTGCCAACAGAAAGTTGGCAATCGGCCCGGCCGCGACGATCGCGATGCGCTTGTAGACCGATTGCCGGTTGAACGCCTGGCCGAGCTCCTCGGGCGGGATGCCGGGGCCGGGATCGCGTTCGTCGAGCATCTTCACGTAGCCGCCGAGCGGCAACGCGGACAGCGTCCACTCGGTGCCCGTCCGGCGGCTGACCCAGCGCGCGACGGGCTGGCCGAAGCCGATCGAGAAACGCAGCACCTTCACGCCGCACCAGCGCGCGACGCGATAATGTCCGTACTCATGCACGACGACCAGCACCCCGATCGCCACCGCAAACGCGATCAGTTCGACCAGCACGTTCATGAGCACCCCATTCAGACAGTGCGCTCCACGCGTGGCGCAGGCGCTTTGGCAATGATCTCGGCGGCGAGGCGGCGTGCCTCTGCATCCGCCGCCAGGACGTCGTCGAGCCCGTCGGGCGCGCGGTTCGGCAGCGTGTTGAGCACGGCGTCGACCGTCGCCGCAATCGCCATGAAGCCGATGCGGCGCGCGAGAAACGCTTCGACCGCCACTTCGTTCGCCGCGTTCAATGCGGCGCTCGCGATACCGCCTTCCTCGAGTGCCTTCAGCGCGAGCGCGAGGCACGGGAAGCGCGCGTAATCGGGCTTCTCGAACGACAGCTGGGCGATCTGCGCGAGGTCGAGCTGATCGACGCCCGCATCGACGCGCTCGGGGAACGCGAGTGCGTGCGCGATCGGCGTGCGCATGTCGGGGTTGCCAAGCTGGGCGAGCACCGAGCCGTCGCGGTACGACACGAGCGAATGGATCACGCTCTGCGGATGGATCAGCACGTCGATCCGGTCGCCCGGCAGTCCGAAGATCCAGTGCGCCTCGATCACCTCGAGGCCCTTGTTCATCATCGTCGCGGAGTCGACCGAGATCTTGCGGCCCATCACCCAGTTCGGATGCTTGCACGCTTCGTCCGGCGTCACGTCGACGAGCGTGGCCGGTTCGCGCGTGCGGAACGGGCCGCCCGACGCGGTCAGGATGATCTTCGAGATCCCGCCGTGCTCGTTCTCGTCGCGCGGCATGCACTGGAAGATCGCGTTGTGTTCGCTGTCGACCGGCAGCAGGATCGCGCCATGGTCGCGCACGGCGTCCATGAAGATCGCGCCCGACATCACCAGCGATTCCTTGTTCGCGAGCAGGATGCGCTTGCCGGCGCGCGCGGCCGCGAGGCTCGGCGCGAGGCCGGCCGCACCGACGATCGCCGCGACCACCGTGTCGCAGCCGTCGCTCTTCGACACGTCGACGAGCGCCTGCGGCCCGTGCAGCACGGTCGTCTTGCTGCCCGCCGCACGCAGTTTCGCTTCGACGTGCGCGGCGGTCGCGGCATCGCCGACCACCGCCACTTCAGGCGCGAAGCGCAGGCATTGCTCGACCAGCTTGTCGCCGTTGCGGTGTGCGGTCAGCGCGTAGACCGAGAAGCGCTCGGGATGGCGCGCGACCACGTCGAGCGTGCTGTCTCCGATCGAGCCCGTGGAACCGAGCAATGTCAGACGTTTTTGCATAACAGAAATAGTGGTTTAACCAAGCAGCAGCATCGCGAGCGGCAGCACCGGAAGCAGCGCGTCGACACGGTCGAGCACGCCGCCATGGCCAGGCAGCAGTCCGCTCGAATCCTTCACGCCCGCCTGCCGCTTCAGCAGCGACTCGAACAGGTCGCCGATCACGCTGTACGCGACCAGCAGCGTCAGTGCGGCCCACGCGCCGGGCATTCCGTAACGCACGGCGAACGCGGAAAACAGGGTCGGCTCGAACGCGTGCACGACCATCGCAACACCGGCGACGACCATCACGGCGAGCCAGCCGCCGATCGCGCCTTCCCAGCTCTTGCCGGGGCTGATCGTGATGGCCAGTTTACGCTTTCCGAAGGCCTTGCCCGCGAAGTATGCGCCGATATCGGCCAGCCAGACGACCAGAAGCAGCGACAGCACGAACGGCACGCCCAGCGCGCGCGCCGCGACGAGCGCATGCCAGCAGGCCGCAAAGACCACGAGGCCGGCCGCCAGCAGGAACGGCCGCCAGACGCCGCCCGCGAGTTCGGGCTTGCGCCGCAGCGCGAACGGGCCGACCAGCAGCCAGAACACGCCGGCTGCCATGAAAAGGGGACGGGACGAAGCCGCATCGACGCCGAGCGGCACCGTCGCCGCGAGCGCAAGCGCCGCGACGACTGCATAGACGACCGGGCCGGCGCCGCCGAGCTTGAGCAGGCGCGCCCATTCCCACGCGGCGAACACGAGCACGACGCCGATCAGCGCGCCGAACGCGGTGAGCGGCGCGAACAGCGTCACCGGCAGCAGTACCGCCAGCATCACGATCGCCGTGATCACACGGGTTTTCAGCATGAAAGGGAGTCGGCGTTCTGCGATTGCGGTTCGAGCTGTGCGCTCGTGCGGCCGAAACGACGTTCGCGCTCCGTATACGACGCCATGGCGTCGGCCAGTGCCGCGCCGTCGAAATCCGGCCAGTATTTGTCGGTGAAATAGAATTCGGCGTACGCGAGCTGCCACAGCAGGAAGTTGCTGACGCGCTGCTCGCCACCGGTACGGATGAAGAGATCGGGCTCCGGCGCATAGGCCATCGCCAGGTGCGGCGCGAACGCGTCCTCGGTCACTTCGACCTCGCGCCCTTCGCGCACGGCCTGCTCGACGAGCTTCTTCGTCGCCTGCAGGATGTCCCACCGGCCGCCGTAGTTGGCCGCGATGGTGAGCGTAAGACGGGTGTTGCGCGCCGTCTTGGTTTCGGCGCGGCGAATCAGTTCGCGGATGCGCGGCTCGAAACGGTCGAGATCGCCGACGACACGCAGGCGGATCCCGTTCGCATGGAGCTTGCCGACCTCGCGCTCGAGCGCGGTGATGAAGAGCCGCATCAGGAACGACACTTCGTCGTTCGGCCGGCGCCAGTTTTCCGAACTGAACGCGAACAGCGTCAGGTATTCGACGCCGGCGCGCGCGCAGCCCTCGACCACCGCCCGCACGGCATCGACGCCGCGGGTATGCCCCGCGACGCGCGGCAAGCGGCGTTCGGTCGCCCAACGGCCGTTGCCGTCCATGATGATCGCGATGTGACGCGGCACGACACCGACGTCAGGCACGCGAACGGTAGAGCTGGTATAGGTCATGGCCGTTGAGACAGTTGCGGGAAGAAGGCGGCGCGCGAGGACGGTCGTCAGACCGTCATGATCTCGGCTTCCTTGGTCTGCACGAGCTTGTCGATTTCGGCAACGTGCTTGTCGGTCAGCTTCTGCACGTCGTCGCTCGCACGGCGCTCGTCGTCTTCCGAGATTTCCTTGTCCTTCACGAGCTTCTTGAGCGCTTCGTTCGCGTCGCGGCGCAGGTTGCGGATCGCGACCTTGGCCGTTTCGCCTTCGCCCTTGACGACCTTGGTCAGTTCGCGGCGGCGCTCTTCCGTCAGCGCGGGCATCGGCACGCGGATCAGGTCGCCGGCCGTAGCCGGGTTCAGGCCCAGGTCGGCTTCGCGAATGGCCTTTTCGACCTTGGCGACCATGTTCTTTTCCCACGGCTGCACGCCGATCGTGCGCGCATCGACGAGCGTCAGGTTAGCGACCTGCGAGATCGGCACCATCGACCCGTAGTAGTCGACCTGCACGTGATCGAGCAGACCGGTGTGTGCACGGCCCGTACGGATCTTTGCCAGATCGTTCTTGAACGCTTCGATCGAGCGCTGCATCTTTTGCTCGACGCCCTTCTTGGTATCAGCGACACTCATTTCAACCTCCGAACCTTCTAACCTTCAAAGAACGCGGGCCCTGCCCGGCGCGTCCGGCGCGCCGCGGCCGATGGCCCGCATCCGCGGGAGTTTACACGTGGACGAGCGTACCTTCGTCCTCGCCCAGCACGATGCGCTTGAGCGCGCCCGGCTTGTTGATCGAAAACACGCGAATCGGCAGCTTCTGGTCGCGGCACAGCGCGAAGGCCGTCGCGTCCATCACCTGCAGGTTGCGGCTGATCGCCTCGTCGAACGTGATCGTCGTGTAGCGCGTGGCCGACGGATCCTTCTTCGGATCGGCAGAATATACGCCATCGACCTTGGTCGCCTTCAGCACGACCTCGGCGCCCACTTCCGAACCGCGCAGCGCGGCGGCCGTGTCCGTCGTGAAGAACGGGTTGCCCGTACCGGCCGCGAAGATCACGACGCGGCCTTCCTCGAGCTGGCGAATCGCGCGGGGCCGGATGTACGGCTCGACAACCTGGTCCATGCGCAGCGCGGACTGCACGCGCGCCTCGATGCCGGCGTGGCGCATCGCGTCCTGCAGCGCCAGCGCGTTCATCATCGTCGCGAGCATCCCCATGTAGTCCGCCGTCGCGCGATCCATGCCGGCCGCGCCACCCGCGACACCGCGGAAAATATTACCGCCACCGATCACGACCGCGAGCTGCGTCCCGAGACGCACGACTTCGGCGATATCGGCCACCATCCGTTCGATCGTCGCGCGATTGATGCCGAAGGCATCGTCGCCCATCAGCGCTTCGCCGGAGAGTTTGAGGAGGACGCGTTTATAGGCATTGGACATAGGGGCTTCCGAGCGACGAGAGGATGACAACCACGAACTGTAGGGGCGAAATACTGATTCGGGCAAGCGCCGACGGTCGAACCGGGTTTCCCGGCCGGCCGGCGGCGGCGCCGACCGCGGCGGAGCGGACGCCCGCCGCGGATACTGCCTGACTGCTTACGGCTTACTGCTGCTTTGCTGCTGCGACTTGCGCGGCCACTTCGGCGGCGAAGTCGTCCTGGCGCTTCTCGATGCCTTCGCCGACGACGAACAGCGCGAACTTCTGCACTGCCGCATTCGCTGCCTTCAGCATCTGCTCGATCGTCTGCTTGTCGTTCTTCACGAACGTCTGGTTCAGCAGCGACACTTCCTTCAGGTACTTCTGGACGCTACCGTCGACCATCTTCGCGACGATCTCGGCCGGCTTGCCCGATTCCGCAGCCTTCTGCTCGGCCACGCGGCGTTCCGTCTCGATCAGTTCCGCCGGCACGTCAGCCGACGACAGCGCGACCGGCTTCATTGCCGCGATGTGCATCGCGACGTCCTTGCCGACCTGCTCTTCCGCACCCGTGTACTCGACGATCACGCCGATACGCGCGCCGTGCAGGTACGTTGCGATCTTGTTCGCGGTTTCGAAACGGACGAAACGGCGGATCGAGACGTTCTCGCCGATCTTGCCGATCAGGGCCAGGCGCACTGCGTCGACCGTCGAGCCTTCGAGCGGCAGTGCCGACAGCGCTGCCACGTCGGCCGGGTTCTGCGTCGCGACGAGTTCTGCAACCGTCTTCGAGAATGCGAGGAAGTCGTCGTTCTTCGCGACGAAGTCGGTTTCGCAGTTCAGCTCGACCAGCGCGCCTGCGTTGCCGCCGACGAACGATGCGACGACGCCTTCTGCCGTCACGCGCGATGCCGCCTTGCTCGCCTTGTTGCCGAGCTTGACGCGCAGCAGCTCTTCAGCCTTGGCCAGATCGCCGTCGGCTTCCGTCAGCGCCTTCTTGCACTCCATCATCGGTGCGTCGGTCTTCGCGCGCAGTTCTGCCACCATGCTTGCGGTAATTGCCGCCATCATTCGCTCCTTGAGTCTGTATTCACAACGCCGCCCGCTTGGACGCGAACGGCCGAAAATCGTTTCCGGACCCGCGCCGATTCGGCGCGATCAGGTCCGGCGCACAAGCTTAAAAAAAGGGGGCCTGTTGAGAGCCCCCTTTTTGCGCCGGCTCGGGGCCAGTTACGCGTTTTCCTCGACGTACTCGTCGTCGCCGCGTGCGGCCTGGACCACTTCGTTGACCGCGTTCGCACGGCCTTCGAGGATCGCGTCGGCCACGCCTTCAGCGTACAGCGCGACTGCCTTGCTCGAGTCGTCGTTACCCGGGATCACGTAATCCACACCTTCCGGCGAGTGGTTCGTATCGACCACGGCGATGACCGGCACGCCCAGCTTGTTCGCTTCCGTGACGGCAATCTTGTGATAGCCGACGTCGACGACGAAGATTGCGTCCGGAATGCCGCCCATGTCCTTCACGCCGCCGATCGACTTCTGCAGCTTCGCGATTTCGCGTTCGAACAGCAGCGCTTCCTTCTTGCTCATCTTCTCGAGCTCGCCTGCCTCGACTGCCGCTTCCATGTCCTTCAGGCGCTTGATCGATACCTTCAGCGTCTTGAAGTTGGTCATCATGCCGCCGAGCCAGCGTGCGTTGACGTACGGCATGCCCGCGCGCTGCGCTTCCTGGGCGATCGTGTCACGCGATTGACGCTTCGTGCCGACGAACAGGATCGTGCCGCGGTTCGCTGCCAGCTGGCGCACGTACTTCTGTGCGTCCGTGAACATCGGCAGCGTCTTTTCGAGGTTGATGATGTGAATCTTGTTGCGGTGACCGAAAATGAACGGAGCCATCTTCGGGTTCCAGAAGCGCGTCTGGTGACCGAAGTGGACACCCGCTTCCAGCATTTGGCGCATCGTAACTGCCATGTAAATTCTCCACGAGGGTTGGGTCTTAAGCCGGCCGCCGTACCGCCGCACGAACCTGCCCCGAAAGGCACGATTTCCGCGCGGTCGGCACCCTGGTTGCGCCGGCTTGCGATTCGGCACGTGCAAAACGCCCGTGCCGTAAGCCTTTCACCGCGATGCCGCCCCGGAATGGGGCACTACGGCATTTGGATGTCGACTTAGCCAAAGAGTATAGCACGCCGATTTGTCCGCTCTCAAGTCGCTCACCACTTTCGCTAGCCGCGCGGCAGCCGGCCGGACAATCCGCGAAAACCCGCACCCGCACCGCCGGCAGGGGCTGCGACGCCTGCCAGAAGGTGCGATAATCCGTCAATTCACCGCATTCCAGGCATACCTCGATGGCTATTACGCTCAAAAACGAACACGATATCGCCGAGATGCGCGTCGCCTGCCGTCTCGCGAGCGAAGTGCTCGACTTCATCACGCCGCACGTCGTCGCGGGCATCACGACCGCCGAACTCGACCGCCTCTGCCACGAGTTCATGCTCAACGAACAGGGCACGATCCCGGCACCGCTGAACTACCAGCCGCCCGGCTATCCGCCGTACCCGAAGGCCACCTGCATTTCGGTCAACGACGTGATCTGCCACGGCATTCCCGGCGAGAAGGTGATCAAGAACGGCGACGCGCTGAACATCGACATCACCGTGATCAAGAACGGCTACTTCGGCGACACCAGCCGGATGTTCATCGTCGGCGAGGGCTCGATCCTCGCGAAGCGCCTCGTGCAGACCACCTACGAATGCATGTGGCTCGGCATCGACCAGGTCAAGCCCGGCGCGCACCTCGGCGACATCGGCTACGCGATCCAGAAGCACGCGGAAGCGCAAGGCTACAGCGTCGTGCGCGAATACTGCGGCCACGGCATCGGCACGGTGTTCCACGAGGATCCGCAGGTCGTCCACTACGGCCGTCCGGGTACCGGCATCGAACTGAAGGCCGGGATGATCTTCACGATCGAGCCGATGATCAACGCCGGCAAGCGCGACATCCGCACGATGCCCGACCAGTGGACGGTCAAGACGCGCGACCGCAGCCTGTCGGCGCAGTGGGAGCACACGGTGCTCGTCACCGAAACCGGCTACGAGGTGCTGACCGTGTCGGCCGGCACGCCGGCGCGCCCCGTGTTCGCGCAACCGGCCGCCGCGGTCTGAGCGCCGTCGCGCCAGCCCGCCCCACCCGCACCACCTGCACCTGACCGGCCGCCCATGAGCGCTCACGCCGCCCCCTCGCCCGACGCGCTGTCGCGGCGCGCCGAATTCAAGGCCGCCAAGACGGAGATGCTCGAGCGCTTTCGCCGCGCGACGAACGTCGCGTCCCTGATGCACGCGCTGTCGAAACTCACCGACGATGCGCTCAAGCGCGTGTGGGACGATTGCGGGCTGCCCGCGACGCTGGCACTCGTCGCCGTCGGCGGCTACGGGCGCGGCGAGCTCGCGCCCTATTCCGACGTCGACATCCTCGTGCTGCTGCCCGATGCGCACGACCCCGCGCTCGACGCGCGCATCGAACGCTTCATCGGGATGGCGTGGGATCTCGGCCTCGAGATCGGCAGCAGCGTGCGCACGGTCGCGCAGTGCATCGAGGAGGCGTCGCAGGACGTCACGGTGCAAACGTCCCTGCTGGAAGCGCGCCGCATCGTCGGCAGCACCGCGCTGTTCGAGCGCTTCACGGTGCGCTACCACGAGGCGCTCGACGCCCGCGCGTTCTTCACCGCGAAGGTGCTCGAGATGCGCCAGCGCCACGCGAAGTTCCAGGACACGCCGTACAGCCTCGAGCCGAACGTGAAGGAAAGCCCCGGCGGGCTGCGCGACCTGCAGACGATCCTGTGGATCGCGCGCGCGGCAGGCTTCGGCAGCAGCTGGCGCGAACTCGATACGCGCGGCCTCATCACCGACCGCGAAGCGCGCGAGCTGCGCCGCAACGAAGGCTTCCTGAAGACGCTGCGCGCGCGGCTGCACGTGATCGCCGGCCGCCGCCAGGACATGCTGGTGTTCGACCTGCAAACGCAGGCGGCCGAGAGCTTCGGCTACCAGCCGACGCAGACCAAGCGCGCGAGCGAGCAGCTGATGCGCCGCTATTACTGGGCCGCGAAAGCCGTCACGCAGCTCGCGACGATCCTGATCCAGAACATCGAGGCGCAGCTCTTTCCCGCGACGAGCGGCATCACGCGCGTGCTGTCGCCCGACCGCTTCGTCGAGAAGCAGGGGATGCTCGAGATCGTCGACGACGGCGTGTTCGAGCGCCATCCCGACGCGATCCTCGAAGCGTTCCTGCTGTACGAGACGACCCGCGGCGTGAAGGGCCTGTCCGCCCGCACGCTGCGCGCGCTGTACAACTCGCGCGAGATCATGAACAACGCGTGGCGCCGCGATCCGCAGAACCGCGACACGTTCATGCGGATCCTGCAGCAGCCCGAAGGCATCACGCACGCGTTCCGGCTGATGAACCAGACGAGCGTGCTCGGCCGCTATCTGCTGAACTTCCGCCGCATCGTCGGCCAGATGCAGCACGACCTGTACCACGTGTACACGGTCGACCAGCACATCCTGATGGTGTTGCGCAACATCCGCCGCTTCGCGGTGGCCGAGCACGCGCACGAATATCCGTTCTGCAGCCAGTTGATCGGCAACTTCGAGCGCCCGTGGGTGCTGTATGTCGCCGCGCTGTTCCACGACATCGCGAAGGGCCGCGGCGGCGATCACTCGACGCTCGGGATGGCCGATGCGCGGCGCTTCTGCCGCGAGCACGGCATCGCCGGCGACGACGCGTCGTTGATCGTGTGGCTCGTCCAGCATCACCTGACGATGAGCCAGGTCGCGCAGAAGCAGGACACGAGCGACCCCGAAGTCATCAAGCGCTTTGCCGAAGTCGTCGGCAACGAACGCTACCTCACCGCGCTGTACCTGCTGACCGTCGCCGATATCCGCGGCACGAGCCCGAAGGTGTGGAACACGTGGAAAGGCAAGCTGCTCGAGGACCTGTACCGCATCACGCTCGCGGTGCTCGGCGGCGCCAACCCCGACGCGCATTCGGAGCTGAAGTCGCGGCAGGAGCAGGCGCTCGCGCTGCTGCGCCTCGAGACCGTGCCCGAGGACGCCCATCGCGCGCTGTGGGACCAGCTCGACGTCGGCTTCTTCCTGCGTCACGACGCAGCCGACATCGCGTGGCAGACACGCGTGCTGTACCGGCACGTGAACGCCGAAACCGCGATCGTCCGGGCGCGGCCGTCGCCGATCGGCGACGCGCTGCAGGTGCTCGTGTACGTGAAGGATCGCCCCGACCTGTTCGCGGGCATCTGCGCGTATTTCGACCGCAACGGGCTGTCGGTGCTCGACGCGCGCGTCAGCACGACGCGGCACGGCTACGCGCTCGACAACTTCATCGTCACGCAGACCGAACGCGACGTGCGCTACCGCGACATCGCGAATCTCGTCGAACAACAGCTCGCGTCGCGGCTCGCCGAAACCGCACCGCTGCCGGAGCCGTCCAAGGGCCGCCTGTCGAGGCTGTCCCGGACGTTTCCGATCACGCCGCGCGTCGACCTGCGGGCCGACGAGCGCGGCCAGTACTACATCCTGTCCGTGTCGGCCAACGACCGGCCGGGCCTTCTCTATTCGATCGCGCGCGTACTCGCCGAGCATCGGATCGGCGTCCACGCGGCGCGGATCAATACGCTCGGCGAACGCGTCGAGGACATCTTCCTGCTCGCGGGTGCCGGCCTGTCCGACAACCGCCTGCAGATCCAGCTTGAAACCGAGTTGCTGCGTGCGATCGCAGTCTGAATGAATTCCAGCGTTTATGCGCACCAAACTAACCGTCAAGAATCCGAAGCCGGCGTCGCCGACCCGCGCCCCTGTCCGCTCCGGCAGCCTCGTCGCCCGCAAGGCGGTGCGTCCCGCTGCGCCGCCCGCAGGGGACAAGCCGGCCCGCCCGAAGAAGGCCGCCCCGGCCGCCGCCGGCGAACGCTCGTTCAAGCCGCGCGGCGCGGCCGGCGCCGAGCGCCCGGGCGCGGATCGCGCACCGGCCAAGCGTGCGCCGCGTGACGGCGGTGCCGAACGCGGCACGCGCGCGCCGTATCGCGACAACGCGGCCGGCGAAGGGGCGAAGCGCAGCTTCGGCGATCGCCGCACGTCGTCCGATCGTCCGCCGCGCCGTGATGACGATGCCCGCCCGCGTCGCGCCGGTGGCGACGACGACAAACACTCGTCCTATCGCGACAAGGCAGCCGGTGAAGGTGCAAAGCGCAGCTTCGGCGACCGTCGCACGTCGTCCGATCGCCCGCCCCGCCGCGATGACGATGCACGTCCGCGTCGCGCCGGTGGTGAAGGCGGCGCACGCGCGCCGTACCGTGACAATGCATCCGGCGAAGGCGCGAAGCGCAGCTTCGGCGACCGTCGCACGTCGTCCGATCGCCCGCCGCGCCGTGATGACGACGCACGTCCGCGTCGCGCCGGTGGTGAAGGCGGCCCGCGTACCCCCTATCGCGACAAGGCAGCTGGTGAAGGTGCGAAGCGCAGCTTCGGCGATCGCCGCCCGTCGTCCGATCGTCCGCCGCGCCGCGATGACGATGCCCGTCCGCGTCGCGCAGGTGGCGACGACGACAAACGCTCGTCCTATCGCGACAAGGCATCCGGCGAAGGTGCAAAGCGCAGCTTCGGCGATCGCCGCCCGTCGTCCGACCGTCCGCCGCGCCGCGATGACGATGCCCGTCCGCGCCGCGCAGGTGGCGACGACGACAAACGCTCGTCCTATCGCGACAAGGCAGCCGGTGAAGGTGCGAAGCGCAGCTTCGGCGACCGCCGCCCGTCGTCCGATCGTCCGCCGCGCCGCGATGACGATGCCCGTCCGCGCCGCGCAGGCGCCGACGACGGCAAGCGCCCGTCCTATCGCGACAAGACGGCCGGCGAAGGTGCGAAGCGCAGCTTCGGCGACCGCCCGGCCCGCCCCGCGCGCGACGGCGAACGCCGCTCGTTCGGTGCGGTCAAGACCGCGCAACCGGTCAAGCGCGCGGCGGCCGACGTCGACTACGGCGACGAAACGGGCCTGATGCGCCTGTCGAAGCGGATGTCCGAGCTCGGCATGTGCTCGCGCCGCGAAGCCGACGAATGGATCGAAAAGGGTTGGGTGCTCGTCGACGGCGAACGCATCGACACGCTCGGCACCAAGGTCCGCGCCGACCAGAAGATCGAGATCGACGAACGCGCGAGCGCCGCGCAGGCCGCGCAAGTGACGATCCTGCTGCACAAGCCCGTCGGTTATGTGTCGGGCCAGGCGGAAGACGGCTACGAGCCGGCAGCCGTGCTGATCACGCGCGCGAACCGCTGGAGCGGCGACCATTCGCCGGTACGTTTCTCGCCGCAGCACCTGCACGCGCTCGCCCCGGCCGGCCGCCTGGACATCGATTCGACCGGCCTGCTCGTGCTGACGCAGAACGGCGTGATCGCGAAGCAGCTGATCGGCGAGCAGTCGGATATCGACAAGGAATACCTGGTGCGCGTGCGCTTCGGCGAACGGCTGATCGACATCGACCAGCACTTCCCGGCGGAATCGCTCGCGAAGCTGCGCCACGGCCTCGAGCTCGACGGCGTCGCGCTGAAGCCCGCGATGGTGAGCTGGCAGAACGGCGAGCAGTTGCGCTTCGTGCTGCGCGAAGGCAAGAAGCGCCAGATCCGTCGCATGTGCGAACTGGTGGGTCTCGACGTGATCGGCCTGAAGCGCGTCCGGATGGGCCGCGTGATGCTCGGCGCACTGCCACAGGGGCAATGGCGCTATCTGTCGGCCGACGAGACGTTCTGACCGCCGGCGCGCCACACGTGCACCATGCAATGAAAAAGCCCGCGCAAGCGGGCTTTTTCTTGTCTGCGAGAAACCGGGAAAGCAGAGGGATCAGTCGTCGGAAGCCGGATCGAGCCCCGGGAACAGCACTTCCGTGAAGCCGAAGCGCGTGAAATCGGTGATCCGCATCGGATACAGCTTGCCGATCAGGTGGTCATATTCGTGCTGGACGACGCGTGCGTGAAAACCGTCGGCGACACGATCGATCTTCTCGCCGAACTGGTCGAAGCCGCTGTAGCGCACCTTCGCGTAGCGGCTGACGACGCCGCGCATGCCCGGCACCGACAGGCAGCCTTCCCAGCCCTCTTCCATGTCCGGCGGCATGTACTCGACCTTCGGGTTGATCAGCACGGTCTCGGGCACCGGCGGCGCTTCCGGGTAGCGGTTGTTGTTGCCGAAGCCGAAGATGATGATCTGCAGCCCGACGCCGATCTGCGGCGCGGCCAGGCCGGCGCCGTTCGCATGGTGCATCGTCTCGAACATGTCCGCGACGATCTCGTGCAGCTCGGGTGTATCGAACCGCTCGACCGGCTTGGCGACTTCGAGCAGGCGCGGATCGCCCATCTTCAGGATCTCGCGAATCATGGCGTATTGCCCTCCAGGAGTTGGTGCAGGCCGTCTTCGTCCAGCACGGGGATGCCGAGTTCCTCGGCCTTCGCGAGCTTGCTGCCGGCTTCGGCGCCCGCGACCACGTAATCCGTCTTCTTCGATACCGAACCGGCCACTTTCGCGCCCGCCGCTTCGAGCATTTCCTTCGCGGCATCGCGCGTGAGCGTCGGCAGCGTGCCCGTCAGCACGACGGTCTTGCCGGCCAGCACGCCCTGCGGCGCCTTCGGCGCGGGCGGCCCTTCCGGCCACGTCACCTTGCCCGGTGCGCGCAACTGCTCGATCACGGTCCGGTTGTGCTCTTCCGCGAAGAACTGATGAATCGACTCGGCGACGATCGGCCCGACGTCGTTGACTTCGAGCAGCTCTTCGATCGACGCGTCCATGATCGGCGTGAGCGAGCCGAAATGCTTCGCGAGATCCTTCGCGGTCGATTCGCCCACGTGGCGGATACCGAGCCCGTAAATGAAGCGCGCGAGCGTCGTGTGCTTCGCCTTCTCGAGCGAGTCGAGCAGGTTCTGTGCGGACTTCTCGGCAAACCGGTCGAGCTCGGCGAGCGTCGCAAAGCCGAGATTGAACAGGTCCGCCGGCGTGCGCACGAGATTCAGTTCGACGAGCTGGTCGATGATCTTCTCGCCGAGGCCGTCGATGTCGAGCGCGCGGCGCTGCGCGAAGTGCCACAGCGCCTGCTTGCGTTGCGCCGGGCAGAACAGGCCGCCCGTGCAGCGCGCGATCGCCTCGTCCGGCAGGCGCTCGATCTTCGAGCCGCACACCGGGCATTCGGTCGGCATCACGAATTCGGCCGCATCGGCCGGGCGCCGGTCGAGCAGCGCACCGACCACCTCGGGGATCACGTCGCCGGCGCGGCGCACGATCACGGTATCGCCGATCCGGATGTCCTTGCGGCGCACCTCGTCCTCGTTGTGCAGCGTCGCGTTGGTCACCGTCGCCCCGCCGACGAACACCGGCTCGAGGCGCGCGACCGGCGTGACCGCGCCGGTGCGCCCGACCTGCACGTCGATCGCGACGAGCTTCGTCAGCGCTTCCTGCGCGGGGAACTTGTGAGCAAGCGCGAAGCGCGGCGCACGCGACACGAAGCCGAGGCGCTCCTGCTCGTCACGCCGGTTGACCTTGTAGACGACACCGTCGATGTCGTAGGGCAGCGACTCGCGCTTCTCGCCGACCTTGCGGAAGAAGTCGAGCAAGCCCTCGGCGCCCTGCACGACCGCGCGCTCGCGGTTCACGGGCAGGCCGAGCGACTCGTACCAGTCGAGCAGCGCGCTGTGCGTATCGGGCATCGGCATCCCGTCGAGCACGCCGATCCCGTACGCGAAGAACGACAGCGGACGCTGCGCGGTGATCTTCGAGTCGAGCTGGCGCAGGCTGCCGGCCGCCGCGTTGCGCGGGTTCGCGAATTCGCGCTGCTCGGCCGCGCGCTGGCGTTCGTTCAGGCGTGCGAAATCGCGCTTGAACATCAGCACCTCGCCGCGCACGTCGAGTACGGCCGGCACGTTCTTGCCCTTCAGCTTCAGCGGAATCGAGCGGATCGTGCGCACGTTCTCGGTCACGTCCTCGCCGGTCGTGCCGTCGCCGCGCGTCGACGCCTGCACGAATACGCCCTGCTCGTAACGCAGCGAGATCGCGAGACCGTCGAACTTCAGTTCGCACGCGTAGTCGACCGGCTCCGTCACCGAACCGGCGAGATCGGTCGCCTTGTCGAGCGCATCGGCGACGCGCTTGTCGAACGCGACGATGTCCTCGTCGGCAAAGCCGTTGTTCAGCGACAGCATCGGCGCATCGTGGACGACCGGCGTGAAGCCGCCGGCCGCCTCGCCGCCCACGCGCTGCGTCGGCGAATCGGGCGTCACGAGTTCGGGATGATCGGTTTCGAGCTGCTGCAACTCGCGAAACAGTCGGTCGTACTCGGCGTCGGGCAGATCCGGCTGATCGAGCACGTAGTAGGCGTAGTTCGCCCGCTCGAGTTGGTCGCGCAGCCACGCGGCGCGCGCGTCGGGCTGGCTGGCTGGCGGTTCGGCTTGGGTTCGGGCCATGCTGGCGGCAGATTCGTTCTGAGAAAATCGGATGCCCGATTATCTCAGTTTGCCGCCGTGGCGGGGCGCGCAAAACGCGCCCGATGCGCGTGCTGCAGCGCAAACAGCGAGGTGTGCGCCGCAGCGACGAACGGCGGCGCCGAAGCCCGCCGCCCGTGCGTTCGCGTTACTGGCTGAAGAGGCGGCGCGTGACCGGCGAACCGGCCGGAATGCCGGCTTCCTCGAGCTTCGCGTACAGCTTCATCAGTTGCTGGTCGATCGCGACGAGCGTCGATTCCGGCAGCGGCCGGCGCGAATCGTCGACGACCCGCGCACCGATCCGTTCGGACAGCGACTTCGCGTAGTCGCACATCAGCCGGAACGGCAGGATGTCCTCTTCGGCGACCGGTACGTCGAGCACCAGCGTGATCATGTTGCCGCCCTTGTACGTGAGGTCGTCACGCAGGAAGTTCGTGTCGCCGAACTGCAGCATGAACACCGGGTTCTGCTTCGCGTCGAGCTTCACGAAACGCGTGCCGTCGCGCGACAGCAGCAGCCCGTCCTGCGACGCGACCGCCTGCACGTAGTTCGCCGACCACGGCGCGCCGTCCGACATCACGTTGATCGACAACTGGGCGTCGCATTGCGCGGCAAACGCGTCGAGCTCGCGCGCCATCGCGACCGTTTCCATCATGTCCGGGAATTCCGGCGCGCCGTCGATCGCGTCGGCGAACTGCTGGACGCCCGTCACGAATTCGGAGAACTCGAGCTCGTTCAGCGCGCCGCTGCGGTTCGCGAGCTGCGCGGCCGCGCGCAGTTCCTCGTAGCGCACGCCGTTCTGCAGCAGCTCCCACTGGCCGCCTTCGGGCTTGCCTTCGATATGCACGGGCTTGCTGCCCGCGCGGCGCAGCCGCTGCGCGGCCGGCAGGATCTTGTCGCCCGGCAGCAAACCGGTGAGGCGGATCGGCACGATGCAGTCGATCCGGCGGTCGACGATCGCCGGCGGTGCCGACGAGATCGTCGTCGCGGCCGGCAGCACGGGTTCGACCGGCTCGGCCGCTTCAGCGTGCGTGTCGTGCGCGGTGGCCGGCACGGTGTCTTCGCCGGCAACCGCGTCGACCGGCTCGACCGGCTCGGCCGACGACTCGACGCCGGTCGCCTCGGCCTGCAGATCGGCCGGCATGTCGGCAGGCGCCGCACCGCCGAAGGTCGGCTCGACGCGCGCGACTTCCGCCGACGCGGCAGCCGCAGCAGCCGGCGCCACAGGCTCGCGCCGCACCGGCTGACGCACCGGCTCGATGAACGGCAACTCTTCGTCGCGCTCGGGGCGGTTCATCGCCTCGGCCGCTTCCTCCGGCATCGGGCGCGGCATCCTGCGCCGCACCTTCGCGCCCTGCCATGCGTTGTAGACCACGACGCCGCCCACCACGACGGCGCCCGCGCCGATCAAACCGAGTGTCAACTCGTCCATGCACGCTCCATCAGCAATTCTTGTTCGTCGGAACCGCGAACGGGCGCCCATGCGCCGCGCGAACGCGGTCCGGTTTCGTCAAACGTCAATTCTGGGCAAAACCCGCGGCGGTTTCCATGTCCACCGCGACGATCCGCGACACGCCCTGCTCCTGCATCGTCACGCCGATCAGCTGCTGCGCCATCTCCATCGCGATCTTGTTGTGCGAAATGAACAGGAACTGCGTCTTGTCGGACATCGCGCGCACGAGATTCGCGAAACGCTCGGTGTTCGCGTCGTCGAGCGGCGCGTCAACCTCGTCGAGCAGACAGAACGGCGCCGGATTGAGCTGGAACATCGCGAACACCAGTGCGGTCGCGGTCAGCGCCTTCTCGCCGCCCGACAGCAGGTGAATCGTCGCGTTCTTCTTGCCCGGCGGCTGCGCCATCACCTGCACGCCGGCATCGAGGATCTCGTCGCCCGTCATGATCAGCTTCGCCTGGCCGCCGCCGAACAGGCGCGGGAACAGGTCGCTGAAGTGACGGTTGACCTCGTCGAAGGTGCCTTGCAGCAGCGTGCGGGTTTCCTGGTCGATCTTGTGGATCGCGTCCTCGAGCGTCGTGATCGCGTCGATCAGGTCGGCCGACTGCGCATCGAGGAACACCTTGCGCTCGCTCGCGGCCTTCAGCTCGTCGAGCGCGGCCATGTTCACCGGGCCGAGCGCATTGATCGCGTTGTTCAGGCGCGTGACCTCGCCTTGCAGGTACGACGGCTTCAGATCCGGCGTGAGCTTCTCGCGCAGCGCTTCCTCGTCGACCTCGGCCGCCGTCAGTTGCTCGGCGAACTGCTCGACCGCCAGGCGCGCGGCCTGCTCCTTCAACTGCAATTCGGTGATGCGGTCGCGCAGCGGCTGTAGCGAGCGCTCGGCGACGAGCCGCTGCTCGTCCGACGCGCGCAGCTTCGCGGTCAGGTCGTCGAGTTCGATCCGCGCGGCCTGCAGCGCCTCTTCCTTCACCGCACGAACTTCGAGCGCGTCCTGCAGGCCCGTGTGCGCGGTCTGCTCGTTGATCGTCTCGAGTTCGGCGCGTGCGTCTTCCAGCGATCCGGCAACACGTTCGCTCTGCTCGTGCGCGACCTGGATGCTGCGCTTGAGTTCGTCGATCCGCGTGACCGCGTTGCGTGCGGCGAAGCGCGCGTCGTTCGCGCCGCGCTCCAGGTCGCGCGCTTCCTGACGCGCCTGCGTCAGCGATTCGTCGAGTGCTTCGAATGCGAGCTGGTTGTCCTCGAAGCGCGCCTGCAGCTCCGCGAGTTCGCCGTCGAAACGCTCGAAATTCGCTTCCGATTCCGCGCGCATCGCGCGCTGCTCTTCGATCTGCGCGCCGATTTCCTCGAGTTCCTCGCGGATCTGCGTGCTGCGCTGCGTGTAACGTTCGTGCGCCTGCGCGAGCTTCAGCACGTCCATCTGCAGCGCGTGCACGCGTTGCGTCGCACGCTCGGCCTGTGCGCGCACGTCGCCGAGCGCCTGCGTGGCCTGCGTGTGCGCGGCTTCCGCGCGCACGGCCGCCGTGCGCGCCTCGTCGGCGAGCAGCGCCTGCGCACGCACCTGGCGCGTCAGGTTTTCGATTTCCTGCTGGCGGGCCAGCATCCCGGCCTGCTCCGAATCGGCGGCGTAGAGCTGCACGCCGACGCGCGTGACAACATGGCCGGCCTTGACGACGAACGCGCCGCCTGCCGGCAGCTGCGTGCGCGTCGCGAGCGCCTGTGCGACGTCGTCGGCGACGTACACGTTGCCGAGCCAGTCGTTCAGCACCGCACGGATGCCCGCATCGTCGATGCGCACGAGCGACAGCACCGGACGCAGACCCGCCACGGCCGCGGGCGGTTCGCCGGCCGCGGGCGGCGCATAGAACGCGAGCTTCGCCGGCGGCGCATCGGTCGCGAATGCCTTCACCCAGTCGAGATTCGACACTTCGAGCGCGGCGAGACGCTCGCGCAGCACGGCCTCGAGCGCCGCTTCCCAGCCGGCCTCGACGTGCAGCTTCTTCCACAGGCGCGGCAGCGCGCCGAGCTCGTGCTTGTCGAGCCACGGCTGCACCTTGCCTTCGGTCTGCACGTTTTCCTGCAGTTGCTTCAACGCGGCGAGACGCGCCTCGAGCTGGTGGATCTGCGCGGCCTCGGCCTGCACGCGCTCCTGCGCGGCACGGCGTTCGCCATCGAGGCGCGGCACCGTTTCCTGCGCGTCGGCGAGGCGCGCCTGCGCTTCGGCAAGGATCTCTTCCTGCTCGGCCAGCTGCATGCGCAGCTCTTCGAGCTGGGCCTCGTCCGGCGCGTCGAGCCCGCCCGCTTCGCTCTTCAGGCGCTCATGGCGCTGCTGAAGCTGCTGAAGCTGCTGGTCGGCGTTGCGCTGGTGCGCGGCCTCGAGTTTCAGCGACTGTTCGGTCTGCGCGATCCGCGCGCGCTCGTCGTTGAGCTGCGCCTGCGCATCGCGCCATTTCGCTTCGAGCGCCGGCAGCGCGTCGTGCTTCGCGGCGGCGTTGTCTTCGGCGAGCGCGGCCTTCTCGTCGGCCATCGCGCGCGCTTCCTCGGCTTCCTCGAGCTCGTCCTGCGCCTTCTCGGCCTGCGCGCGCCATTGCTCGCGCTGCGCGTTCAGCGCGGCGATCTGCGCCTGCACGCGATTGCGCGATTCGACGATGAACTTGATCTCGGCTTCGAGACGGCTCACCTCGGCATTCGCCTCGTAGAGCGAACCCTGCGCGCCCTGCATCGCGTCGCTCGCCGAGTAATGCGCGACACGCAGCGTCTCGAGCTGCGCCTCGACCTCGCGCAGCTTCGCCGTCTGCGCCTCGAGGTCGATCTGCGCCTGTTCGGTCGCGCGCTGCTGCTTCTGCTGCTCGCCCGCGGCCTCGTTCTTGCGCAGCAGCCACAGCAGGCGCTGCTTCTCCTCGCCGTCGGCGACGAGTTCCTTGTACTTGGTCGCGACGACGGCCTGCGCCTCGAGCTTCTCGAGGTTCGCACCGAGTTCGCGGACGATGTCCTCGACGCGCGTCAGGTTCTCGCGCGTGTCGTGCAGGCGGTTCTCGGTCTCGCGGCGGCGCTCCTTGTACTTCGAGACGCCCGCGGCTTCCTCGAGGAACACGCGCAGCTCTTCCGGCTTCGCCTCGATGATCCGCGCGATCATGCCCTGCCCGATGATCGCGTACGCACGCGGCCCGAGGCCCGTGCCGAGGAAGATGTCCTGGATGTCGCGGCGACGCGCCGGCAGGTTGTTGATGTAGTAACTCGACGTGCCGTCGCGCGTGAGCACGCGCTTCACGGCGATCTCGCCGTACTGGCCCCACTGGCCGGCCGCGCGGCCGTCGGAGTTGTCGAAGATCAGTTCGACGCTGGCCCGGCTGCCGGGCTTGCGGGCGGTCGAGCCGTTGAAGATCACGTCCTGCATCGACTCGCCGCGCAGCTCGGAAGCGCGCGACTCGCCGAGCACCCAGCGCACGGCGTCGATGATGTTGGACTTGCCGCACCCGTTCGGGCCCACCACGCCGACAAGCTGGCCCGGAACCTGGAAATGCGTGGGATCGACAAAGGATTTGAAGCCAGCGAGTTTGATCGAGCTCAGACGCACGGCGGTATCGGATGTGAAGAAGGTGTGAAACGGACGGAGCCGCACTGCGCGAGGCCGGACGGCCCATGCGCGCGACGCGCCCCGGAATTCAAAAGCGGGGCCGCGCGCATCCAGCGTTGGGCCCCGCAAACGGCTTCCATCATACCATCGCGCGTGCACCGTCCCGACCGTCGCCGGGTTTGTCCGGTGCCGGCGCGGCACGATGGACCCGGCTCGACAGCAGCGTGGCCAGCACGATGCATGCGCCGCCCGCCCACTCGCGCGCGGTCGGCAGCTCGTTCGCGAACACCCACGCCGACAGCGCGGTGATCACGATCTCGAACAGCATGATGATCGACGCACGGTTCGCCGGCACACGCGCGAGCCCGTACTGCACGAGCAGGTTGTTCGACGCCATCGTCACGCCGATCGCGACGATGATCAGCGCGGCGACACCGAGCTGGCCGCCCGCCGGCGCAGCCGGCAGCCCCTCGAACAGCGACGCGATCGCGCCGAACACGGCCGCGCCGCCGAACAGCGTCGCGGTGCGCATCTCCGCGCGCATCTCCGGCAGTTCGCGGCTCGCCTTGATCACGAGCACGTTGCTCATCGCGAAACTCAGCCCGGCAGCGAGGCCGGCCCATTCGGCCGGGCTGGCCGGCAGCGGCAGGCCGAGCGCCGGCGACCACAGCATCAGCATCGCGCCGCCGATCGACAGCGCCGCGAGCCCCGCGCCGGCCCAGGTCAGCCGCTCGCGCAGCAGGAAGTGCGCGTAGATCGCGGTCCACGCGGGGGTCAGGTAGAACAGCAGCATCACGCGCAGCACTTCGCCGTGGATCGTGCCCCACACGAACCCGAGGTTCGTCACGCCGGCCGTCACCGCGATGCCGGCCAGCACCCAGTGCCAGCGCAGCGTCGCGATCGTGCGGTGCCGCGCGACGATCACGAACAGGAACGCGACGAGGCTCGTCAGCGCGCTCGCGAGCGTGCCCGTCACGCCGAGCGACGCAAGGATCCGCAGCGGATACCAGATCAGGCCCCATACCGAGGCGCCGATCAGGATGGCCAGCGTCGGCAGGCTGCCGCGTACCGCGTTATTCATTTGGTTCGATACCCTTTATTCGACCGGCCCGGCCGCCGTTCCGGCAGGCCGTGACCGCGTTCCGTCACGCTATAATCGCCCGTTGCGACCCGTGCGCCCGCGGCGCCCGTTCGCAGCCGCGCGGCGCGCCCGCCGCTTCTTTCGCTCCAACCGGCCGCGATGGCCGCTTCGCCCGTGAACCCTCGACTCGACTCGCTCCAGCCCTATCCCTTCGAAAAGCTGCGCGCCCTGTTCAAGGACGTGACGCCTTCCGGCGCCCTCAAACCGATCAGCTTCGGCATCGGCGAGCCCAAACATGCGACCCCGGCGCTGATCCGCGACACCGTGGTGGCCGCCCTCGACGGTCTCGCGTCGTACCCGGCCACCGCCGGCTCGGACGCGCTGCGTACGTCTATCGCGCACTGGCTCGAGCGCCGCTACGGGCTGCCGGCCATCGATCCGGCCACGCAGGTGCTGCCCGTGTCGGGCTCGCGCGAGGCGCTGTTCTCGCTTGCCCAGACGGTGATCGACGCACGCCCGTCCGAAACGGGCGAGAAGGCGATCGTACTCTGTCCGAATCCTTTCTATCAAATTTACGAAGGCGCGGCGCTGCTGGCCGGTGCCGAACCCTATTTCGCGAACAGCGACCCGGCCCGCAACTTCGCGTGCGACTACGCGTCGGTGCCCGACGCGGTCTGGGCGCGCACGCAGCTGCTGTACGTCTGCTCGCCGGGCAACCCGACGGGCGCCGTGCTGACGCTCGACGACTGGCGCGAGCTGTTCGCGCTGTCCGACCGCCACGGTTTCGTGATCGCGTCCGACGAGTGCTATTCGGAGATCTATTTCGACGAAGCGGCACCGCCGCTCGGCGGCCTCGAGGCCGCGCACCGCCTCGGCCGCGGCTTCGAGCGGCTCGTGATGCTGTCGAGCCTGTCGAAACGCTCGAACGTGCCGGGCATGCGCTCGGGTTTCGTCGCCGGCGACGCGGCGCTGCTGAAGAAATTCCTGCTGTACCGCACGTACCACGGCGCGGCGCTGTCGCCGGTCTGGCAGCACGCGAGCATCGCCGCGTGGAACGACGAGGCGCACGTGCGCGAGAACCGCGCGCTGTACCTGCAGAAGTTCAACACGGTTACGCCGATGCTCGCCGACGTGATCGACGTGAAGCTGCCCGACGCGGCGTTCTACCTGTGGGCCAACGTGTCGCGCACCGGCCTGTCGGACACCGAGTTCGCCCGTCGCCTGTACGCCGACTATAATGTGACGGTTCTGCCCGGCTCGTACCTGGCGCGCGATGCGCACGGCACGAATCCGGGCCGCGATTTCATCCGGATCGCGCTCGTCGCGGGCACCCCCGAATGCGTCGAGGGCGCGCAACGCATCGTCGATTTCTGCCGGTCTCTCGCGCGGTAATCGTCCATCCGATCAATTCCATCCAATCTCCTGCGAAAACGAACATGTCGCAACAACTTCAGCAAATCATCGATACCGCCTGGGACAACCGCGCCGAGCTGTCGCCGAAGGCCGCACCGGCCGACGTCCGCGAAGCCGTCGCGCACGCGATCGAGCAGCTCGACAAAGGCGCGCTGCGCGTTGCCGAGAAGATCGACGGCAACTGGACCGTGCATCAGTGGCTGAAGAAGGCCGTGCTGCTGTCGTTCCGCCTGGAGGACAACGCGCCGATGCCCGCCGGCGGCTACTCGCAGTTCTACGACAAGGTGCCGTCGAAGTTCGCGAACTACACGGCAGAGGATTTCGCCGCAGGCGGCTTCCGCGTCGTCCCGCCGGCCATCGCGCGCCGCGGCTCGTTCATCGCGAAGAACGTCGTGCTGATGCCGTCGTACACCAACATCGGCGCGTACGTCGACGAAGGCACGATGGTCGATACGTGGGCAACGGTCGGTTCGTGCGCGCAGATCGGCAAGAACGTGCACCTGTCGGGCGGCGTCGGCATCGGCGGCGTGCTCGAGCCGCTGCAGGCGAACCCGGTCATCATCGAAGACAACTGCTTCATCGGCGCCCGCTCGGAAGTCGTCGAAGGCGTGATCGTCGAGGAAAACTCGGTGATCTCGATGGGCGTGTACCTCGGCCAGAGCACGAAGATCTACGATCGCGAGACGGGCGAAGTCAGCTACGGCCGCATCCCGGCCGGTTCGGTCGTCGTCGCCGGCAACCTGCCGTCGAAGGACGGTTCGCACAGCCTGTATTGCGCGGTGATCGTCAAGAAGGTCGACGCGAAGACGCGCGCGAAGGTCGGCCTGAACGAGCTGCTGCGAGGCGACTGATGGCGAAGCCGCACACCGTGGTCGTCTACGGCATTCCGAACTGCGACACCGTGAAGAAGGCCCGCGTGTGGCTCGACGATCACGGCGTCGAATTCGAGTTCCACGACTTCAAGAAGCTCGGCGTCAGCGCGCCGCTGATCGAAGACTGGCTGAAGGACGTGTCGCTCGACGCACTCGTCAACAAGCGCGGCACCACGTGGCGCGGCCTCGACGACGCAATGAAGGCGGCCGCCGAAACGAAGACCGGCGCGGTCGCGCTGATGATCCACAAGCCGTCGGTCATCAAGCGTCCCGTGCTGGTGGTCAACGGCCGCGTGAAATCGCTCGGCTTCGTGGCCGATCAATACGCGGCGCTGTTTGCCGCATAGGGCTGCCCGCGCTGCGCCTGTCGGCGCAGCCCGACGTCTTGTCGCTGCCGGCCACCGCGCCGGCATTTTTTATCGAAAGTGGTCCGAACCATGTCCGCCACCCTAGCCCTTACCGAACAGCTGATCGCCCGCGCGTCCGTCACGCCCGACGACCAGCATTGCCAGCAGATCCTGACCGAGCGCCTCGCCGCGCTCGGCTTCGAATGCGAGACCATCGCGTCGCACGGCGTGACCAACCTGTGGGCCGTCAAGCGCGGCGCCGACGGCCGCGACGGCAAGCTGCTCGCCTTCGCGGGCCACACCGACGTCGTACCGACCGGCCCGCTCGAGCAATGGAGCTCGCCGCCGTTCATCCCCGCCCATCGGGACGGCAAGCTGTACGGCCGCGGCGCGGCCGACATGAAGACATCGCTCGCGGCGTTCGTCGTCGCATCCGAGGAATTCGTCGCGGCACACCCCGGCCACCGCGGCGCGATCGCGTTCCTGATCACGAGCGACGAGGAAGGCCCCGCCACCGATGGCACCGTGAAGGTCGTCGAGCTGCTCGAAGCGCGCGGCGAACGCATGGACTACTGCATCGTCGGCGAACCGACGTCGACCAACGAACTCGGCGACGTCGTCAAGAACGGCCGCCGCGGCTCGATGTCGGGCGAACTGGTCGTCAAGGGCGTACAGGGCCACATCGCCTATCCGCACCTCGCGAAGAACCCGATCCACCTGCTCGCGCCGGCGCTCGCCGAGCTCGCCGCCGAGCAGTGGGACGAAGGCAACGAATACTTCCCGCCGACCACCTGGCAGGTGTCGAACCTGCACGCCGGCACCGGCGCGACCAACGTGATCCCCGGCCACGCCGACCTGCTGTTCAACTTCCGCTTCTCGACCGCGAGCACGGTCGAGGGCCTGCAGGCGCGCGTGCACGCGATCCTCGACAAGCACGGCCTCGAATACACGCTGAAGTGGTCGGTGAGCGGCCTGCCGTTCCTCACGCCGCGTGGCGAGCTGTCGGGCGCGCTGGAAAACGCGATCCGCACCGAGACCGGCATCACGACCGAGCTGTCGACCACGGGCGGCACGTCGGACGGCCGTTTCATCGCGCGCATCTGCCCGCAGGTGATCGAGTTCGGCCCGCCGAACGGCAGCATCCACAAGATCGACGAGCACATCGAAGTGCGCTTCATCGATCCGCTGAAGAACGTGTACCGACGCGTGCTCGAACAACTGATCGCCTGATGGAGCCTCGCATGACGACACCTTTTGCCACTGTTCGCGACCTGCTGCGCTACGCGGTCACGCGCTTTTCGAAGGCGAAGCTCGCGTTCGGCCACGGCTCCGACAATGCGTACGACGAAGCGGCCTATCTCGTGCTGCGCACGCTCGAACTGCCGCTCGACACGCTCGAGCCGTTCCTCGATGCACGGCTCCTGCCCGACGAAATCGCGGCCGTGCTCGCGGTGATCGAACGGCGCGCGACCGACCGCGTGCCGGCCGCGTACCTCACGCATGAAGCCTGGATGCATGGCCACCGCTTCTACGTCGACGAACGCGTGATCGTGCCGCGCTCGTTCATCGGCGAACTGCTCGACGACGGGCTGCAGCCGTACGTCGCCGATCCCGAACAGGTCGGCGCCGTGCTCGAGCTGTGCACGGGCTCGGGCTGCCTCGCGATCCTCGCGGCGAGCGCGTTCCCGAATGCCGAGATCGACGCGGTCGACCTGTCCGACAAGGCCCTCGAAGTCGCCGAGATCAACGTGCGCGACTACGGCCTCGAAGACCGCGTCGCACTGCACCGCGGCGACCTCTACGCACCGCTGCCCGCGTTCCGCACCGACCCGGGCACGCGTTACGACGTGATCCTGACGAACCCGCCGTACGTGAATGCCTCGTCGATGGCCGCACTGCCGCCCGAGTACCGTCACGAGCCGGAGATGGCGCTCGCGGGTGGCGATGACGGGATGGACATCGTACGACGCATCGTCGCCGAAGCCCATCGCTGGCTGCACGACGACGGCGTGCTCGTCGTCGAGATCGGCAACGAGCGCGAGAACGTCGAAGCCGCGTTCGGCGGCCTCGAACTCACGTGGCTGCCCACCAGCGCGGGCGACGACGCTGTCTTCCTGATCCAGGCGTCCGACCTGCCGCGCAAGGCCTGAGCCTTTCCGGCACGCCCGCCGTGCGGCGCACCATTGCGCCGCACGGTTGGGTAAGATGCGCGTAGGCGGCCGCCCGGCCGCGCGACCTCAGGAGTCCGTCACGCGCCCATGACCCTCGACTGGCTACATCTCGGCACCCTGATCCTGACCATCCATGTGCTCGGGATCGTCGCGGCGTGCCACGCGATCATGAACACGCGCACGTCGCAAGGCGCGATCGCATGGGCCGTCTCGCTTGCGGCCATGCCGTACCTGACGCTCGTTCCATACCTGTTCCTCGGTCGCAGCAAGTTCTCCGGCTACGTCGATGCCCGGCGCCACGAGCTGGAAATGTTGCGCATGCACACACCCCGCTCGCCCTGGCTCAGCACCGACGCGACCGACGGGCCGGCCGCCGACGCGATCGGCCAGGCCGCGGTGCTCGCGCTCACGCGGCTCGGCGGCATGCCGTTCCTCGGCGGCAATTCGGTGCGCACGCTCGTGAACGGCGATGCGACGTTCTCGGCGATCCTGGCCGCAATCGACGCCGCGCGCGATTACGTGGTGGTGCAGTTCTTCATCGTGCGCGACGATGCGCTCGGCCGGATGCTGCGCGACTCGCTGCTCGCGCGTGCGGCAGCCGGCGTGCGCTGCTGCCTCCTGTACGACAGCATCGGCAGCTTCGACTTGCCGCACAGCTACGTCGACACATTGCGCCGGGGCGGCGTCGAGGTTCATCCGTTCGCGACCAACCGGAAGTTCGTCAACCGTTTCCAGCTCAACTTCCGCAACCACCGCAAGATCGTCGTCGTCGACGGCAATCGCGCGTTCGTCGGCGGCCACAACGTCGGCGTCGAATATCTCGGGGCGAAGCCGCGCCTGTCGCCGTGGCGCGACACGCACATCGAGATACGCGGCCCCGTGGTCGCGAGCATCCAGTACGTGTTCGCCGAAGACTGGCACTGGGCGACGCAGAAGCTGCCGCCGCTCGCGATGCCGCCGCCCGCGCAGCCGGGCGACAACATGCATTGCCTCGCCGTGCCGATGGGGCCGGCCGACAAGCAGGAGACGGGCTCGCTGTTCTTCGTCGAGGCGATCAACGCCGCGCGCGAACGGGTCTGGATCACCACGCCGTACCTCGTTCCCGACGAAGCCGTGATCTCCGCGCTGAAGCTCGCCGTCATGCGCGGCGTCGACGTGCGCATCCTGATTCCGAGCCGGCGCGATCACTACGTGGTATTCGAGGCGTCGAAGCTGTACGCGCGCGATCTGATCGATGCAGGCGTGAAGGTATTCCGCTACCGGCCCGGCTTCCTGCACCAGAAGGTCGTGCTGATCGACCGCATCGCAGCGGCGATCGGCAGCGCGAATCTCGACAACCGCTCGTTCCGCCTCAATTTCGAGATCATGGTGCTGACCGTCGACCGCGCATTCGCCGACGAGGTCGAGACGATGCTCGTTGCCGACTTCGCACAGGCGTACGAGGTCGATGCGAACGAATACCGCCGCTCGCCTGCCTGGCGACGCATCGCGATGCACGTCGCGCGACTGTTCGCACCGATCCTCTGACGGCCGGGACCGCGGCGGCGGGCGGGCGACCCGCACCGGCGCCGCGAACGCCGCCGGCAGCCGTCACAGCAGCTTGTCGATATCCGCGGCGATTTCGTCCGGCTTGGTGGATGGCGCATAGCGCTTGACGATGCGCCCTTCGCGATCGATCAGGAATTTCGTGAAGTTCCACTTGATCGCCTTGAGGCCGAGAATGCCGGGCGCCTCATCGGTCAGGTAGCGGTACAGCGGATGCGCATGGTCGCCCTTCACGTCGATCTTCGCGAACATCGGGAACGTGACGCCGTAATTGCGCTCGCAGAACGCGCCGATCTGCGCGGCGTCGCCGGGCTCCTGCTTGCCGAACTGGTTGCACGGAAAGCCGAGCACATAGAAGCCACGCGCCGCGTACTGGTCGTACAGCTTCTGCAGGCCCGCGTACTGCGGCGTGAAACCACACTCGCTCGCGGTGTTGACGATCAGCAGCACCTTGCCGCGATACGCGTCGAGCGAGGCCGGCGCGCCGGCAAGCGTCTCTGCGCTGAACGAATACAGGGTGGACATCGGGCACTCCTTTTACGAAACCGGATCGACGTGGAGTCTAGGCGAAATTGCGCCATTGCGGCATCCGCCGAACGGCCAATGCCCGGCGCAGGCGGCGCGCAGTCTAGAATAGCGGTTTTGGCCAGTCATTTCCGCCGTGATCCGTTTCAATCAGTTCAGCCTTGCGCGCGGCACCAAGCCGCTGTTCGAGTCGACCTCCTTCGTACTCAATCCCGGCGAGAAAGCCGGCCTGATCGGCGCGAACGGCGCCGGCAAGTCGACGCTGTTCTCGGTCCTGCGCGGCGAGCTGCACTCCGACGGCGGCGATTTCTCGATGCCGCCGTCGTGGCGGATCGCCCACGTGTCGCAGGAAACGCCCGCCGTCGACCGCTCGGCGCTCGACTACACGCTCGACGGCGACGCCGCGCTGCGCGAGATCGAGGCGCGCATCGCCGCCGCGTCCGCCGCGCATGACGGCGCCGCCGAAGCCGACGCGCACGCGGCGTTCGCCGACGCCGACGGCTACACCGCGCCGGCCCGTGCCGAGGCGCTGCTGCTCGGTCTCGGCTTCACGCTCGCGCAGACGCGCGAATCCGTCGCCAGCTTCTCCGGCGGCTGGCGCATGCGCCTGAATCTCGCGCAGGCGCTGATGTGCCGCTCCGACCTGCTGCTGCTCGACGAACCGACGAACCACCTCGACCTCGACGCGATCGTCTGGCTCGAAGACTGGCTGCACCGCTACCCCGGCACGCTCGTCGTGATCTCGCACGACCGCGAATTCCTCGATTCGATCTGCAATGTCACGCTGCACCTGGAAAACCGCCAGGTGAAGCGCTACGGCGGCAACTACTCGCAGTTCGAAGTGCTGCGCGCGCAGCAACTGGCGCTGCAGCAAAGCGCCTACGAAAAGCAGCAGAAGACGATCGAGCACCTGCAGAGCTTCGTCGACCGCTTCAAGGCCAAGGCGACCAAGGCCAAGCAGGCGCAGAGCCGGATGAAGGCGCTCGAGAAGATGGAGCTGATCGCGCCCGCACACATCGCGTCGCCGTTCACGTTCGAATTCCGCACACCCGATGCCGCGCCGAACCCGATGATGGTGATGGAAGACGTCCGCTGCGGCTACCACGCCGACGGCGGAGCGGAGATCCCGATCGTCGAGCGCGTCGCGCTGTCGATCCAGAACGGCCAGCGCATCGGCCTGCTCGGCGCGAACGGCCAGGGCAAGTCGACGCTGATCAAGACGCTGGCCGGCACGCTCGCGCCGCTGTCGGGGCACGTCCGCGACGGCAAGGGGCTGACGATCGGCTATTTCGCGCAGCACCAGCTCGAAACGCTGCGTGAGGACGATTCGCCGCTGGCGCATCTGGCGCGGCTCGCGCCCGACACGCGCGAGCAGGAACTGCGCGACTTCCTCGGCGGCTTCAACTTTTCGGGCGACATGGCCACCAGCCCGGTCGGGCCGTTTTCGGGCGGCGAAAAGGCACGCCTCGCGCTCGCGCTGATCATCTGGCAGAAACCGAACCTGCTGCTGCTCGACGAACCGACCAACCACCTCGACCTCGAAACGCGCCATGCGCTGACGATGGCGCTCGCGCAGTTCGAGGGCACGCTGATCCTCGTCTCGCACGACCGCCACCTGCTGCGCGCGACGACCGACCAGTTCATGCTGGTCGCGAAGCACCGGCTGCAGCCGTTCGACGGCGACCTCGACGACTACCGCGACTGGTTGCTGCAGCACGCGGCCGAGCAGCGCGCCGCCGCGAAGGCGGACAGCGCGGCTTCGTCGGGCGCGGGTGCCGCGGCCAACCGCAAGGACCAGAAGCGTCAGGCCGCCGAGGAACGGCAGCGCCTGTCGGTGCTGAAGAAGCCGCTGCAAACGCGTATCACGAAGCTCGAAAAGGAAATGGAGACGCTGCACGCGGAGAAGGCACGCCTCGACGCATTCGTCGCCGATCCGGCGAGCTACGAAGCCGAGCGCAAGACGGAGCTGACGGATGCGATCCGCAAGCTCGGGGACGTCAACACGCGTCTCGAGACGGTCGAGGCCGACTGGCTTGCCGCGCAGGAAGAGCTCGAGCAGATCGGCTGACCGCTGTCGCGGCACAACCGGCCGGTACGCCAGCCCGGCGTGCCGGCTGCCTCGGCACCGCAGCACCTTGATATCGCGACACCTCGACAGGCCTATCCGTCCTTCTTCGGGCGCGGATACGACAAGGCCGGGCACACGGTCCCGGCCTGTTCATTCACTACCGTCGTCACCCGGTTCGCCGGCCATCCGCCAGGCTGCCGGCTCAGCGTCGCGGCAGCGTATCGCGCGGCATCTGCTCGTCGTCGCCCATCAGGTACCGGCGCCCTTCGGTCGGCCGCCGGATCGCGGCAGCGACTTCCGCTTCCGTCACGTCCTCGGACACGACCTTGCGCGCGAGACGCCCCTCTTCGTCGATCCATTCGACGATCCGGCATCCACCGCCCCAGGGTTGCCGAATCGGCTCCGACACGCGGCAGCCGCGCAGGTTGTAAAGGCGTCCGCCCGGCGCTTCCCCATAGGATTTCAACATAGGTTCCCTTCGCATTGCGCGGTTCGACAATCCGGCCAAGGATAGGGAAAAGCGATGTCCGGCGGGTTACAGAAGCCTACATATTCTTTACAACGAATTACGCGCCAGATCGCCGGCAGGCCCGGCCCGCGTGCCCGTGCAGCCGGTCACTCGAGATCGCGCACGCGGTCGATCGCCTGCTCGAGCCGATCGACGGCCATCACGTTCAGCCCTTCGATCGGCTGCTTCGGCGCGTTCGCCTTCGGGATCAACGCGGACGTGAAACCGAGCTTCGCGGCCTCGCGCAGCCGCTCCTGCCCGCGCGGCGACGGCCGGATCTCGCCCGCCAGCCCCACTTCGCCGAACACGATCAGCCCCTTCGGCAGCGCCTTGTTGCGCATCGACGAATGGATCGCGAGCAGCACCGCGAGGTCGGCGGCCGGCTCGGTGATCTTCACGCCGCCCACCGCATTGAGGAACACGTCCTGGTCGAAGCACGCGATGCCCGCATGACGGTGCAGCACCGCGAGCAGCATCGCGAGCCGGTTCTGTTCGAGGCCGACCGCGAGCCGGCGCGGGTTCGGCACGTGCGCGGTGTCGACGAGCGCCTGGACTTCGACGAGCAGCGGGCGCGTGCCCTCCTGTGTAACGAGCACGCACGAGCCGGGCACGACCTGCTCGTGCTGCGACAGGAACAGTGCGGACGGATTCGCGACGCCGCGCAGCCCGCGCTCCGTCATCGCGAACACACCGAGTTCGTTGACCGCGCCGAAGCGGTTCTTGAACGCGCGCACGAGCCGGAACGACGAGTGCGTGTCGCCTTCGAAGTACAGCACCGTGTCGACGATGTGCTCGAGCACGCGCGGGCCGGCCAGATTGCCCTCCTTCGTCACGTGCCCGACCATGATGATCGCGGTGCCCGACTGCTTCGCGATGCGCGTGAGCTGCGCCGCGCATTCGCGCACCTGCGCGACGGAGCCGGGGGCCGACGTGAGCGCTTCCGAATAGACGGTCTGGATCGAGTCGATCACGGCCACGTCCGGCCGTTCCGTGTCGATCGCGGCCTGGATCTTCTCGAGCTGGATCTCGGCGAGCAGCTTCAGTTCGTCTGCCGGCGCGCCGCCGTCGAGCAGCGCAAGCCGTTGCGCGCGCAACGCGATCTGCGCAGCCGATTCCTCGCCGCTGATATAGAGCGCGCGCCGCTCGCTCGCGATGTCCGCGAGCGATTGCAGCAGCAGCGTCGATTTGCCGATACCCGGATCGCCGCCGATCAGTACGACGCCGCCCGGCACGAGCCCGCCGCCGAGCACGCGGTCGAATTCGCCGATGCCGGTGGAGAAGCGCGGCACGTCGGCTGCTTCGATGTCGACGAGACGCTGCACGGGCGCACGCTTCGCGAGCGACTGGAAACGATGGGCCGACGGCGTTTCAGGAACCGATTCGACGAGCGTATTCCAGGCCTGGCACGACGGGCATTGCCCTTGCCACTTCGGGGTCTGTCCGCCGCACTCGCTGCAGACGTATACGGTTTTCTGTTTGGCCACGCGCGACGCCCTTATTCCGCGCGCACGGGCACGCGGCCGGCGACTGCACACATCAGCTCGTAACCGATCGTGCCGCAATGGCGGGCGACGTCGTCGATCGGCAATGCATTGCCCCACAGCTCGACCCGCGCGCCGACGCCGGCTTGCGGGCACGGGGTCAGGTCGACGGTAATCATGTCCATCGACACGCGACCGACGATCCGCGTGCGGATGCCGTCGACGATCACGGGCGTGCCTTCGGGCGCGACCCGCGGATAGCCGTCCGCATAACCGCATGCGACCACGCCGATCCGCATCGGCGCCTGCGCGGAAAACGTCGAGCCGTAGCCGATCGCCTGGCCCTTCGCGATCGTCTGCACCGCGATCAGTTCGGACGCGAGCGTCATCGCCGGCTTCAGCCCCGTGTCGGCGATGTCGGACGACAGCCCCGACGGCGACGCGCCGTACAGCACGATCCCCGGGCGCACCCAGTCGAAATGCGTGTCCGGATGCCACAGCACGGCGGCCGAGTTCGCGAGACTGCGCGCGCCGGCGATGTTTTCCGCGCCGCGCTCGAACGTCGCGAGCTGCTCGGCGACGCCGCGCTCGTTGTCCGCATCCGAAAAATGGGTCATCAACGTGATCTGGCCGATGCCAGGGCACGCACGGGCGCGCTCCCACGCGGCGCGGTATTTCTCCGGCAGGTAGCCGAGCCGGTTCATCCCGCTGTTCATCTTGAGCTGCACGTTGACGGGTTTCGACAGCCGCGCCGTTTCCAGCATCCGCATCTGCTCGTCGTTGTGGACGGTCGTCGTCAGGCTGTAGCGGTCGATCACGTCGATGTCGGTCGAGCGGAAGAACCCCTCCAGCAGCAGGATCGGGCCGGCCCAGCCGAGCTCGCGCAGCTTGACTGCCTCGTCGAGGTCGAGCAGGCCGAAGCCGTCGGTGCCGCGCAGGCCCGGAAACGCGCGGGCGAGACCGTGCCCGTACGCGTTCGCCTTGACGACCGCCCAGACCTTGGACGGGCCGGCAAAGCGGCGGACGACGGAGAGATTGTTCGCGAGAGCGGCGGTGTGGATGGTGGCGGAGATCGGGCGCGGCATGGGAAATTTACGTAAAGACGCTTGCGAATCATCAGCTTACCGCGCCTTTTGAGCACTGAAGCCGACAACTTGCGGAACGATCGGGGAATCTTGCTAGTCCGAATTGGCGTATTTTCATGTTATAAAGCCGTGCGCACAACCCATTTCGAACGGAATAAGCCGATCGCATACCAGGCGGCCTACGCGGCCCTGCCGCAGCGACGAAAGCATCGCATCAGATGAAAAAAGGTTTTTACACCATCATGGCCGCGCAGTTTTTCTCGTCGCTGGCCGACAATGCGCTCCTCATCGCCGCCATCGCCCTGCTGAAAGACCTTCACGCCCCCAACTGGATGACACCGCTGTTGAAGCTGTTCTTCGTGTTGTCCTATGTGGTGCTGGCGGCGTATGTCGGTGCGTTCGCGGATTCACGCCCGAAGGGCCGCGTGATGTTCATCACCAACTCGATCAAGGTGGTCGGCTGCATGATCATGCTGTTCGGCGCCCACCCGCTGATCGCGTACGGGATCGTCGGCTTCGGCGCGGCAGCCTACTCGCCCGCGAAATACGGCATTCTCACCGAGCTGCTGCCGGCCGACCGGCTGGTCGCCGCCAACGGCTGGATCGAAGGCACGACCGTCAGCTCGATCATCCTCGGCACCGTGCTCGGCGGTGCGCTGATCAGCCCGCACATCGCGTCGCACGTGATCGCGCACACCCCCGCCTGGATCGGCACGCCCGCCGAAGCGGCGATGGCGATCATCATGGCGATCTACGTGGTCGCCGCGCTGTTCAACCTGCGCATCCCCGATACCGGCGCCCGCTACCCGAAGCAGGAACGCGGCCCGGTCAAGCTCCTCACCGATTTCGCCGACTGCTTCATGGTGCTGTGGCGCGACAAGCTCGGCCAGATCTCGCTGGCGGTCACGACGCTGTTCTGGGGTGCGGGTGCGACGCTGCAGTTCATCGTGCTGAAGTGGGCTGAAGTCTCGCTCGGCATGTCGCTGTCGGAAGGCGCGATCCTCCAGGCCGTGGTCGCCGTCGGCGTCGCGGCCGGCGCAATCGCCGCCGCGGCCCGGATCCCGTTGAAGAAGTCGCTGACCGTGTTGCCCGTCGGCATCGTCATGGGCATCGCGGTGATGCTGATGGCGTTCTACACGCGCGACCTGTTTCCGCCGCACTGGGCCGTGCACTTCGGCCACCTGCGCATGCCTGTGTACCTGATCATCGCGTACATCTTCCTGATGTGCGTGGGCGCGCTGTCCGGTTACTTCGTCGTTCCGATGAACGCGCTGCTGCAGCATCGCGGCCACGTGCTGCTGTCGGCCGGCCACTCGATCGCGGTGCAGAACTTCAACGAGAACCTGTCGGTGCTCGTGATGCTGTGCCTGTATGCAGTGCTCGTGTGGCTCGACGTACCGGTCGGCGTCGTGATCGTCCTGTTCGGTACGTTCGTCTGCCTGACGATGTGGCTCGTGATGCGCCGCCACCAGGCAAACCAGCGCCAGTTCGACTCGGTCGCGCTGATCGGCGAATCGCGGCACTGACGCTACACTTCCCGTTCCCGTCCGCCGGCGCCGGTCTCCGAACCGGCGCATTGCCCCGATGACGCACCCGATACCCAACATCCTGACGATCGCCGGCTCCGATTCGGGCGGCGGCGCAGGCATCCAGGCCGACCTGAAAACGTTCTCCGCGCTGGGCGCCTACGGCGCCAGCGCGATCACCGCGCTGACCGCCCAGAACACCCGCGGCGTAACGGGCGTGCATGCGCCGGACGCGGCGTTCGTGACCGCACAGCTCGACGCGGTGTTCAGCGACATCCGCATCGATGCGGTCAAGATCGGGATGCTCGCGAATGCCGCGATTGTGCACGCGGTCGCCGACGCGCTGCGGCGTTATACGCCACGCTTCGTCGTACTCGACACGGTGATGATCTCGAAGAGCTCGCACGCGCTGCTGGCGCCCGACGCCGTCGACGCGTTGCGCGATGCGCTGCTGCCGCTCGCGACGGTCGTGACGCCGAACCTGCCCGAAGCGGCCGCGCTGCTGAACGACGTGCCCGCCACCACGGAAGACGACATGGTCCGGCAAGGCCGGGCCCTGCTACAGACGGGCGCGCGTGCCGTACTGATGAAAGGCGGCCACCTGCCGGACGCGTCCGCGAGCCCCGACTGGCTCGTCGAAGCGGCGCGCACCGTGCGGCTCGACGGTGCACGCGTACCGGTCAGCAACACGCACGGCACCGGCTGCACGCTGTCGTCGGCGATCGCCGCGCTGCTTCCGCAACAGCCCGACCTCGAAAGCGCGGTGCGCGAAGCCAAGACCTACCTGACCGGCGCGATCGCCGCGAGCGGCCACCTCGACGTCGGCCACGGCGTCGGCCCCGTCCATCACTTCCATCGCTGGTGGTGAGCGCCGGCTGACGCGGCGTCAGTGATCCTGCGCCGCGAACGCCTGCGCGCGCACCGGCCAGTCGTCCGGCACGACGAACCCGCGCGCCCGTTCGCGCCAGGTGCCGTCACCGCCCTTTTCATGAATGCCGATCAGCGCGGGGGCCTCGCGCGTCGTCAACACGGGCGGCAGTTCCAGAGCGGCCGCCAGCGGTTCCGGCTCGAATCCGGTATCGGCGGCGGCACGCCGCGGCGCCAGCCACGCCAGCCTCGGCAACACACTCCATGCGGCGCCGGCACGCTGCGCGGCCGCCCACGCCGGCCACTGCGCGTGCGTCAGCCAGAATCCGCGCGGGTGATCCGGCGCGATTTCGGCGGACACCGGCGGCAATGGCTCGCCGTGCGGATAGAACAACCAGCCCTTGATGAACATCTGCGCGTCGGACGGCGCGCCGTAGCCGAGCCGCGCAAACCCGTCGTGTTCGCCGAGGCGCAACTGGTGATCGAGCAGCCGGCTGCGCTTGCGATCGAACCGGTCGACGAGATTGGGGCCGACGAAGTCGGCAAGCGATGCACCGTCGCGTACCGGCGCGCACAAATAGCACTTCACCGCGAGCTCCCAATGCAGGCGCTGACCGCCCGGCGCGTCGACGAGAAAATCCACTTCGCCGAGCGTCTTGCCATTGCTGCGCAGCGGGAGATTGGCCGCGACGAGCCGCAGCGACGGGCCGTGCGTCAGGAAATACTCGAGCAGGCATTCCGCGTAGCGGCCGAGCCGGGTGGGCCGGAACCCGTCGAGCGCGCGATGCAGCGGCCCGGGTTGCGCATCGAGCGCGGCGAGCCACGCGTGGACGGCCGACTGCCCGGCCGCATCCGGCCACGGGCGCGCAAGCGGCGCTCCCGGTACCGCGGTGAGGAGGCTCGGACTGGCAAGCAACCAGCCCAGATCGCGAACCGCGGCGTCATGCAGCGTATCGACGAATGCGCACGCCGCGCCCGTCGTCATTGCCCGGCCGGCCCGTTCACGTCGGCGCCTTCCGCGCGCCGGAACGTGTCGCGTGCGAGGCACAGGTCGGCCCATGCCTTCGACTTGTCCTGCAGGCTGCGCAACAGGTATGCCGGGTGGTAGGTCACGATCACCGGCACGCCCTCGTACGCATGCACGCGGCCGCGCAGCGACGCGATGCTCGCATCCGTCTTCAGCAAGGTCTGCGCGGCGAAACGGCCGAGCGCGACGATCAGCTTCGGCTTCACGAGCGCGACCTGACGCTGCAGATAAGGCTCGCAGCGCGCGACCTCGTCCGGCTCCGGGTTGCGGTTGCCGGGCGGCCGGCACTTGATCACGTTCGCGATGTACACGTTGTCGCCGCGCTGGAGCGACAGCGACTGCAGCATGTTGTCGAGCAGCTTGCCGGCCTGACCGACGAACGGCTCGCCCTGCTTGTCCTCGTTCTCGCCCGGCGCTTCGCCGATCAGCATCCAGTCCGCTTCGCGGTCGCCGACCCCGAACACGGTGTTCGTTCGCTTCTCGCACAGCCGGCAGAGCGTGCAGTCGGCCACGCGCGCAGCCAGCGCGTCCCAGTCGAGTGTCGCAACCGGGGTTTCGGCGCGTCGCAATGGGGCCGCCGGCGCGGGATCGCCCGGCGGCGCCGCATCGAACCACGCAAAATCGTCGGCTCCGGCAGGCGGCGCATCGTCCATCGGCGGCATCGTGTCGGTCGATGCGACCGGCGCGGCGCGCGCGGGCACGCGATCGCCGTCGTCGACGCGGTGCGCCGGGGCGGCAGGCTCGCGAACCGGCGGAACATCGACGCTCCGCGCCACTGCCGGCGTCACCTCGTCTTGCACCGGCGTACGCGCGGTGCGCGCAGGTCGCTCGGTCGCAACGACGGCAGGTGCGGCGTTCTCCGCCCCCGTTTGCGCCGCGGCGGGCGCTTCGACTGCCGCGCCCGCGTCCGCGCCTTCATTCGCGCCCTGCCCGCGCCGCACCCAGATCTGCGCGAGGCCCATTTCCTCGAGCGCCGCTTCAGCCCATGCCATGCGCGTCCCCCTCATCCTTGTTCAGCGTCAGACGCATCACGATCGCGTCTTCCCGGCTGTGGTGCTTCGCCGGGTAGTAATTCTTGCGCCGACCGATCGTCACGAAGCCGAAGCGCTCGTACAGATGGATCGCGCGCGGATTGGACGGCCGCACCTCGAGCAGCACGCCGTCGAGCCGCTCCGCGCGCGAAATGCGCACAGCCTCGCGCAGCAGCGCAAGGCCCGCACCCGCGCGCTGCGCGGCCGGCGCGACGCACAGATTAAGCAGGTGCATCTCGTCGACCACGGGCATCAGCACGCAATAGCCGACGAGCGCACCAGTCACGTGCCGCAGGCACACGCCCAGGTAGCCGTTGCGCAACGAATCCTCGAAGTTGCCGCGGCTCCACGGGAACTCGTACGCGACGTGCTCGATCGCGACGACCTCGTCGAGATCGGCATCCGTCATCGGCGCCAGGTAGCGGTCGCTCAGCAGTACGCCCGTCATCCCTTCGCTCCGCCTGCCTGAGCGGCGCGTGCCGCGACGCGCTCGGCGGTCGTCTGTGCCACCTTGTCGCGCACGTACTCCGGTGCGGCCTGGTCGGCCGGCACCGCACGGCCGGCGCGGAACGCGCGCAGCGCGGCATGGGCGACCGCCAGCGCGTGCGGCATCGCGTCGCCGTCGATCACGGCCGCGTGCGCCGCGGCCGGCAACTGCGCGCCGAATGCGGCAGCCGCGTTACCCGCGAGCGTGAACGGCGTATCGGGCACGCCGACCGCACCCGGCGCATCGAGCGAAGCCGGATGCAGCGTGAGCCAGTCGCCGGCGCTTTCATCCCACGCGAAGTCCGCCCAGTAGGCTTCGTCCATCCGCGCATCCAGCGCGGCGAGGACGCGGGTCGTACCGGGGGCGCGCAGCCGCGCGTGCTCGGCGCACGCGAGCAGCGTGCCGATCGGCACGACCGGCAGCCCGCGCCCGAACGCGAGCCCCTGGGTGATGCCCGTCGCGGTGCGCAGGCCCGTGAACGAGCCTGGGCCCGCGCCGAACGCGATCGCGTCGCAATCGGCGAGCGTCAGCCCCGATTCGGCGAAGAGCGCCTGGATTGCCGGCAGCACGCGCGTGCTCGACACGGCGCCCGTCAGCTCGTGGCGGACCCAGGTTTGCGGGATGGAAACGGCGTCATCGGCGTGGGCCGAGCGCAGCAGCGCGACCGAGCAGTATTCGGTCGACGTATCGATGGCGAGGAGCACTGTTTGCGTCATGGGCGACATTGTAATGCGGCACCCCGCTCCCACGGGCGATCGGGCCCGATCCGTGCGCACGCGCATGCCCGGCGGCGGTTTGGAAGGATCGCTCGACCCCGCGCGGCGGTCCGCTTGTTAAGATCGCCCGACCTGAAACCCTTACGGAGACACCCGATGAGCGAACTCACCGCCCAATTCGACCAGGCCCAGATCGACGTCAAGCAACTGACGGAACGGCCGGGCAACCTGACCCTGCTGCGCCTGTACGCGCTCTTCAAGCAGGCGACCGACGGCGACGCCCATGGCGACAAGCCGGGCTTCACCGACATCGTCGGCAAATACAAGTACGACGCATGGGATGCGCTGAAGGGCACGTCGCAGGATGCGGCAAAGCAGCAGTACATCGAACTCGTCGAATCGCTGAAGAACGGCACGGCATCCTGACCGAATAGCCTTCGGCCGCCCCCGGTCGCAATAGGCAATCAAATCAGTGGCGCAGCGCAGCAAATCTCTTTATAATGCTGGCTGCGTCATCTCCGCGCTCGGCTCGCAAGCCGTTCCGGCCCGACGCCTCGTAGCGTTAAGCTCCAATCCGGTTTAGAACCTGTCCCCTCCTGCTTCGACCTTCGCGGTCGTCACTTATCAGGCTGGCGGCCCCGCTCCTGAAGCGCGCCGCACCCAAAACAGCTTCTAATGCCTCATCCGCCGACGGTTCGGCGGATTGCACCCGTTTCCCGATTTGCTCGCTGAATCCGACGACTTGGGTATGCGCGATTGGCGCCGACGTTTCACCCACTGTGTTTCAAGGATTGTTATGACTTCGAGCATCAACTCCAGCCCGCTCAACGCGATCGCCGACCAGGCGCTCGGTCTCGACGACGCCGCCGCACCGGCCGCGGTCGAACCGGCGTCGGACGAGCCGAGCTTCGCGTCGCTCGGGTTGTCGCCGGAGATCGTCTCCGCGCTGCAGGCCGCCGGCTATGTGAAGCCGACGCCGGTCCAGCAGCGCGCGATTCCGGCCGGCATCGCCGGCCGTGACCTGCTGGTCTCGAGCCCGACCGGTTCGGGCAAGACCGCTGCATTCATGCTGCCCGCGATCGAACGTTTCGCGCAGCTCCAGAAGGCACAGGCGCAGCAACCGCGCGCGCCGCGTGAACCGAACCAGGGCGACCGCCGTGCGCGCCGCCCGCAACCCGTCGCGCGCCCGGGCCTGCTCGTGCTGACGCCGACCCGCGAACTCGCGATGCAGGTCACCACCGCCGCGTCGACCTACGGCAAGCACCTGAAGCGCCTGCGCACGGTCAGCATCCTCGGCGGCGTCGCCTACGGCCAGCAGCTGATGCTGCTCGCGAAGAATCCCGAAATCCTGGTCGCCACGCCGGGCCGTCTGCTCGATCACCTCGAACGCGGCCGTATCGACCTGTCCGAGCTGAAGATGCTCGTGCTCGACGAAGCCGACCGCATGCTCGACATGGGCTTCATCGACGACATCGAAACGATCGTCGCCGCGACGCCCGCGACGCGCCAGACGATGCTGTTCTCGGCCACGCTCGACGGCAAGATCGGTTCGCTGACGAGCCGCCTGCTGAAGGATCCCGAGCGTATCGAGATCCAGCAGCGCCTCGAGTCGCGCGCGAACATCGCGCAGACCGTGCACTACGTGGACGACCGCGACCACAAGGATCGCCTGCTCGATCACCTGCTGCGCGACGACGCGCTCGACCAGGCGATCATCTTCACGGCGACCAAGATCGATGCCGACCAGCTCGCCGGCCGTCTCGCCGACGCAGGCTTCGAATCGGCCGCGCTGCACGGCGACCTGCCGCAGGGCGCGCGTAACCGCACGATTCGTGCGCTGCGCGAGCGCCGTGTGCGCGTGCTGGTCGCGACCGACGTCGCGGCGCGCGGCATCGACATCCCGGGCATCACGCACGTGTTCAACTACGACCTGCCGAAGTTCGCGGAAGACTACGTGCACCGTATCGGCCGTACGGGCCGTGCGGGCCGTTCGGGCACCGCGGTGAGCCTCGTGCACCACGCCGAACAGGGCGCGCTCAAGCGCATCGAACGCTTCGTGCGCTCGCCGCTGCCGGTCAACGTGATCGAAGGTTTCGAGCCGCGCAAGGCACCCCCGCGCAACGGCGGCACCGGCGGCCGCGGCCGTCCGGGCGGCGGTAACGGCGGCGGTCGACGTTTCGGCGGCAAGCCGGGCGGCGGTCATGGCGGCAACGGCCGCAGCTACGGCGGCGGCAATGGCGGCGGCTGGAGCGGCAAGCCGGGCGGCAGCCGTGACGGCGGCCCGCGCCGCGACGGTCAACGCAGCGGCGGCCCGCGTCGCAGCAACTCCGCGTCGTAAGCACGCACGGGCGGCCACCGGCCGCCCCACGGATGGCACTGCCCATTCAGCCAACCGGCGCATCTGCGCCGGTTTTTTTTCGCCCCGCCCCACATTTCACGATGCGGAAAATTTTTTTGTGTCGTAAAAAATCATGCTGCGTGGCACAACCCGGGCGATTGCGGGATGGGAAAAGGCATTTCTTATCTCGAAATTACAACTTCAAGCCACTGATTCAAAACAACTAAAAATTTGACTGCCGCCCCACAAAGCCCCCTGTCCCGCCTCGGTCGATTTGCCTAGACTCTTATACAAGACCTCACGAACCGGAACGCAACGCTCCCGGCTTCGAGAACAGCCTCACCACCGTCAGATTCAACCCATCAGGCATCGCACCGCATCAAGGAGCTCATCATGTCGCGTCAGCAACAGGCACAGGAACTGCAAAAGCAATGGGAAACCGATCCGCGCTGGAAAGGCATCAAGCGCAGCTATTCGGCTGAGGACGTGGTCCGCCTGCGCGGTTCGGTTCCGATCGAGCACACGCTCGCCAAGCGCGGCGCGGAAAAGCTGTGGAGCCTCGTCAACAACGAGCCGTTCGTCAACGCACTCGGCGCGCTGACCGGCAACCAGGCGATGCAGCAGGTGAAGGCCGGCCTGAAGGCCATCTACCTGTCCGGCTGGCAAGTGGCCGGCGACGCGAACGTCGCGGGCGAAATGTACCCGGACCAGTCGCTGTACCCGGCAAACTCGGTGCCGCTCGTCGTGAAGCGCATCAACAACACGCTGACGCGCGCCGACCAGATCCAGTGGTCGGAGGGCAAGAATCCGGGCGACGAAGGTTATGTCGATTTCTTCGCACCGATCGTCGCCGACGCGGAAGCCGGTTTCGGCGGCGTGCTGAATGCGTTCGAGCTGATGAAGGCGATGATCGAAGCCGGCGCATCGGGCGTCCACTTCGAGGACCAGCTCGCGTCGGTGAAGAAGTGCGGCCACATGGGCGGCAAGGTGCTCGTGCCGACCCGCGAAGCCGTCGCGAAGCTGTCGGCAGCGCGTCTCGCGGCCGACGTGATGGGCACGCCGACCGTGCTGGTCGCCCGCACCGACGCGGAAGCCGCCGACCTGATCACGTCCGACGTCGACGACAACGACAAGCCGTTCCTCACGGGCGAGCGCACTGTGGAAGGCTTCTTCCGCACGAAGCCGGGCATCGGGCAGGCGATCTCGCGCGGTCTTGCCTATGCGCCGTACGCCGACCTGGTCTGGTGCGAAACCGGCAAGCCGGATCTCGAGTATGCGAAGAAGTTCGCGGAAGCGATCCACAAGCAGTTCCCGGGCAAGCTGCTGTCGTACAACTGCTCGCCGTCGTTCAACTGGAAGAAGAACCTCGACGACGCGACGATCGCGAAGTTCCAGAAGGAGCTCGGCGCGATGGGCTACAAGTTCCAGTTCATCACGCTGGCCGGCTTCCATGCGCTGAACTACTCGATGTTCAACCTCGCGCACGGCTATGCCCGCACACAGATGAGCGCCTTCGTCGAACTGCAGCAGGCCGAGTTCGCGGCCGCGGACAAGGGCTTCACGGCCGTCAAGCACCAGCGCGAAGTCGGCACCGGCTACTTCGACGCCGTGACGCAGACGGTCGAACGCGAAGCGTCGACGACCGCACTGCACGGCTCGACCGAGGACGAGCAGTTCTTCGACGGCAAGAAGGTCGCGTAACACGCGCCAGGCGTGTCATGCCGATGCCGCACCGTCTCGCGACGGTGCGGCATCGGCCACCGAACAAGAATCAGGGAGGAGACGGCAGGCGCGCGATACCGATCGCGCGACCGGCCGCGCGGCCTGCGTGCCGCCAGCAACGACGCGCGCCGGCTTCGTCCGGCGCGCCCTTTTTCCAGGGCACCGCCCTACCGATAGACGATCACCGGAATTTTCGTATGGGTCAGCACACGCTGCGTCTCGCTGCCGATCAGCAAGCTGCCGAGCCCGCGGCGTCCGTGGGACGCCATGAAGATCACGTCGCAACCGCCGCGTTCTGCCGCCTCGATGATGCCGAGATACGGCGACGGATGGACGCTCGTCCAGGTGTCGCAGTCGACGCCGGCCGCCTTCGCGGCCGATTCGACCTCGTCGAGATGCGTGCGCGCCTCGCGCTCGCTGCGCGCCCGGAAATCGGCGGGCGGCTCGATGATCACTTCGGAAAACGGCGAGTACGGATACTGCGGCAGGCACGCGTACGCCGTGACGCGCGCACCGACCGCCCGGGCCAGGTCGATCGCGCCGTCGATCGCCTTCTGCGACAGTTCGGAACCGTCGGTTGGAACGAGGATGTGCCGGAACATCGCGCCCTCCTTCGTCAAGTACACGCCGCAAGCCGCGATCCCATCCGGGTCGGCCGTGGCGCGTCGGACATGCCTCCTACGAGTGTAGTGCGCGAAACCGCCCAACCGGCCCCGGCAGCGGGTTCGCCCTCATATCGGAAACACGCGGGCGAACGCGACCGGCTCCCGCTGCTACTCGCCCCAATATCCGGGCCGCTCGTAAGTGTGCTTCAGGTAGTCGAGAAACAGCCGCACACGCAGCGGCAGGTGCCGGCGTTGCGGGAACACCGCGTGGATGCCGATCGGCGGGGCGGCAAATGCGTCGAGCACGCTGACGAGCCGGCCGGCCGCGATGTCCTCGCCGACCTCCCACCACGAGCGCCACGCCAGGCCATGTCCGGCGAGGCACCACTCGTGCAGCACCGCGCCGTCCGAGCATTCCATCGTGCCGTTCACGCGGATCGACACGACCTTGCCGTCCTCCTGGAACGCCCAGCCGCGCTGCTGGTTCGCGTTTGCCGCGAGCGCGAGGCAGTTGTGCCGCGCCAGTTCCGCGAGCGTCGCGGGCGTGCCGCGCCGTACGAGATACGCGGGAGCCGCGACGCACACGCGGCGGTTCTCGCCGAGCTTCAGCGACACGAGCGACGAGTCGGGCAGCTCGCCGAGCCGCACCGCGCAATCGAACCCCTCGTTGACGAGGTCGACCATGCGGTCGGACAGGTCGAGCGTGACGGATACGTCGGGATGCCCGACGCTGAATTCGGGCACGAGCGGCGCGACGTGCCGCCGGCCGAAGCCGGCCGGCGCGGAAATACGCAGGTGGCCGCTCGCCTTGACGCCGCCGGCGGATACGCTCGCCTCGGCGTTCTGCATGTCGTTGATGATCCGCTGGCAATCCTCGAGAAACGCCGAGCCCTCGAACGTCAGCGTGAGCTTGCGCGTCGTGCGCACCAGCAGCTTGACGCCGAGCCGCTCCTCGAGCGCGTCGAGGCGTCGGCCGATGATCGCCGGGGCGACGCCTTCCGCATGCGCGGCCGCCGACAGGCTGCCCTTCGCCGCGACCGCAGCGAACGTTTCGATCTGCTTGAACCGGTCCATGACTCGCCGGGGCGGTGCCGCCGCCCTTCAAATAGCTTAAACGGCTCAAGATTAGGTATATGAAAGTAAAAGATCAAGTGATGAATAGCGTCTTTTTTAGCGCATACGATCACGAATAGAATTTACCCGACCTCTGAAACCGGAGCGCAAGGCTATGTCGGCCACAACGACACTCTCCTCTCCCGACGCAATCCTCTTCGACGCATTCGGCACGTTGTTCGACGTGCGTGCGGTGCTGGCCGCGGCGGAGCAGATGTTTCCGGGTCACGGGGAACGGTTGTCGCAGCTGTGGCGACGCAAGCAAATCGAATACTCGCAGCTGCGCACGCTCGCGGATCCGGCCGGCGCCCGCTACCGCCCGTTCCGGGACATCACGCTCGATGCGCTGCGGTTCGCCGCGCGCCGGCTCGGGCTCGCGCTGAACAGCGCGGCCGAGAAGCGACTGATGGACGAATACGCGTGCCTGTCCACCTATCCCGATACGGTGCCCGCGCTGCGCAAGCTGCGCGCGCTCGACCCGCGCCCGCCGCTCGCGATCCTGTCGAACGGCACGCCGCAGATGCTCGACATCGCGATCAAGAGCGCCGGCATGTCCGGGCTGTTCGATCGCGTGCTGTCGGCCGATACCGTGCGCGCGTACAAGCCGAGTCCGGCGGCCTACGCGCTCGGCACCGCCGCGTTCGGACCGAACCGGCGCGGCATCGTGTTCGTGTCGTCGAACGCGTGGGACGTCGCCGGCGCCGTCTGGTTCGGCTACACCACGTTCTGGCTCAACCGCACGGGCGCGCCCGCCGAGGAACTCGGCGCGCCGCCGGACGGTACGGGCACCGGCATGGCCGACCTGCTCGCATTCCTCGCCACCCCGGCTCCGTCCGGCAGACCCGCAAACCGCACGCGCCCCGGCCCGGGTGCATGACGTTTGCAGCTGCCGCCTTCCCCCTTTACCGAAACCGCAACTGACCGACCAAGGAGATGAGACTCATGAGCACCCCGATCACGCTGCCGCAAGGCATGGCGATCACCGGCGAAATCAAGCCGGGTTACGAAGCAATCCTGACGCCCGACGCACTCGCACTCGTCGCGGCGCTGCACCGCACGTTCGAATCGCGCCGCCAGGCGCTGCTGCAGGCGCGCGTCGAGCGCACGAAGCGCCTCGACGCGGGCGAGCGCCCCGACTTCCTGGCCGAGACGAAGGCGATCCGTGAAAGCGACTGGAAGGTCGCGCCGCTGCCGGCCGACCTGCAATGCCGCCGCGTCGAGATCACGGGCCCCGTCGAGCGCAAGATGATCATCAACGCGCTGAACTCGGGCGCCGATTCGTACATGACGGACTTCGAGGATTCGAACGCACCGAGCTGGACGAACCAGATCGACGGCCAGATCAACCTGAAGGACGCGGTGCGCCGGACGATCTCGCTCGAGCAGAACGGCAAGTCCTACCAGTTGAACGACAAGGTCGCGACGCTGATCGTGCGTCCGCGCGGCTGGCACCTCGACGAGAAGCACGTGACGGTCGACGGCCAGCGCGTGTCCGGCGGCATCTTCGATTTCGCGCTGTTCCTGTTCCACAACGCGAAGGAACTGCTTGCGCGCGGCTCGGGCCCGTACTTCTACCTGCCGAAGATGGAAAGCCATCTCGAGGCACGGCTGTGGAACGACATCTTCGTCGCGGCGCAGGAAGCCGTCGGCGTGCCGCGCGGCACGATCCGCGCGACCGTGCTGATCGAGACGATCCTCGCCGCGTTCGAGATGGACGAGATCCTGTACGAACTGCGCGAACACAGCTCGGGCCTGAACGCGGGCCGCTGGGACTACATCTTCTCGGCGATCAAGAAGTTCAAGAACGACCGCGACTTCTGCCTGGCCGAGCGTTCGAAGATCACGATGACGGTGCCGTTCATGCGCGCGTACGCGCTGCTGCTGCTGAAGACCTGCCACAAGCGCAACGCGCCGGCGATCGGCGGGATGAGCGCGCTGATCCCGATCAAGAACGATCCGGAAGCGAACGACAAGGCCATGGGCGGCGTGCGTTCGGACAAGCAGCGCGACGCGACCGACGGCTACGACGGCGGCTGGGTCGCGCACCCGGGCCTCGTGCCGATCGCGATGGAAGAGTTCGTCAAGGTGCTCGGCGACAAGCCGAACCAGATCGCGAAGCAGCGCGACGACGTGCAGGTCGAAGGCAGGAACCTGCTCGACTTCCAGCCCGAAGCGCCGATCACCGAAGCCGGCCTGCGCAACAACATCAACGTCGGCATCCATTACCTCGGCGCCTGGCTTGACGGCAACGGCTGCGTACCGATCCACAACCTGATGGAAGATGCGGCCACGGCCGAGATTTCCCGTTCGCAGGTGTGGCAATGGATCCGCTCGCCGAAGGGCGTGCTCGACGACGGCCGCAAGGTCACGGCCGAACTCGTGCGGGAATTCTCGAAGGCCGAACTCGACAACGTGAAGCGCTCTGTCGGCGGCAACACGCAGCCGTACGAGCGCGCCGCCGCGATCTTCGAGCAGATGTCGACGTCGGAAGGCTTCACCGAATTCCTGACGCTGCCGCTGTACGAGGAAATCTGACGAAGCCGCCCGTCCCGATCGGGGCCGCCCCTGCGTCGGCGCCGGTCGCACGCGAATGACGGCACAAACGAAAGCGCCCCTCGGGGCGCTTTTTCCTTTGCGGCTGAAGCGGCTGCCGCGCGACCGGTCAGACGGCTTCCCGCTCGCGCCGGTGCTGAACCCAGTCGCCCGACGCAATGCGCGGACGCCCGGCGGTCGCGTGCGCGGCGACCGGATAGTAAAGGCACGCGTACTGCCGGCCGCCGAGTTCGACGGTCACGTCGTCCGGCTTGAACAGCGAGTCGACACCCGGATAGACGCGCTCGATTTCGTCGAGCACGGGAACGAGCCGGTCGTCGACTTCGTAGACGTCACCCCAGACCAGCGACTTGCCGGCCGATCCGGCAACCATCCCCGGATAAGTGCCGAAATCGTACAGTTCTCCCGGCAGCGCGGCGGCGCCGAGCAGCGTCGGCGCGGCAATTCCGTGCCTGGCGGCCGCGTGGCCGATGTCGTTGGCCTCCCCGTTTCTCAAGGTGCCGTAGACGAATACGTAACGCATCGTGGTTCTCCTCTTTGATTCGTGTGTTGCCGTGTTCACGGGCGATTCATGCGCGATCCGTGCGCAATTCTTGCGCAATCCCCCGCGCATCGATAGACCACGATACCGGCCCGATGGTTCGGGCCCACGAGCGCGTCTGGTTTCGGGCGGCCCTGAAATCTCCGGCGCTCCCACACAAAGTTCATTTGAGCGCGGCATGATCGCCCGACAAACCGTCGCATGCGCTTTCGCGGCGCCTTCTACAATAACGGCATCGCCGCAGCGTTGCCCGAATCGTCCATGAATCCGCCCGCCCAAGCCGACGTACCGAACCTGTACGTCATCGACATTCCGCCCGAATTCGCGCCGACCGCCGTCCATCCGATGCGCGTGCGCGCACGGCAGCTCGACGCCGGACGCCGCATCCCGCTGCATACGCATGCGTGGGCACAGCTCGCGTACGCGTCGCGCGGCGTGCTGCGCGTCGCGACGACCGGCACGACATGGATGGTGCCGCCGTCCCGTGCGATCTGGGTACCGCCACACGTGACGCACGAAGTCGTGATCGTCGAAGAGGCGTTCTTGCGCACGCTGTACATCGACGAGTCGATCGTGCCGGAAGGGCTTGACGCGTGCCGCGTCGTCGAAGTGACGGGGCTCCTGCGCGAACTGATCGTCGCGCTCGACGCGCGCGACCTGAGCACCGCGCGCGAGCGCCTGCTGTGCGGGCTCGTGCTCGACGAGCTGAGTCGCGCCGAACCGCTGCCGCTCGCGGTGCCGATGCCCGACGAAAAACGGCTGCGCATGCTGTGCGAATCGGTACTCGCGCATCCGGCGCATGCGGAGTCGCTCGAGCACTGGGCAAGCGAGGTCGGCGCGAGCACGCGCACGATTTCGCGGCTCTTCAAGCAGGAACTGGGCGTGAGTTTTTCGCAGTGGCGTCAGCAGGCACTGCTGGCACGGGCCATTCCGCTGCTGAACCAGGGGCGCCCGCTGTCGCATATCGCGCGCGAGCTCGGCTACCAGAGCCAGAGCGCCTTTTCGGCGATGTTCCGGCGTGCATTCGGCGAAAGCCCCCGCGCATTCATGCTGCGCGGCTACGAACACCGCGGCCCGGAAGGCAGCCTCGCGGACGACGAAACCCCGGACGACGACGCCATCGGCGCTGTCCGCTGAACGCGTCATTCGGAGTCATCAGCGCGTCAGACCGGCCGCACCATGTGGCGGATCGAGCCAAGTTGCGCGAGCCGCGACCCGGCAACCTGATAGCCCATGCGCAAATAAAGACGCGCGGCAGGATTGTCGACGAACACGCGCAATTGAAGTTCGTGCAGCCCGCGCGCACGCGCCCAGCGGTGCGACATGTCGAGCATGTAGGTGCCGGCGCCCTGCCCGCGATGACCGGCCGCGATCTGTACGTCGCGGATGTGCAGCGAGTCGCCCTCCTCGGTCACGCGCAGCACGCCGATGCGCTCGCCGTCGGCCTCGAGGATGAAGTTCTCGGATTCGCGCCAGCTCGCGTAGAACAGGTCGCTGCGCCACACGAGCCCATGGCGCTTGTAATAGCCGCCCATGTTGCCGTGCGTCAGCGCTTCGGCAAACGGAAAATCGCCGGCCTCCGCAGGCCGGAGCTGATACAGGAGTCGCAGGTCGGTCGGATCGAGCATCGCGCAGGGGTCAAGAACGCATCCCGCCACGATAGCGCAGTCGCGTGCGGATGCAATCGCGGATTTCTCGTAGCGGCTCGACGCGTGATGACCGGTGGTTACGTCCCGCCGGCTGGCACAACCGGAAACGCAAATAAAAAAGCCCGCACGAGGCGGGCTTCTTCATTTTTGGCGGAGCGGACGGGACTCGAACCCGCGACCCCCGGCGTGACAGGCCGGTATTCTAACCGACTGAACTACCGCTCCAGTCTTGCTGCTTGCCTGGCAGGCGTCGGTTGCTTCCTGCCGGCGCATCGTTTGTTCGAACGACGCCAAAATCTGGCGTCCCCTAGGGGATTCGAACCCCTGTACTCACCGTGAAAGGGTGATGTCCTAGGCCTCTAGACGAAGGGGACAACGTACTGCTTACATCCTTAATGCAAAAGCCCGTTCAAAAAACGTTCTTTGAACGGGCTTCGTTCTGGCGGAGCGGACGGGGCTCGAACCCGCGACCCCCGGCGTGACAGGCCGGTATTCTAACCAACTGAACTACCGCTCCAGCTTTCCTTACCCTCGCCCGCAGGATCTTGTCACGCTCCTGCAAGCGATGCGGCACTTCTACGAAACGCCACTAAATCCTGGCGTCCCCTAGGGGATTCGAACCCCTGTACTCACCGTGAAAGGGTGATGTCCTAGGCCTCTAGACGAAGGGGACAGCGTACTGCTTACATCTTTAATACAAAAGCCCGCTCAAAAACGTCTTGAACGGGCTTCGTTCTGGCGGAGCGGACGGGACTCGAACCCGCGACCCCCGGCGTGACAGGCCGGTATTCTAACCGACTGAACTACCGCTCCAGCTTTCTTACCCAACCCGCAGGACGTCGGTTACGTTCCTGCGAGCCTTGCGACACTTCTACGAAACGCCGCTGAATCCTGGCGTCCCCTAGGGGATTCGAACCCCTGTACTCACCGTGAAAGGGTGATGTCCTAGGCCTCTAGACGAAGGGGACAAAATCTTTTCAGATCTGTCTGACTTTCGCTATTCACTTTTCAATCAACAGCGAAGGCCGAAATTCTAACTGCTTTGAATCATTTTGTGAAGCATTTATTACTACCACCGCTGCTTCGCAAATCAATCCAGCTTGTTCTGATGGTGGAGGTAAGCGGGATCGAACCGCTGACCTCTTGCATGCCATGCAAGCGCTCTCCCAGCTGAGCTATACCCCCTTGCAGAACAGAAATGAGATTATATGGAGCTACTTTGAACTTGTAAATACCCTTTTTGCGATTGGAGCGAAATTTTTTGCGAAGCTGCCGCGATGTCACGCACGGGCAGCTTCGCTCGCCCCCGAATCTCAGGCCAGCGCGGCCTCGATACGCGACACCACGACATCGCGGCCGAACAGGACGAGCACCGCGTCGATCGACGGCGTGTGCGTCGTCCCCGCCACCAGCAGGCGTACCGGCATCGCGAGTTGCGGCATCTTTAGCTTGTGCGTGCCGAGCGTCGCCTTCAGCGCGGCGGATACGGCCTCCTTCGTCCAGTCGGCCGCCTTCAGCGCAGCGACGAGATCGGCCAGCGCCGGACGCACCGCATCGGTCACGTGCTGCGCAAGCGCATCGGCATCCGGTGCCGGCACACGGTAGAACATCGCTGCGCCTTCCGCGATCTCCTTGACCGTCGTCGCGCGATCCTTCATCAGCCCGACCACGGCATCGAGCGCCGGGCCCGTGGCGATCGCCGCATCGTCGACGCCGAGTGCGGCGAGGAACGGTTTGGCCAGCTCGGCGAGGCGCGCGTTGTCCGCTTCCTTGATGTAATGCGCGTTCAGCCAGCTCAGCTTGCTGTGGTCGTACTGCGCGGGCGACTTGCCGAGATGCTCGAGATCGAACCATTCGACGAACTGCTCGCGCGAGAAGATTTCGGCATCGCCGTGCGACCAGCCGAGGCGCGCGAGATAGTTGACGACCGCTTCGGGCAGGAAACCCGCGTCGCGATACGCCATCACGCTCATCGCGCCGTGCCGCTTGCTCATCTTCTCGCCCTGCTCGTTCAGCACGGTCGGTAAGTGCGCGTAGACCGGCGCCTCGCCGCCGAGCGCATTCAGGATGTTGATCTGGCGCGGCGTGTTGTTCACGTGGTCGTCGCCACGGATCACGTGCGTGATGCCCATGTCCATGTCGTCCACCACCACGCAGAAGTTGTAGATCGGCGTGCCGTCCGGGCGCGCGATCACGAGGTCGTCGAGCTCCTCGTTCGAAATCTCGACGCGCCCCTTCACCGCGTCATCCCACACGACCGTGCCCGTCAGCGGATTGCGGAAACGCAGCACCGGCTTCACGCCGGCCGGCGGCTCCGGCAGCACCTTGCCGGGCTCCGGACGCCACGTGCCGTCGTAGCGCGGCTTCAGGCCGGCCTCGCGCTGGCGTTCGCGCAGCGCGTCGAGTTCCTCGGCCGACATGTAGCACGGGTATGCAAGCCCCTTCTCCAGCATCTGCGCGAGCACCTCGCGATAGCGGTCCATCCGCTGCATCTGGTAGATCGGGCCTTCGTCGAAATCCAGGCCGAGCCATTGCATCCCTTCGAGGATCGCGTCGACCGCTTCCTGCGACGAGCGTTCGACGTCGGTGTCCTCGATGCGCAGCACGAACGTGCCCTTCATCTTGCGGGCGAACGCCCACGGATAGAGCGCGGAGCGAATGTTGCCGAGGTGGATGAAGCCGGTGGGACTCGGCGCGAAGCGGGTACGGACAGGACGGGTCATAAACGGTAACTCGAACGCCTGGGGCGCATGAATGATTCGACGCGGGATCGACGGCGGCAGCCCGGACAGCAACGGGGCCGGCCGCGCCCGGAACGGGAAAGAAGCCGGAATTATACTCGCGCCGGACATCGCGCCAAGCGCGCCGCTTGCTTTATGATGTGCGCGCCGCGGCCGCCAGCCGGCGCGGCACCGGCCGCACGGAACCTGCCGCGCGGCCGCTCGGAACCTATCGCCGCCGCGGGCCGTGTAACCCGCCGCCAAGCCGCCGGAGAACCATTCGATGTCGTCCCCTCGCCTGTCGCGCCGCCACTTCACGATCGCCGCCGCGTCCGCCAGCCTCGCCGCCTGCACGTCGTTCGGCGACAAATCCCGTTCGGACAATACTTCCGGCGCCACGCAGCCTCGCGAGAAACCGGTGAAGATCGGCATCGCGCTCGGCGGCGGCGCCGCGCGCGGCTTCTCGCACATCGGCGTGCTGAAGGCGCTCGAGGCGCGCGGCATCCCGGTCGAAATCGTCGCAGGCACGAGCGCGGGCTCGGTGGTCGGCGCACTGTATGCGTCGGGCATGAGCGCACTGCAGATCAACAAGATCGCGCTCGACATGGATCAGGCAGCGATCAGCGACTGGGCGCTGCCGTTCCGTTCGCGCGGGCTGCTGCAAGGCGTGGCGCTGCAGAACTTCCTGAACAAGACGCTCAACAACCGGCCGATCGAGAAGATGGCGAAGCCGCTCGGTATTGTCGCGACCGATCTGCAGAGCGGTCAGCCGATCCTGTTCCAGCAGGGCAACACGGGGCTCGCGGTGCGCGCATCGTGCAGCGTGCCGTCGGTGTTCGAACCGGTGAAGATCGGCAACCGCGAATATGTCGACGGCGGCCTCGTGAGCCCCGTGCCGGCGTCGTACGCGCGCAAGATGGGCGCGAGCTTCGTGATCGCGGTCGACATCTCGGCCCGGCCGGACGGCGCGGCAACCAACAACCCGATCGAGATGCTGCTGCAGACCTTCACGATCATGGGCCAGACGATCAAGACCTACGAGCTCGACAAGTACGCGGACGTCGTGATCCGCCCGAACCTCGCGGCCATGGGCGGCAGCGACTTCAACCAGCGCAACGCGGCCATTCTTGCAGGCGAGGAAGCCGTCGCGCGCATCATGCCGGAACTGCAGCGCAAGCTCGCGGCAGCGCGCGGCGTGGCCGCCGCGTAAGCACGCGACGCGCCGGCCGGCGCATGCCGCCGGCCCACAAACGACGGTGCGACCGTCATTCACCGTTTGCACCGCCCCAAAACAAAAAACCCTGCCGCCTTTCGGTGACAGGGTTTTTTCGATCCGGCCGGACCGGCCGTCGAACGTCAGTTGTTGCCGTTCGCCGAATCGTCGCCAATCGTCGCGCGCACGCGCTGACGCAGATCTTCCGGCTTCATCGGGAACTCCGACTCAAGCCGGCGCGCGCCGGTGAAACGCTTTTCCCAGTAGCCGCTATCGAGATCGTCAACGCGGATGGTGCTGCCCGTCGACGGCGAGTGCACGAACTTGTTGTCGCCGATGTAGATGCCGACGTGCGAGAACGTGCGGCGCATCGTGTTGAAGAACACGAGATCGCCCGGCTTGAGGTTGCTCATGCTCACCTTCTCGCCGACGCGGCTCATCTCTTCCGCACGACGCGGCAGCGACATGCCGAGGGTGTCCTGGAACACGTAGCGCACGAAGCCGCTGCAGTCGAGGCCCGAATCCGGCGAGTTGCCGCCCCAGCGATAGCGCACGCCGATCATGTTCAGCGCGCCGACGACCACGTCGCCCGCCTTGCCGGCCATGCCGGCGAGGAACGACTTCGCGCCGCCGCCCGACGGCTGCGCGCTGGTCTGCTGGAGGGAGGAATTCGACGCGTTCTGCGTCGAATTTGTGACATTCTGGTTAAAACTGCTGACTTCGTCGGCGAACGCGCCGGGTGCTGCTGCGAACAGGGCGCCGATGAATAGCCCGGCGATGGTGCGCGCGCATGCCTGGGTCAGGGATCGATGCTGCATTGGTCGATGGAATTTGCTTAAAAATCAGCTGATTGGCGGAAAATTTCGGTCGATACTAGCCAGCGCGTAATCGTTTGTCAAAACAAATTAATAAATACAATCGAGATGATCAGACCATTGGCGGCCTATCACGCTTTCCAGACCGCTTTCAACAGCTTTTGTGTGTAAGGATGTGACGGTCTGGTGAAGATGTCGGCCACCTCTCCCGACTCGACGACGGCCCCGCCCTGCATCACCGCGACGCGATGCGCCATCGCCCCGATCACCTCCAGGTCATGGCTGATGAATACATAGCCGAGGTTGTATTTCTGTTGCAAATTCGCGAGCAGCTTGAGCACCTGCTGCTGGATCGACACGTCGAGCGCGGACGTCGGCTCGTCGAGAATCAGGATGCGCGGTTCCAGCACCAGCGCGCGCGCGATCGCGATCCGCTGGCGCTGCCCGCCCGAGAATTCGTGCGGATAACGGTGCAGCACCGTGCGGTCGAGGCCGACTTCGCGCAGTACCGCGAGCGACTTCGCGCGACGCGCATCGGGCGTCATGTCCGGGCGATGCAGTTCGAGCCCCTCGCCGACGATCCGCTCGATCGTGTGACGCGGGGAAAGCGAACTGAACGGATCCTGAAAGACCACCTGCATGTTCGAGCGCAGTGCCGTCTGTTCGCGGCCTCGATAGGTCGACAGCGCGCGCCCCTGGAATTCGATCGTGCCGCCGGCCGTCTTTTGCAGGCCGAGCAGCGCCATCGCGAGCGTCGACTTCCCGGATCCCGATTCACCGACGATGCCGAGCGTCTCGCCCTGCCGCACCGACACCGACACATCCGCGACGGCCGTCACGGGTACCGAGCCGAACCAGCCCGCGATGCCCGGCCGCTTGCGCGCGAACTGCACGCTCACGTGACGGGCGTCGAGCACGACGGGTGCGATCGGCATCACCGGCGCGACCGCGCGTTGCGGCCGGCTGTTCAGCAGCCGCTGCGTATACGGATGCTCGGGTTCCGCGAAGATCCGCTCGACCGGCCCGCTCTCGACGAGCCGGCCGTGCTCCATCACCGCGACGCGGTCCGCGAAGTGCCGCACGAGATTCAGGTCGTGCGTGATCAGCAGGATCGCCATCCCGCGCTTTTCCGCTTCCTCGCGCTGCAGTTCCAGCAGCAGGTCGACGATCTGCGCGCGGATCGTCACGTCGAGCGCGGTGGTCGGCTCGTCGGCCAGCAGCAGGCGCGGCCGGCAGGCGAGTGCCATCGCGATCATCGCGCGCTGCCGCTGGCCGCCCGACAACTGGTGCGGATAGCTGTCGACACGCTTCTCCGGCTCCGCGATGCCCGTGCGCGCGAGCAGAGCGATCGCACGCTTGCGCGCCTCGACCGCCGATACGCCGTCGTGCAGCACGATCGTCTCGCCGATCTGCACGCCGATCGTATACAGCGGGTTGAGCGCCGTCATCGGCTCCTGGAAGATCATCGCGATGTCCGAGCCGCGCAGCCCGCGCATCTCGCGCTCGCTCTTGCCAGCCAGGTCCTGCCCCGCGAAGCGGATCGCGCCGCTCACGTCGGCGTCGCGCAGCAGCCGCAGGATCGACAGCGCGGTCACGCTCTTGCCGGAACCCGATTCGCCGACCAGCGCGACGCGCTCGCCGCGACCGATCTCGAGCGTCACGTCGTCCACCGCGACCGTGTCGCCGAAGCGCACATGCAGATGCTCGAGCGCCAGCAGCGGGTCATGCTGCGTCGATACGACCGGTTCGCTCATCGCTGGCCTCCCGCCGCGCGCACCGAATCGGCGATCCGCGTATCGAGTGCGTTGCGCAGCGCGTCGCCCATGAAGGTCAGCAGCAGCAGCGTCGTGACCAGCACGCCGAAGGTCGACAACGAGATCCACCATGCGTCGAGGTTGCCCTTGCCCTGCGCGAGCAGTTCGCCGAGGCTCGGGGTCGGCGGCGGCACGCCGAGCCCGAGGAAATCGAGGCTCGTGAGCGCGAGGATCGAGCCGCTCATCCGGAACGGCAGGAACGTGATCACCGGCGTGAGACTGTTCGGCAGCACATGGCGCCAGATGATCTGCCAGTTCGTGAGCCCCATCGCGCGCGCCGCGCGCACGTAGTCCTGTGTGCGGTTGCGCAGGAATTCCGCGCGCACGTAGTCGGCGAGCCCGATCCAGCCGAACAGCGACAGCAGCACGATCAGCAGCAGGAAACTCGGCTCGAAGATCGACGCGAAGATGATCAGCAGGTACAGCTCGGGCAGCGAACTCCAGATCTCGATCAGGCGCTGCCCGACGATGTCGATGCGCCCGCCGAAGAAGCCCTGCACGGCGCCCGCGGCGATCCCGAGCAGCGTGCCGATCACGGTCAGGATCAGCCCGAACTCGACCGACACGCGGAACCCGTACACGAGCCGGGCGAGCAGGTCGCGCCCCTGCGCGTCGGTACCGAGCCAGTTCGCGCGCGACGGCGGCGCGGGGTTCGGCACGTTCGAGAAGTAGTTCAGCGTGTCGTAGTAATAATGGTTCGGCGGGTAGACGACGAAGTTGCCGGGCGCCTCGAGCCGCTTGCGCACATACGGATCGAGATAGTCGGCCGGCGTCGGGAAATCGCCGCCGAAGGTCGTCTCCGGATACGCATGGAACATCGGGAAATAGGTCTGGCCGTCGTAGCGCACGACGAGCGGCTTGTCGTTCGACCACAGCGGCGCCGCGAGGCTCGCGGCGAACGCGACGACGAAGATCACGAAGCTCCAGTAGCCGAGGCGCTGCTGCCTGAAGCGCTGCCATACGCGGCGCGCGGGAGACGGCGACACGCGGGCGCGCGCCGCGTCGATGCGGGACGACACGACGGCCCGGTTCATCGCGCACCTCGCCCGGTGACGCCGGGCATGCAGACGGACGGTTTCATGTCAGCGCTCCAGGGTGTCGAATTGAATGCGCGGATCGACCCACACATAGCAGAGATCGGAGATCAGCTTGGTCGCAAGGCCGATCAGCGTGAACAGGTACAGCGTGCCGAGCACGACCGGATAGTCGCGCCGCACGACCGATTCGTACGACAGCAGCCCGAGGCCGTCGAGCGAGAACAGCGTCTCGATCAGCAGGCTGCCCGTGAAGAACGCGCCGATGAACGCGGCCGGGAAACCGACGATCAGCGGCAGCATCGCGTTGCGGAACACGTGCTTCCACAGCACGCTGCGCTCGGAGAGCCCCTTCGCGCGCGCGGTCAGCACGTATTGCCGGCGGATCTGGTCGAGAAATGCATTCTTCGTGAGCATCGTGACGACCGCGAAGCTGCCGACGACCGACGCCGTGATCGGCAGCGCGATGTGCCACAGGTAGTCGAGCACCTTGCCGACGAGCGACAGCTGGGCGAAGTTGTCCGACGTGAGCCCGCGCAGCGGGAAAAGCTGCCAGAACGAGCCGCCGCCGAACAGCACGAGCAGCAGCACGCCGAGCACGAAGCCCGGAATCGCATAACCGACGAGCACGACGAGGCTCGTCGCGACGTCGAACGGCGAACCGTTGCGCACGGCCTTCGCGATGCCGAGCGGCACCGCGATCAGGTACGTGAGGAAGAACGTCCACAGCCCGATGCTGATCGACACGGGCAGCTTCTGCACGACCAGCGACCACACGCTCTGGTGGCGGAAGTAGCTGTCGCCGAGATCGAAGCGCGCGAAGCGCTTCAGCATCAGCCAGTAGCGTTCGAGCGGCGGTTTGTCGAAACCGTACAGCGCCTTGAGCTGCGCGAGCTGCTGTGCGTCGACGCCGGTGTGTGCGCGCATCCCGAACGGCACCGCGCCCTGCTCCGTCGCGCCCTTGCGCAATTCCTGCACGGCCTGTTCGACGGGGCCGCCCGGCACGAACTGGATCACCGCGAACGTAAGCGTCAGCACGCCGACGAGCGTCGGGATCATCAGCAGCAGGCGTTTGAGGATGTAGCTCCACATGGGCGTCGACTCGCGATCGGTAGGCGGGGTTGGACGTAGGGCGGCGTGGCTCAGTGATCGGGCTTCGCCCACCAGGTCGACACGACCCAGCCCTCGGCCGAATAGTACAGCGGCAGCGTCTGCGGGTAGCCAAGCGTGCGCTTGTACGCGATCCGGTGCGTCGTGCTGTACCACTGCGGGACCGCGTAGTAGCCATGCATCAGCACGCGGTCGAGCGCGTGCGTCGCGTCGAGCAATTCGTCGCGCGACTGCGCGGTGCCGAGTGCGTGCAGCAGCGTGTCGACGGCCGGCGACTTCAGCCCGATGAGGTTGTCGGAGCCCGGCTCGTCGGCGAACTTGCTGGCGTAACGCGAGTATTGCTCGGCACCCGGGACCTGCACGCCCGGCAGGCGGATCGTCGTCATGTCGTAGTCGAACGCGTCGAGGCGCTTTTGCAGCAGCGCGAAATCGGCCGTGCGAAAGCGTGCATCGATGCCGAGCTTCGCCAGATTGCGCTGATAGGCCGTCACGACACCTTCCATCGCGGCACCCGAATCGTCGAGGATCTCGAACGTGAACGGCTCGCCCTTCGCATTGCGCAGCGCGCCGTCGCGATAGGTCCAGCCGGCCTGCGCGAGCAGCGTGCGCGCCTTCAGCAGGTTCGCGCGCAGCGAGCCCGGCGGATTCGTGTCCGGCTGCGTGACCATCGGCCCGAACACGGCCGGATCGAGCTGCGCGCGCAGCGGCTCCAGCAACTTCAGCTCGCCGGGGCCGGGCGTGCCGGTCGCCTGCAGGTCGGTGTCGGCGAAGTAGCTGTCCAGACGCGTGTAGGCGCTGTAGAACAGCTGGCGGTTCAGCCATTCGAAGTCGAACGCAAGGTCGAGCGCCTGGCGCACGCGCACGTCGCGAAACAGCGGCCGGCGCAGGTTCATGAAGAAGCCCTGCATGCCGGCGCCGTTGTGCTGGCGGAATTCGCGCTTGACGAGCTCGCCGCTGTCGAAACGCTTGCCGACGTCGCGGCGCGTCCAGTTGCGCGCGATGTACTCGACGAGCACATCGTATTCGCCGGCCTTGAACGCTTCGAGCCGCGCAACGCCATCGCCGTACAGCTTGTAGACGATCCGTTCGAAGTTGTTGGTGCCCACCCGCACCGGCAGGTCGGCCCCCCAGTACGCCGGGTTGCGCCGGTAAGTGATCGTCCGGCCGTTGTCGTAGCGCTCGATCAGGTACGGGCCGCTGCCGATCGGCTGCTCGAACGCGAGCTGGTCGAACGGGATGCGCGAGCCGTCCGCGCGCAATCCCCACTTGCGCGAAAACACCGGCACGCCGCCGGCGATCAGCGGCAGTTCGCGATTCGCGCTGCGGAACTCGAAACGCACGGTGGCAGGATCGACCACCACGGCCTTCGTGATTTCCGCGAAATACGCGCCGAACTGCGGCGCGGCCAGCTTGCTCTTCAGCGTGTCGAACGAGAACTTGACGTCGTTGGCCGTGACCGGGTCGCCATTGGAAAAGCGCGCGCGCGGATTCAGGTGGAACGTGACCGAACGGCGATCCGGTGCGATGTCGATGTCGTCGGCGAGCAGCCCGTACGCGGACGCGGGCTCGTCCGAGCTGCCGGTCGCGAGGCTCTCGAACAGCATGTCGATGCCCGGCGCAGGATTGCCGCGCATCGTAAACGGGTTGAACTTGTCGAACGAGGTCAGCCGGTTCGGGTTCGCGAGCACGAGCGTGCCGCCCTTCGGCGCGTCGGGGTTGACGTAGTCGAAATGCCTGAAGCCCGGCGGATACTTCGGCTCGCCGTACTGCGCAATGGCGTAGGCCGCGTGCGCGGCGGTCGCGGCCAGCGCCGCCTGCAACACGAACACCGCGGCCGTGCGGCCGGCAACCCGTACGGCATGGCGGACACGCGCGGCGGCCCGGGGCGAACCCTTCGTCATAGAGGCCCTGTCGGTCGAATGAGGGTAGTAACGAGGGACGATTCTACCCATTCAATCCGTCGGGCCAAAAGAAAACCGCCATGCAGGCGGTTTCCTCATCAGCGAACGTTGCGCGCACATCACGCGTGCGCCCTGCCGATCAACGCCAGCCGTTGTGGCGACCGTTGTCCCAATGGCCGTGACCGCGATCCCAGCCGGGGCGGCCGCCGTGACGGTGGTACCACTCGTCGCGACCCCAGTAGCGACGGCCGTCCCAGTAGCGGTCGCCATGCCAGCCGATCACGATAGCGGGCGCCGGTGCGTAGACGGGTGCCGGCGCATAGACCGGCGCAGGCTGATAGACGACCGGCGGAGGCGGCGGCGGCGCATACACAGGTGCGGGCGCGACGTAGACCGGTGCCGGAACGCCGAGATTGATCCCGACATTGACTCCCGCCATTGCTGCGCCCGACACGAGCAAGGCCGTCATACCGGTCAAGAGCGAGGCAATACGCAAGGTCTTCATGGATTCCTCTTTGGGGGTTGTTTGATGTGTGATTCGACTATAACGGCAAGCGTTGCCACCGCATATTTCAAGTTTGTAAGAACTGATGCGCGGCATCGCAAGGGCAAGCTTGCGCTAACGTCTTGTAACAATCGACGGCCCGTCGGAGGCGCCCAGGCTCCCTTCCGCCTTTGCCGATCGGCGTTCGCACCGGCAGTGCGCACGCGCCGAATCATACAGTCGATGCCCCCCCGGCACCGCCCTCGCGGGCCGCAGCGCCCTTCTCGCGGACGAAAAAAAGCGGCACCTTCGTGCCGCTTCTCCGGTCGACGCATCGCGCCGCGATGCCGCTCAGCGCGACATCATGTTCATGCTGACGTTGTGCATCACCCACAGCGTGCCGACGATCAGGATCGCCGCGGTCAGCACCGTGTAGCTGAACGCCATCACGTTCCAGCGCTGGCCCGACGAGCCGTTCATGTGCAGGAAGTACACGAGGTGCACGACGATCTGCACGAACGCGAGCACGGCAAGCGCGATCAGCGACGCGTGCGGCGACAGCACGCCGCCCATCACGAGGCCGAACGACGCGGCCGTGAGCAGCACCGACAGGATGAAACCGGCGACATAGCCGCCGACACTGCCGTGCCCTTCTTCGAGTTGAGACGAATGCGAATGGGCCATTTAGATCACGCTCGCGAGATAAACAAAGGAAAACACGCAGATCCATACGATGTCGAGGAAGTGCCAGAAGAGGCTCAGGCACGTCAGGCGTCGCAGGTCGCGATCGGTCAGGTCGCCGCCGCGAAACACGATCTGCCCGGCGAGCACGATCATCCACAGCAGCCCGGCCGTCACGTGCAGCCCGTGCGTGCCGACCAGCGTGAAGAACGCCGACAGGAACGCGCTGCGCTGCGGGCCCGCGCCTTCCGCGATCAGGTGCGAGAACTCGCGCAGTTCCATCACGAGAAACGCCGCGCCGAGCACGAACGTCACCGCGAGCCATGCGAGCAGCGCGCCCCGCCGCTGCTTGTACGCGGCGAGCATCGCGAAACCGTACGTGATGCTCGACAGCAGCAGCGCAGCGGTTTCCACCGCGACGCCCGGAATGTCGAACAGGTCTTTCGCGGTCGGCCCGCCCGCATACTGCTGGCCGAGCACCGCGAACGTCGCGAACAGCGCGGCAAAGATCACGCAGTCGGTCATCAGGTAAAGCCAGAACCCGAACACCGAGTGCGACGGCGGATGGTCGTCGTGCTCGAGCAGGGTCGCGCTCAAGGTTTTCTGCAACATCAGTTGGCCTCCAGTTCCACGTCGTCGACGCGCGCGGCCACGCGCTGCGTCGGCTGCTTGTCTTCGGTCTTGCGCACCGTCGACGCAGGGATGTAATAACCGTCGTTATCGCGCGAGCTGTAGATCACGAGCGTCGCGACGATCCCGACGAGTCCGCCGATCGCCATCCACCAGATGTGCCACACCAGCGCGAAGCCGAGCACCAGGCTGAAGATCGCCACCACGAGGCCCGCGCAGGTATTCGACGGCATGTGGATGTCGCGGAACGACGCCGGGTTCGGCCGGCCTTCGCCGCGTGCCTTCATGTCCGCATACGCGTCGAGCGTGCGCACCTGCGGGATCACCGCGAAGTTGTAGTCGGCCGGCGGCGACGAGGTCGCCCACTCCAGCGTGCGGCCGCCCCACGGATCGCCCGTCGTGTCGCGGTATGCCGGCAGGTTGCGGTTGCGGATGCTGACCACCAGTTGCAGCAACTGGCACGCAATGCCGACCGCGATCAGCACGGCGCCGAATGCGGCGACCAGCAGCCACGGATGCCAGGCCGGGTTGTCGTAGTGGTTGAGCCGGCGCGTCATGCCCATGAAGCCGAGCACGTAGAGCGGCACGAACGCGACGTAGAAGCCGACCTGCCAGAACCAGAACGCAGCCTTGCCGAGCTTCTCGTTCAGCTTGAAGCCGAACGCCTTCGGGAACCAGTAGTTGAAGCCCGCGAGATAACCGAACAGCACGCCGCCGATGATCACGTTGTGGAAGTGCGCGATCAGGAACAGGCTGTTGTGCAGCACGAAGTCCGCACCCGGAATCGCCATCATCACGCCGGTCATGCCGCCGATCGTGAACGTGACCATGAAGCCGATCGTCCACAGCACGGGCGTCGTGAATTCGATCCGGCCGCGATACATCGTGAACAGCCAGTTGAACACCTTCACGCCGGTCGGAATCGCGATGATCATCGTCATGATGCCGAAGAACGCGTTCACGTTCGCACCCGAGCCCATCGTGAAGAAGTGGTGCAGCCACACGAGGAACGACAGCACCATGATCGCGCAGGTCGCGTACACCATCGTCTTGTAGCCGAACAGCGGCTTCTTCGCGAACGTCGCGATGACTTCCGAGAAGATCCCGAACGCCGGCAGGATCAGGATGTACACCTCCGGATGGCCCCACGCCCAGATCAGGTTCAGGTACAGCATCGCGTTGCCGCCGGCTTCGTTCGTGAAGAAGTGCATGCCGAGGTAACGGTCGAGGCCGAGCAGCGCGAGCGTCGCGGTCAGGATCGGGAACGACGCCATGATCAGCACGTTCGTGCAGAGCGCGGTCCACGTGAACACCGGCATCTTCATCAGCGTCATGCCCGGCGCGCGCATCTTGATGATCGTCACGAAGAAGTTCACGCCGGTCAGCAGCGTGCCGACGCCCGATATCTGCAGCGCCCACAGGTAGTAGTCGACCCCTACCCCCGGACTGAACTGCAGCTCCGACAGCGGCGGATAGGCGAGCCAGCCCGTCTGCGCGAATTCGCCGATCACGAGCGATACGTTGATCAGGATCGCACTGACGGCCGTCATCCAGAAGGAGAGCGAGTTGATGAACGGGAATGCGACGTCGCGCGCGCCGATCTGCAGCGGCACGACCAGGTTCATCAGGCCGACCATGAACACCATCGCCATGAAGAAGATCATGATCACGCCGTGTGCCGTGAAGACCTGGTCATAGTGGTGCGGCGGCAGGTAGCCGGGCCCGTTGTACGAGAGCGCGAGCTGCATGCGCATCATGATCGCGTCGGCGAAGCCGCGCAGCAGCATGATCAGCGCGACGATGATGTACATCACGCCGAGTCTCTTGTGGTCGACCGTGGTCAGCCATTCCGTCCACAGCCATTTCCACCGGCCGGTGATCGTCAGCGCGGCGAGAATGCCCAGCACGACCAGCCCCATGAAGGCGCCTGCCCCCATGATGATGGGCTGATCGAACGGGATCGCCGAAAGTGTGAGTTTGCCGAACATGCGTTACCCCTTCGTGCCGCAGGCGGCGTCCTTCAGGTCGAGGACGTGGCCATCGTTGTATTTCGCGATGATGTTGTGGAAGAGCCGCGGATCGACCGACGAGAAGTAGCGCACCGGCGCCTTCTCGCTCGGCTGGGCGACGGTACCGTACACGGTCGCGTCGAGACGGTCGGGCGAGGCCTTCACCTTCTGCACCCATGCATCGAACTGTTCGCGCGGCTCGGCGAGCGTGCGGAACTTCATGTCGGAGAAGCCGCGGCCGCTGAAGTTGGCGGACGTGCCCGCGTAGTTGCCGGGCTCGTCGGCGATCAGGTGCAGGCGCGTCTGCATGCCGGCCATCGCGTAGACCTGGCCGCCGAGCTGCGGGATGAAGAACGAGTTCATCACCGAATCCGACGTGATGCGGAAGTTCACCGGCGTGCCGACCGGAATCGCGAGCTGGTTCACCGACGCGATACCGAGTTCCGGATAGATGAACAGCCACTTCCAGTCAAGCGCAACGACCTCGACGTCGATCGGCTTCACCGACGACTCGAGCGGCTTGTACGGGTCGAGCTCGTGCGTGGTCTTCCACGTGAGCACGCCGAGGAACAGGATGATCAGCGTCGGCACCGTCCAGATCACGACCTCGATCGCGGTCGAGTGTGACCAGTTCGGCGCGTAGGTGGCGTTGCGGTTCGATGCGCGGTAACGCCACGCGAACCACAGCGTGAGCAGGATCACCGGCACGACGACGACCAGCATCGCCCAGGTGGACGTCGCGATCAGCGCCTTTTCGGCAGCACCCACGCTTCCTTTCGGATTTAGTACATCTAAATTACAGCCTGACAGGCTCAGGGCCGCGCCGATCGACATCAGCGCCACCCCGCCTTTTGAAGCTCTTCTTTTCATCACACCGCCCGAGGGTCATTGAATCCGTTTGCGTATGCCCGATGCGCATTCGATCCACGAAAGTGGCCGAATCATACGTCGCGCGAGTGCGATGAAGAACCAGCTAATGCGGAAAATCATCATTGCAGAATCTGTTGTGAGACACATTGTCGCGGGGCAATTTCACGCAGCCGCAAGCGGGCCGGCGCTACCTGCGCCGGACCGCGATCGATGTGTACGCAACGGCCGCACCGCCGCGCGATGAGCCCCGTTCGCGCGACGTGCCGCGATCAGCCGTGCGTCGATGCCATGTACGACGGCTGCGGCTGCGCAGGGCCGTCCCCTGCCGGCAGCTTCGAATGGCTCGCGTCTTCGATCAGCCTTCCGACGGTCGGATCGATCGCGTCGGTGAACGGCTTCGGATCGATGCCGACCGCCAGCACGACCAGTGCGAGCGACGCGAACATCACGATTTCGCGACGGTTCAGGTCGGCGAGCTTTGCGATCCGCTGGCTCGCGACCTTGCCGAACACGACGCGCTTGAGCATCCACAGCGTGTACGACGCGCTGAGGATCAGCGTCAGTGCCGCGATCGCGCCGATCCAGAAGTTGAAGCGGATCGCGCCCATGATGACCATGAACTCGCCGACGAAGCCCGACGTGCCCGGCAGGCCGACGTTGGCCATCGCGAACAGCACCGTGAAGGTCGCGAAACGCGGCATCACGCCCGCGACGCCGCCGTACGCGGCAATCTCGCGCTGCTTCGTGCGGTCGACGAGCACGTTCACGCACAACAGCATCGCGCCCGCGACGAAGCCGTACGACACGAGCTGCACGATCGCACCTTCGACGCCGATCCGGTTGAACAGGAACAGCCCGAGCGTGACGATCCCCATGTGCGCGACCGTCGAATACGCGAGCAGCTTGCCGAGATCGGTCTGGGCGAGCGCGATCAGGCTCGCATAGACGATCGCGAACAGCGACAGCGCGATCACGGCCGGCGCGAAGAAGTGGCTCGCGTCGGGTGTCACCGGCAGCGCGAAGCGCAGGAACCCGTAGCCGCCGAGCTTGAGCATCGCGAGCATCAGCGCCGCGCCCGTCGGGCCGTCGGTATAGACGTCGCTCAGCCACGTGTGGACCGGCCACATCGGCACCTTGACCGCGAAGGCGGCGAAGAAGCCGAGGAATACCAGCAACTGCGGAGCGAAGCCGAGCTGCAGCGTGCGCCACACGGCCATGTCGAACGTGTGCGACTGCGCGTACAGGTACAGCATCGCCATCAGCAGCAACAGCGAGCCGGCGAACGAGATGAAGAAGAACTTCACGGCTGCGTACACGCGGCGCTCGCGCCCCCATGTGCCGATCAGCAGGTAAAGCGGGATCAGCGTCGCCTCGAAGAAGATGAAGAACAGCAGCCCGTCCTGTGCGACGAACACGCCGACCATCAGCCCCGACAGGATCAGGAACGACGCGTAGTACTGCGCGACGCGCACCGTGACCGACTCCCACGACGCCACGACCACCACGAGCGTCGTGAACGCGGTCAGCACGACGAGCCACAGCGACGCACCGTCGATGCCGACCCGCCATCCGGAATTGAATGCCGCCAGCCAGTTGCGGCTCTCGACGAACTGCATCGCGGCCGAGTGCGCATCGAAACCGGCGACCAGCGGAACGACGGCCGCAAGCCCCACCAGCGCGCCGACGAGCGCGATCAGCCGCGTTCGACGTGGATGATGGTCGGAACCGGCGCGCAGCAGGCACGCGCCGAACAGGATCGGAGCCCAGATGGCCAGGCTCAGGAAGGGGAAATCATGCATGTCAACAGGGCCTTGATGAAGTCGCGCACTGCATCGGAGACAGGCGAGACGAAAGGAACGAAATCAAATCGACAGAAAGATTTCGTGAATCGCCAATGTTGGCAAAATGTAAAGCGGCATCACGGGAAAGCTTGACGCCGCTCAAACGCGATCGGGTTAACCAGCATAAGGCGATTGATTATTTTCTGCATCGCAGCAGAGCATTGATTTTCACAATCCACCTTATCTTGCTGATTTTTATGAGTAATTTTTTGTATTGATCGATCAGACAGATTGCAAAAATCGACGCAGCGCCGCATTTTTGACATCCGCCTGCCATTCCGGAGGGTCGGAACGAGCTGATTGGCACCAGACAAGACGGCGAGAATGCAGCGCTGATTTCTTACAAGATAACTTTCATTTTTATTTCATTTCGCCTTGCTCGACGCGGATCGAGTGATTGGCCGCGCCGCCCACCCTCCACGCTCCCGTGGGGGCGGACTAGAACAGCAAGCCGATACCCATCAACGTGCTTTACGTAGTCACCTTTCCGCTCGGCAAGGAGCCGGAGCAATTTGCGACGCCAACCGCTGTCAGGCGCCGATGGTCGGCGTGATGATGGTTGCCAAGCGCGCAGAATGCGCCGCAGAAACTGCAACCGCAGCGAAAGCGGCGAACGCCAACAGCGACGCTGCCCGTGAAAATACGATCGGAGACCATCGTGCATCCACCGCTGCTCAGCGGGCGCGCACCGCGAAAGATCGGGGGATGGACGCGAATCAGGCGAGCGAATCCGCGCAACAGAAGCTGCCGAACGTGTCCGCATCCTGCCCGGACACCAGGCTGATCGAGCAAACGCCGGTGGACTTCAATTCGCCGGTCTGCAAGCGCACGATCATCTTCGCTGGCAAACAGTGTGGTTACGCCGCGTCGTACCGGCCTGCGGACCATGATGTGCAAATCACGTTCGATTCGAGCGAAATCGACGGTTGAACCGAAGCGCGGCCCGAACAACCGGTCGCGCAACATCCGTGCTGTCGAAGTAAATATGGGGTCGCTTGCGCCAGCCGCCACCACAGCGGGCGGATGCGCACCCGCTACCTGCATGGCGCGTGTGTATTTTCAGTGCGCGCAGTGAATATTCCAACGCGCGCGGGTCATCCACCATCGCGGCAGGCTGTCGCGCCCTCACCTTACGCATCGCAGATATACATTCTTGACGCGGGCCGTGAATATTTCTTCCTGCGCGAGTACACAACCGCGCGATACACAGGACGACTGGCACGCCAAGCGGGCCAGCGCCCACAACATGCCGACGACGAAACCGTGACGTGTCGCCGCGGATCGACGCGATAGCCGAGGTATCGGAGTCTCGCCCACCACCTCCAGCGCTCAGGCAATCGCAGCACGAGCAAGTACCGCATCTTGCTCGGGTGTACCGCCGGACACGCCGAGGGCGCCGATCAGTTGGCCATCGCCATCCAAGAGAGGCACTCCTCCTCCCATCAGCAACAGCCCGCCTGCATGGATGTGGTCGAAGTGTGGAACTGGCTGGCCCGCCTGCCACGGGACATTGAGCGCTTCGCTCGGCGCCCGGAACATCACCGAAGCCCGGGCCTTTGCAATCGACAGTTCATTCGACGCAAGCCATGCCCCGTCCATCCGCGAGAAAGTGACCAGGTGCGCACCCGCATCCAGAATTGCAAACACGGCATTGAGTCCCGCGTCCTGGGCTGCGGCACGCCCCTGGGCCACGATCCGATCCGCCCGCTCCAACGTGAGCTCAGGCATTTTGCGTCCACTCCGTCTCTTGCCACTGCTTCGCAGCGTCAATCGTCGCAAAGGGGCGCATGGTTCGATACAAATGCGTATCGGCCGGAATGATCTCGACCATGGCGTCGATCATCTCCTTGGGGTCGGCCTGGTTCATCAGGCTGTCGCCGAAATCCGGCATCGGCACAACGGCGGAATCGGCGTCGTACCACTGTACGTAGCTCTCGGCGCCAGTGTCGTTGAATCCGGTACCGAAAACGCCCGGATTCACGGTCGCGACTTTGACGCCAAAGGGTTCGAGTTCCGCTTTCATCGACCCGGCGATGGCCTCGATCGCATGCTTGGTCGCGCAGTAGGCACCGACAAACGGGACAACCAGAATGCCCCCCATCGACGAGGTCCATACGACTTTTCCGGACCTGCGTGCCACCATCTTCGGCACGATCGCCTGTACCAGTTGAAGATGGCCGAAGACGTTGATTTCGAAGGACTCCCGAACGCGCTGCATCGGGATGTCGACGATCGATCCGCCTTCCATGACGCCGGCGTTCAGCACCAGGACATCGGGATCGAACGAGCCCGCGTGAGCGATGTCGATCGCGTCGAGCAGATTCAGCTTGATCACCTCGAGCACCACACCGGCCTCGGCTGCGTCCGCACGCAGGCTGCGAACCTGCGGCCACGTTTCGGCCGTCGCCACGACGTGGTGGCCAAGGCGTGCAAGTTCGATTGCCGCACCACGCCCAAAACCTGAGCTGGCACCCGTGATCAATATCTTTCGAGACATCTGGCGCTCCTTGACTGAAATAGTTGCACCCAGTGTAGGGAGCCCCTAGTATCAAAACAAGATCACCAATGCTTGATGAAACGATGAGAGTTACTCACCAATCAAGGAGCTTCGATTTTTTCTCTTTCACCGTGTTCCTGGCCGTTGCAACACGACGAAGCTTTCGCGCAGCAGCGACCGAACTCGAGATCACGCCGTCAGCGGTCAGTCATTCGGTAAAAGCGCTCGAGCGGCGTCTGGGCGTCCGGCTCCTGAATCGAACGACTCGCAGCACCTCGCTCACCGAGGCCGGCGAACGTCTGGCAGCCAAACTCCGGCCGGCGGTTTCGATCATTGACGAAGCGATGCGCGAAGTCGACGATCTCCGTCTGGCTCCCAGCGGAACCGTGCGCATCAATGCAAGCGAAGGCGCCATCCGCCTCATCCTGCGTCCCATCCTGGCAAGCTTCCTGAAGTCGTATCCGGACGTGCATCTCGACATCGTAAGCGACGGCCGCCTCGGTGACATCGTTGCAGCGGGATTCGACGCGGGCATCCGACTGGCCGAGGCCGTGCCGCAGGACATGGTGGCCGTTCCGATCATGGGCAACGTTCGTTTCGCAGCAGTCGCGTCGCCCGCGTATTTCGCTGCACATGGACGCCCCACTACGCCGCACGATCTTTATCGACACGACTGTATTCGCTTTCGCTTCGAGAGCGGCGCGATCTACCAGTGGGAATTCGAGCGACGCGGCGTGAGCGAGACCATCGATGTCTCGGGCCCGCTTACTTTGACGGACCAACCGCTGATGGTCGACGCCGCCATGGACGGCATAGCCATCGCTTTCGTCCCTGACCACCTCGTCGTCGAGGCCTTGCGTGACGGACGCCTCGAACGCGTTCTTGACGACTGGTGTCCGCCTTTTCCGGGACTATGCCTTTACTATCCCGGCCATCGCCATGTCTCGCAGGCTCTGCGCGCCCTGATTGCCTTTATCAAGGGCGAGCAGCTGCGCAGTTGAGTTTTTGCATGGCAAGGCCGGCTCGTATTCGCGCCAGTCGCACGATACCGCCGGGTTAGCTGCGAAGCGTCAATAGGTTGTATCGATGGTTCATCCGGACTGAGTCTGGAAGACTGGAAGCCGCCAAACACCCAACCTTCCGGGAACCCAGCCGAAGGAACTCACTTTCTCGAGTCGACTTGAGATGGTTCAGGAAATCATCGAGTCCGGCTCAAGCATGCCGCACGCGGACACGGATCGCCGCTTGACGAGTGATCACCCTTCACCGCGCGAATATTCTCTCGGCATCAGAACGACTGCGACCGGCGAACCGCTCGTTCATCGTGCTCATGCTCACAGGAAGCTTGTGAGTTGATTTGATAGTCAAAAAGAAAAAGCCCCGCAAGTCCGAGAACTTGCGGGGCTTTGTCACCGCTTTTGGCGGAGACGGAGGGATTCGAACCCTCGATCCAGGTTTTGGCCCAGATGCTCCCTTAGCAGGGGAGTGCCTTCGACCTCTCGGCCACGTCTCCCAAACTTTCGCTCGCACCAGGGAGGCAGTGCGACGAGAACGAAATAATATAGGGTTTCGAACCGCACGTCAATTTCCGTGATGCATTTTCTTCAATGCATCACGAAAAATTCACGATGCCTGGTCGAGTTCGAATGCCTTGTGCAACGCGCGGACGGCCAGCTCCATGTATTTCTCGTCGATCAGCACCGAAATCTTGATTTCGGACGTCGAGATCATCTGGATGTTGATGCCCTCTTCCGACAGCGTGCGGAACATCTTGCTCGCAACACCCACGTGCGAACGCATGCCGACACCGACCACCGACACCTTCGACACCTTCGGATCGCCCTGCACCTGCTCGGCGTTCACGTGGCCCTTCACCTGGTTGGTGAGGATGTCCATCGCCTTCTGGTAGTCGCCGCGGCCGACCGTGAACGTGAAGTCGGTCTTGCCCTGGACGCTCTGGTTCTGAATGATCATGTCGACGTCGACGTTCGCATCCGCGACCGGGCCGAGGATCTGATACGCGATGCCCGGCTTGTCGGGCACGCCCATCACAGCAATGCGTGCTTCGTCGCGCTGGAACGCGATGCCGGAAATGACTGCCTTTTCCATGGTCTCGTCTTCTTCAAAAGTAATCAGGGTGCCCGAGCGCATTTCTTCGTCGAGCGCAATCAGCGGATCGGTCAGGCTCGACAGCACGCGCGTCTTCACCTGGTATTTGCCGGCGAATTCGACCGAGCGGATCTGCAGGACCTTCGAGCCGAGGCTGGCCATTTCCAGCATTTCCTCGAACGTCACGCGATCGAGGCGTCGCGCCTCTTCGACGACGCGCGGGTCGGTCGTGTAGACGCCGTCGACGTCCGTGTAAATCAGGCACTCTTCGGCACCCAGCGCAGCCGCGACCGCCACCGCCGACGTATCCGAGCCGCCACGGCCCAGCGTCGTGATGTGGCCGTCCGGATCGACGCCCTGGAAGCCCGTGATGATCACGACCTTGCCTGCATTCAGATCGGCCTTCACGCGCTCGTCATCGATCGAGTGAATGCGCGCTTTCGTGAACGCGCTGTCCGTCTTGATCGGCACTTGCCAACCCGCGTAGCTCACGGCCTCGACGCCGATTTCCTGCAGCGCGATCGACAGCAGGCCGACGCTGACCTGCTCGCCGGTCGACGCGATCATGTCGAGCTCGCGCGGGCTCGGCTGGCTCGAAATCTCTTTCGCAAGACCGAGCAGACGGTTGGTTTCGCCGGACATCGCCGAAGGCACGACCACCATCTGGTGCCCGGCCTGATGCCATTTTGCGACGCGTTTCGCGACGTTCTTGATGCGCTCGACCGAGCCCATCGAAGTGCCGCCGTATTTGTGTACGATGAGTGCCATTGTCGTTCTGAACTGGAGGAGAAACCGCACGGGCGCGCTGGGCAGGCCGCGTAGCCGTTCGGTCACGCGGCTTGTGGCTGTGGACGGACGACGAGGGGGACGGCTGGGACGCAACACGCAAGCGTGACGGATTTTGCCCGGAAGGCCGATCAGGCCGCGCAAACCGGGTACGTCACGCGGAAAACCTGCACAAATCGCTCAAAAATCGAGCCGAGCAAACGACCGAGCGTACCCGATAGAGGCCCGCTTGACAAGCCGCTCGCCGCGTCCGGAGCCGTTCCGGCGCTGTTTACCAAATGGTGAAAATGCGCGCGCCATCGCGCTGCCGGAAGCCTGCCCGCCGTTACGCGATCAGCAGGTCGGGACGCCATTCGATCCGGCGCCAGGTGCCGTCGCCTGCCGCCTCGCTGCCGAACGCGCCGACATCGCGATTGATGCCGAGCCGCGGCACGTAGATCAGCCGCTCGCCCGCGAACAAGAGCGGCACGTCGCGCTGCCAGGCCGGCACGCCGCGCTCCTGGAACAGGTTCTTCAACGTGCGGCCCGGCCCGCCCGGCGACGTGCGCATCCGCTCGCCGCCCGCGCGGGCGCGCGCCACGAGCCGCGCGCCGCGCAGCAGCGCCTCCGGCACCGCATCGGCGCTTGCCGCGTCGACCGGCGCGAACACGAACGTGCCGCGCCATCCCGGCAGGTGCCAGACCTCCTGCCCGTCCCACGCGAGCGACGCGTCCGGATGGGGGGTGCCGGTGCCGTCGTCGGCCGGCTCGCTGCTGTCGCCCGCTTCCCAGTAGACGACATCGCGATAAAGCCGCAGGCATTGCCCCGCGTGATCGACGCGCAATGCATGGGCATCGTGTGCGGCACGCAACTGCCGCATCATGTTGGCGAGCCGGGCGGCCGACGCGCCCGGCAAACCGAGCCGGCGCATCCAGAAGCGCAGCAGGTTCGCGCCACGCGTATCGTCGAACGCAACCAGTGCATCGCGTGACAGCGCCTGCCCGTCATCGCGCGCGGCAACGGCGAAGTCGAGTTCAGCCAGATCGTCGAGCAGCCGCTGGGCGGCGGCCGCGTGCTGGGCCGCGCGGCCCAGCGCGTCGCGAAAGCCCGGAAAATGCACGGCCAGCGCCGGCAGCACGTCGATGCGCAGCGCATTGCGCGCGTAACGCGTGTCGTTGTTCGATTCGTCGTCGATCCATTCGAGCGCGCGCTGCGCCGCATAACGCTCGAGTTGCGCGCGCAGCAATCGCAGCAGCGGGCGCACGCGCTCGACGCTCACGCCGTCGGGGCGGTAACGCGGCGCCATCGCGGCAAGCCCCGCGATCCCCGCGCCGCGCAACAACTGCAGCAACACGGTCTCGGCCTGGTCGTCCGCATGCTGCGCAAGCCACAGCGCGGCCGCGCCGTGGCGTTCGCACATCTCGTCGAGCGCCGCATAGCGCCGCTCGCGCGCTGTCGCCTCGACACCGAGGCCGCTGTCGCGCGGGACGTCGACGCACATCGATTCGAATGCGACGCCGAGCCTGGCCGCGCTCGCCTCGGCATGCGCAACCCAGGCGTCGGCGTTCGCACTCAGCCCGTGGTGCACGTGCAGCGCGACGCAGCGCGACGCGCCCGCGACGCGCACGGCCGCATCGAGCAACACCGTCGAGTCGAGGCCGCCGCTGTACGCGATCGCGATGCGCGCATCGGGTGGCATGCCGGAAAGCGCAACGCCGACCGCGTCGAGGACGACGCGGTCGGCGGAGAATTCGGTCGGTGGGATCACGAGAGGAATGCGCGCGCAGCGGCGCGCGTATTGAACACGCGGCCGGTCATGCGCCCGGCGTGGTTTCCTTGAACTTGCCGTAGGCCATCAGGCGCTCGAAGCGGCGCTCGCGCAGCGCATCGATGCTCATGCCCTGGAACTGGCGCAGCGAATCGGCAAGCGCGCGGCGCAGCAGCGCAGCCATGCCCTTCGGATCGCGATGCGCGCCGCCGAGCGGTTCGTTGATGATCTTGTCGATCAGGCCGAGCGCCTTCAGGCGGTGCGCGGTCAGGCCGAGCGCTTCCGCGGCTTCCGGCGCCTTCGCTGCGCTCTTCCACAGGATCGACGCGCAGCCTTCCGGCGAGATCACCGAGTAGGTCGAGAACTGCAGCATCATCACGGTGTCGGCCACCGCAATCGCGAGCGCGCCGCCCGAACCGCCCTCGCCGATCACGGTCGTGATGATCGGCGTCTTCAGCTCGGCCATCACGTACAGGTTGCGGCCGATCGCCTCCGACTGGCCGCGCTCTTCCGCGCCGATGCCCGGGTACGCGCCCGGCGTGTCGACGAACGTGAAGATCGGCAGCCCGAACTTCTCGGCGAGACGCATCAGGCGCTCGGCCTTGCGATAGCCTTCCGGACGCGGCATCCCGAAGTTGCGCGCGGCGCGTTCCTTCGTGTCACGGCCCTTCTGGTGACCGATCACCATGCACGGATGGCCGCCGAAGCGCGCGAGACCGCCGACGATCGACAGGTCGTCCGCGAATGCGCGGTCGCCGTGCAGCTCGTGAAAATCGGTAAACAGTTCCGCAACGTAATCGAGCGTGTACGGGCGCTGCGGATGCCGCGCGATCTGCGAAACCTGCCACGGCGACAGGTTCGCGTAGAGGTCTTTCGTCAGTTGCTGGCTTTTCTTCGACAGCCGCTCGATTTCTTCCGAAATGTCGACAGCCGAGTCGTCCTGCACGAATCGCAGCTCTTCGATCTTGGCCTCGAGTTCGGCGATCGGCTGTTCGAAATCCAGAAACGTGGTCTTCATGTGTTCGAATCCTTGGGTCTTGCGGCAGCGCGTATTCTACCCGCGCGGGCGACGCTCAAAACCGACTCTCAACTATTGATGTTTAAAACCCGATAGCCGCCGCTCAGGCGTCGGCGTCGGGCGCATCGAGGCTGCGCCACATGTACCAGGTCGCAACGGTGCGCCACGGTTCCCAGTTGGCCGCGACTTCACGCGCCTCGCTGCGCGTGACGGGTTCCCCGCTGAAGTAATTGACGCTGATCGCGCGGATCAGGCCCGGGTCGTCGAGCGGCAGGACATCCGGCCGCGACAGGTTGAAGATCAGGAACATCTCGGCCGTCCAGCGGCTGATGCCGCGGATCTGCGTGAGTTCCGCGATCACGTCCTCGTCGTCCATCGACGTCCATTTGTCGACGTGCAGCGCGCCCGACACGAAATGCTGCGCGAGATCGAGGATGTATTCCGTCTTGCGCTTCGACAGCCCGCACGCGATCAGCTTGTCCGCGCCGAGCCGGATCACCGGTTGCGGCGCGAGTTTCGGACAGGCATCCCCGATGCGCGCCCACAGCGACTGCGCCGACGGCACCGAAATCTGCTGGCCGACGACCGAGCGCGCAAGCGTGACGAACGGGTCGCCGCGCTTCACGAGATGCGCGGGACCGAACTTCGGAATCAGTTTCTTCAGGATCCGGTCGCGCTTGACGAGGTCGGCGCATGCCTTGTCCCAGTAAGCAGGACGCACGACGACCTCCTCGCCGTCCGCTTCGGACGCACGGGCCTTGCGGGCCGCGTCGGCGGCCGGTTGCGCGGCCGCGGGCTGCGCATGACCGTTGAGCGCGCCGTTCGGCACGGCGCGCGTTGCGTCCGTCTTCACCGGCGGCACGCGCTTGGCTGCCGGACGCGCGGCGACCGGGGTCGCGCGCCTGACCGGCGCTTTTCTGGCCGTTGCCATCTTGCCTCCTACCTGACGGATCGGTCAGTGGAACGCACCGCGCTCATACGCGACGCCATTCGGTCGATCCGCCCGGTTTGTCTTCAAGTGCGATACCGGTCTCGAGCAGTTCCGCCCGGATCCGGTCCGCTTCGGCATAGTCCTTCGCTTGCTTCGCCGCGACGCGCGCGGCGATCTTCGCTTCGATCTCGTCGGCGGCGAGCCCGCCCGCCTGCGCGGCACCCGACGCCTGCTGCAGGAACGCGCGCGGTTCGCGGCCCAGCAGGCCGAGCAGCCCCGCCAGCTGTTTCAGTTGCCGCGCGAGCGATGCGTCGCGCGTGCGATTCACCTCGCCCGCCAGCTCGAACAACGTCGCCACCGCGACCGGCGTGTTGAAGTCGTCGTTCATCGCGGCCGCGAAACGCTGCGCGTGCGGCTCGTTCCAGTCGAGCGCGAGCGTGTCGGCATCGACGTCCTTCAGCGCGGTGTAGAGGCGCGTGAGCGACGCGCGCGCATCGTCGAGATGCACATCGCTGTAATTGAGAGGCGAACGGTAGTGCGTGCGCACGATGAAGAAACGCATGACTTCCGCGTCGTAGCGCTCGAGCACTTCGCGGATCGTGAAGAAGTTGCCGAGCGATTTCGACATCTTCTCGTTGTCGACCTGCACGAAGCCGTTGTGCATCCAGTAATTGACGAACGTCTGGCCGGTCGCGCCTTCGCTCTGCGCGATCTCGTTCTCGTGGTGCGGGAATTGCAGATCCTGCCCGCCGCCATGGATGTCGAAATGTTCGCCGAGCAGCGTGCAGCCCATCGCCGAGCACTCGATGTGCCAGCCCGGGCGGCCCATCCCGTACTTCGACGCCCACGACGCGCCTTCCGGATCTTCCGGCTTCGCCCGCTTCCACAGCACGAAGTCGAGCGGATCTTCCTTCGCGTCGTTCGCGGCGACGCGCTCGCCCGCGCGGAGATCGTCGAGCGACTTGCCCGACAGCTTTCCGTAGTTCGCGAACTTGCGCACCGAGTAATTGACGTCGCCGTCGGTCGCCTGATACGCATAACCGTTCGTCTCGAGCGTCTCGATCATGCCGAGCATCTGCGGAATGAACGCCGTCGCCCGCGGCTCGATGTCGGGCCGCTGGATGCCGAGCGCGCTTTCGTCGTCGTGCATCGCGCCGATGAACCGGTCGGTCAGCGACTTGATCGTCTCGCCGTTCTCGACCGCGCGGCGGATGATCTTGTCGTCGATGTCGGTGATGTTGCGCACATACGTGACCCGGTAACCGATCGCACGCAACCAGCGCTGGACGAGGTCGAACACGACCAGCATGCGCGCGTGGCCCACGTGACAATAGTCGTATACGGTGATTCCGCATACGTACATCCGCACTTCGCCGGGCTGGCGCGGCACGAAAACTTGCTTGTCACGCGCGAGCGTGTTGTAGATGCGCAGTGATTCCATAGAGATGAACCGTGAGCCGAAGGAAACCGCCCTGGCGAAGCTCGCCCAGCATGCGAAACGGACGGACCATCTGCTGCGGCACCAGGCCGAGCGTCCTCGATATCACATGGGGCGGTCAGGCTGCAAGCACAGCGGTGACGGCCACGAGAGGCTAAGAAAGACTGCCTGCGGCTCGCCGGAACGCGCAGACGTTTTGTTAGAATGGCTCGGAGTATAACATTCCGATTTACGCCTATGAAACCTCATCGCGGCCGCGCGCCGAGCGCTGCGACCCTCGTTGCGACCACCGTCATGGGCGTCGCGCTGACGCTGTTCGCGGCCCCGGCGGCGCATGCGCAGAAGGCCCCGGCCACCGCCGACGGCACCCCCGAAATCGACGCGTCGATCGCCGGCAAGCAGTGGAAGCAGGCGCTCGCGCAGCTCGACGCGCGCATCGCATCGAACCCGCACGACCTGCAGGCGCAGTTCAAGCGCGGCACCGTGCTGGCCCGCCTGAACCGCGACGACGACGCGATCCAGCAGTTCGTCGCGATCACGCAGGCGTACCCCGAACTGCCCGAGCCGTACAACAACCTTGCGGCGCTTTACGCGAAGCATGGCCGATACGACGAAGCGCGCACCGCGCTCGTCACGGCGACGCAAGCGAACCCGAGCTACTCGCTCGCATACGAGAACCTCGGCGATCTTTACCTGCGCCTCGCGGCCGAGTCGTACAAGCGTGCGCAATCGCTCGGCCGCACGAGCGGCGCGACCGCTCAGCGCCTCGCCGATCTCCAGAAGATCGTGTCGCCGCCGAAGACCGCGCCGAACGCCCGCGCGGCCTCACCGGCCACGCGCGACTACTCCGACCGCGCCGCCGCGAACGTGAGCACCACCACGCTGCCGATGTCGCCGACGTTCCAGTTCAGCGGTCCGTCGGGCGCACTGGCGGCGCCGTACGTCGCGCCGTCGCAATAAGCGGCGCGGCCTTCTTTCCCTCCCAACCTGAGGATCGCAATGAAACGTCTGTTGCTGGCGCTTGGCGGCGCCGCCCTTCTCGCGACCGCGACCGCACCTGCGTTCGCGCAATCGGCTACCGCGCACCCCGTCGTGCAGCTGAAGACCTCGCAGGGCGACATCCGCGTCGAGCTCTACCCGGAGAAGGCGCCGAAATCGGTCGCCAACTTCCTCGATTACGTGAAGGCCGGCCAGTACAACGGCACGATCTTCCATCGCGTGATCAAGGGCTTCATGATCCAGGGCGGCGGCTACAAGACCAACTTCGAGGAGAAGCCGACCCGCGCGCCGATCCCGCTGGAAAGCCGCAATGGTCTGAAGAACCTGACGGGCACGATCGCGATGGCACGCACGAGCGATCCGAACTCGGCCACCGCGCAGTTCTTCATCAACACGGTCGACAACAGCGGCCTCGACTACCCGAACCCGGACGGCAACGGTTATGCGGTGTTCGGCAAGGTCGTGTCGGGTCTCGACGTCGTGAAGAAGATCGAAGGCGTCGCGACGACCTCGCGCGGCCCGATGCAGGACGTGCCCGCACAACCGATCGTGATCGAATCGGCGAGCGTCGTCTCGAAGTAAGAACCTGCCGGCACGTCCGGCGCCTCACGCGGCCGCGTCGCACGACCGGCCGCGTGCCATTTAAACCGCCTCACCGAAGGAATTCATCATGGTTGAACTGCATACGAACCACGGCGTGATCAAGCTCGAGCTCGACGCCGCGAAGGCACCGAAGACGGTCGAAAACTTCCTGAACTACGTGAAGAAGGGCCACTACGACGGCACCGTGTTCCATCGCGTGATCAACGGCTTCATGATCCAGGGCGGCGGCTTCGAGCCGGGCCTGAAGCAAAAGCCGACCGACGCGCCGATCGACAACGAAGCGAACAACGGCCTGAAGAACGACAACTACACGATCGCGATGGCGCGCACGAACGATCCGCACTCGGCGACCGCCCAGTTCTTCATCAACGTGAACGACAACGACTTCCTGAACCACTCGTCGCCGACGCCGCAAGGCTGGGGCTACGCTGTGTTCGGCAAGGTTGTCGAAGGCCAGGACGTGGTCGACAAGATCAAGGGCGTCAAGACGGGCAACGCCGGTTTCCATCAGGACGTGCCGGCCGACGACGTCGTGATCGAAAAGGCCGTCGTGGTCTGACGCACAGCACGTAACGGAGGCACTTCGATGTTGCAGGAGAGTCCGCCGCGAAGCGTCTCCGCGGGCGTGCCGGGCGAGCGCGAATACGCGCAAGCCGCACGCCCGTTCCTGTTTCTCTCCGATCTGCACCTGAGCGAAGCGATTCCGAAGACGGTCGCCGCGTTCGAGCATTTCGTGAAATACACCGCCGACAGCGCCGACTCGGTGTTCATCCTCGGTGATCTGTTCGAATACTGGATCGGCGACGACATCCTCGACGACGATCCGTTCGCGGCCCGCATGGCCGCGCTGATGCACACGTTCTCGGAACGCGGAATTGCGCTCTACGTGATGCACGGCAACCGCGATTTCCTGCTCGGCCGGCGCTTCATGAAGGCAGCCGGTGCGATGCTGCTGCCCGACCCGTCGCTGATCATGGCGTTCGGCCAGCGCATCGTACTCGCGCACGGTGACGCGCAATGCACGGCCGATCGCGGCTACCAGCTGTTCCGCCGCTTCGCACGCAACCGCGTCGCGCAATGGCTGTTTCTCTCATGGCCGTTCCGCTGGCGCCGCGCGCTCGCGCACCGCATGCGCTCGAACAGCGAAGCGGGCCGGATGCGCCCTGCTTCGGCGATTTACGATGTCACGCGCGAAGGGGTGGCCGCCCTGTTCCGGAAAAGCCGCGCGAGCGTGATCATTCACGGCCACACGCACCGCCCCGCGCGCCACAGCGAGCCGGGCGGCATTCGCTGGGTGTTGCCCGACTGGGATCTCGACCACGGCAAGCCGCGCGGCGGTTACCTGCGTGTCGACGCGGAAGGCATCCACGCGATGCCGCTCGACTGACGCGGCCGCCGCCGTCGAACCGACCTGTCGCGACCGGCAGCGACCCGCATCGATCACATTACGCCTGGCGCTCGACCGTCTTGCCTTCCAGCACCGCCGACAGCCGGCGCAGATCGAGGCGCGCCGCGTCGGCGCCCTGCAGCGTTTCCAGATGCGTGCCGAGCCGCTCGAGCGCCGCGACGATCTCGTCGACGCGGCGGCTTTCCTTCGCAGCGTGATCGATCAACCCGTGAATGGCGAGCGACATCGGATCGTCGGCATTCGGCGTGATCCCGTACGCGGAAAACGCCGCGCGTTCGGGCTGCGGCTTCGGCTGCGCCGGCATCACGATGCGCGCCGGATTGCCGACCGCCGTGCCACCTGCCGGCACCGGCTTCACGACGACCGCGTTCGAACCGATCTTCGCACCCGCACCGACCGTGAAACCGCCGAGCACCTTCGCACCCGCGCCGACGATCACGCCGGCCTCGAGCGTCGGGTGGCGCTTCGCGCCGCGCGTGAGCGACGTGCCGCCCAGCGTCACGCCCTGATAGATCGTGCAGTCGTCGCCGATGATCGCCGTCTCGCCGATCACGACACCCATGCCGTGATCGATGAACACGCGCCGGCCGATCGTCGCGCCCGGGTGGATTTCAATGCCGGTCAGGAACCGGCCGGCCTGTGACGCGAAACGCGCGAGCCAGTAGCGCTTCGCGCGCCAGCATGCGTGCGCGAAACGATGCAGTACGAGCGCATGCAGCCCCGGATAGCAGGTCAGCACTTCCCATGCACTGCGAGCGGCGGGATCCCGCTCGCGAATCGTTGCAACGTCTTCGCGCAGTCTCGTGAACATGATGTGGTCTGGGAAAAAGCCGGCGCGCATCGCCGGCAATGACCGGCCGTTATCGCGCCGGGTAATTTAGTTATGACGTTCGGCGATTGTAGGGCGAGTCGCGCACGGCCGCACGAGCCCGCGTGTTCACCCCGCCGACGGCGCGGGTATTCGGCCGGAACGCTTGCTGGCATTGAGTTTGCGGGATGGCCGAACAGGCCGGGCGATTCGGCCCGGCGCTTCCGGCGGCCGGCGTAGCATCTGCCCGACAGGGAAACGGCCCCGCGCGCCGAGCCGTCCTGCGGCCCGTGCACTGTGCGCCGGCCGCTTACGCGTCGCCGCCCGGTTTGCCCGATTTCAGCAGGATGTGCTTCGCGATACCGCGCAGGATATTGACCTCCTCACGCTCGAGGCCCGTGCGCGCGAACAGGCGCCGCAACCGCGGCATCAGCTTCTTCGGGTTGCGCGGATCGAGGAAATCGAGTGCGATCAGCGCGTTCTCGAGGTGCACGTACATCCGCTCGATCTCGTCGCTCTGCGCGAGCGTGCCGGCTTCGGCCGGCGCTTGCGCCGACGGCTCGCTCGCCTGCTCGAGAAACGCGACGCGCAGCTCGTATGCGAGCACCTGCACGGCCTGTGCGAGATTCAGCGAACTGTAGGCCGGGTTCGCCGGGATGTGCGCGAGCGCGCTGCACTGCTCGACGTGCTCGTTCGCGAGGCCCGTGCGCTCGTTGCCGAACACGAGCGCGATGTCGCCCGTGCCGACCTGTGCGCACGCCTGCGTGGCGGCCGCGCGCGGCGCGAGACGCGGCGGCCCGTATTCGCGTGTACGCGCGGTCAGTGCGATCGACCAGTGCACGCCGGACAGCGCGTCGCCAAGCGTCGGCACGACATGCGCGGAGGCGAGGACGTCGTCCGCGCCGCTGGCCATCGCGATCGCCTCGGGATCGCTCTGGACGTGCGGCACACGCGGCGCGACCAGCACCAGACGCGAGAAACCCATCGTCTTCAGCGCGCGGGCGGCCGCCCCGACGTTGCCGGGATGGCTCGGCTCGACGAGCACGAAACGGGTGGACGTGAAGCCGCCGGACGGCGGCCGGGACGAGGCCGCGCCCGGCTCGGACGGCGCGGCGGTGATCTGCGGGGTTTCCACTACGATACGACTCGGTTCATCAGAATGGCAGTATGGTATCGCCATCGCCGCGGCAAACCCACTCGTCCGGATGGATAGTGGGGGTTTCCCCGTATTCCGGTCGCCTGAAACCGCCAAAAATCGGGTAAAATCATGCCTTTACGCGTCGCACTCCGTGCGGCGCGGGTCGTACCCCGTTCTTTGTCAATTCGCGTCTCACCTCGCCTGCCACGCTTGCGCCGTGCCGGGCGGTTGTTCCACTTCGTGGCGGCCCGTGCCGCCGGCTACAGGATCCAGGCTCATGCATCCCATGCTCAACATCGCTGTCAAGGCTGCGCGCCGCGCCGGACAGATCATCAACCGCGCGTCCCTCGATCTCGACCTGATCGAGATCCGCAAGAAGCAGCAGAACGACTTCGTCACCGAAGTGGACAAGGCCGCCGAAGACGCGATCATCGAGACGCTGAAGACCGCCTACCCCGACCACGCGATCCTCGCCGAGGAATCGGGCGAATCGGAGAACGAATCCGAATTCAAGTGGATCATCGATCCGCTCGACGGCACGACCAACTTCATCCACGGCTTCCCGTACTACTGCGTGTCGATTGCGCTCGAGCACAAGGGCGTCGTCACGCAGGCCGTCGTCTACGACCCGAACAAGAACGACCTGTTCACGGCCACGCGCGGCCGCGGTGCGTACCTGAACGACCGCCGCATCCGCGTCGGCCGCCGCGACCGCCTGTCGGACGCACTGGTCGGCACGGGCTTCCCGTTCCGCGAAAAGGACGGCCTCGATGCATACGCGCGCCTCTTCACCGAAATGACGCAAGCCTGCACCGGCCTGCGTCGTCCGGGCGCGGCAGCACTCGATCTCGCGAACGTCGCGGCCGGCCGCCTCGACGCGTTCTTCGAGCAAGGCATCAACGTGTGGGACATGGCAGCGGGCAGCCTGCTGATCACCGAGGCCGGCGGCCTCGTCGGCAACTACACGGGCGACGCCGATTTCCTGCATCGCCATGAAATCGTCGCGGCGAACCCGAAGATCTACGCGCAGATGATCCCGATCCTGAACCGTTACACCCGCGTACATCCGGCGGCGGAGTAAGCCCCGGCCGCGCCCGAGCGGCGCGGCTTTCGCGCACACCGCTCGCGGGCATCGTCACGACGGCGCACCGTTCGCCTCCCGGTTGCCGGGAGGCGGGAAAATCTTCCCGCACAAGGGTCGCTTCGTGCGCCTATCCTGAAGTTGCTTGAGTTTGTCGGGGCCGGTAGCGTACTGCCGCCCACACCGCCGTTCCCGCAACGACAATAAATGGTTTGCGTGCGGGTTTGCGCGCGGCACGCCCGCGCGGCGGACAACCCCGCCGGCCTGCCGGCCCCCGACCGTATCAACACCGCCACGACGCCGTGGCAATCGCATCCGAGTCCCCATGTTACGGCTAAGCGAAATTAAACTCCCCCTCGACCACCCCGAAAGCGCGCTCGAGGCCGCGATTCGCGCGCGCCTCGCGGAGCTTGGCGTGGCCGCGGACGAGCTCCTCCGTTACACCGTGTTCCGTCGTGCGCACGATGCGCGCAAGCGCGCCGACATCAAGCTCACGTATATCGTCGACGTCGAAGTCGCGGACGAAGCGGCCGCGATCAAGCGCCTCGCCGGCAAGCCGCATTGCGGCGTGACGCCCGACATGGCGTACCACTTCGTCACGAAGGCGCCCGAGCACGGCAATTTCCTGCGCCCGGTCGTGATCGGCATGGGGCCGTGCGGCCTGTTCGCTGGGCTGATCCTCGCGCAGATGGGTTTCCGTCCCATCATCCTCGAACGCGGCAAGGCCGTGCGCGAGCGCACCAAGGACACCTTCGGCCTGTGGCGCAAGAGCGTGCTCAACCCCGAATCCAACGTGCAGTTCGGCGAAGGCGGGGCCGGGACGTTTTCCGACGGCAAGCTGTACAGCCAGATCAAGGATCCCAACCACTATGGCCGCAAGGTGCTGGACGAATTCGTCAAGGCAGGCGCACCGGAAGACATCCTGTATCTGAGCCGACCGCATATCGGCACGTTCCGCCTCGTCAGCATGGTGGAAAAAATGCGTGCGTCCATCCACGAACTGGGTGGTGAAGTGCGTTTCGAAACGCGGGTCGACGACATCGAGATCGATCAGGGCAAGGTGCGCTCGCTGAAGCTCTCGAACGGAGAAACGCTGCGGTGCGACCACGTGGTGCTGGCCGTGGGCCACAGCGCGCGCGACACCTTCCAGATGCTGCACGATCGCGGCGTCTATATCGAAGCCAAACCGTTCTCGCTGGGTTTTCGCATCGAGCATCCGCAGGGGCTGATCGATCGCAGCCGCTTCGGCAAGTTCGCGGGCCACAAGCAGCTCGGCGCCGCCGACTACAAGGTGGTCCACCACTGCAGCAACGGCCGCGCCGTCTACAGCTTCTGCATGTGCCCTGGCGGCACCGTGGTCGCGGCGACCTCCGAGCCGGGCCGCGTGGTCACCAACGGCATGAGCCAGTATTCGCGGGCCGAGCGCAACGCGAACGCGGGTATCGTCGTCGGCATCACGCCGGACGATTATCCCGGCGGCCCGCTGGCGGGCATCGCGTTCCAGCGCAAATGGGAAGAGCGCGCGTTCGAACTCGGCGGCGGCGATTACCGCGCGCCGGGTCAACTGGTCGGCGATTTCATCGCAGGCCGACCGTCGACGTCGCTGGGCTCCGTGGAGCCGTCGTACAAGCCGGGCGTGAACCCGACCGATCTCAGCACCGCGCTGCCGGACTACGTGATCGAAGCGATCCGTGAAGCCCTGCCCCAGATCGACAAGAAGATCGCCGGCTTTGCGATGCACGATGCAGTGCTCACCGGTGTGGAGACGCGCACGTCGTCACCGATCCGGATTCGACGCAAGGACGATTACCAGAGCATGAACGTCGAAGGCCTGTATCCGGCCGGCGAAGGCGCCGGGTATGCAGGCGGCATTTATTCGGCGGCGATCGACGGCATCGAAGTTGCGCAGGCGGTGGCTCTCAGCCTCACATCAGGACACACGTCCTGACACGCAGGACAGAGTCGGCGTGCGAAGGTCCGTGACCCGAGTACGCCGACTTTTGCACGTTCGCCGTGCCAGTCTGTTTCACCGGCGCACCACCACGGCGCGCTTTGGGCACGCCCGTCAAAACACACCGGGAATCAGCCGGTACCGAACCTTCGTCTTGTACGCACGATAATCGGCGTCTTCCGACAGCATCCGCTCTTCCAAACTGATTCGCCCGATCTGCAACAGCATCCAGATGCCGATCGCGAGCAGGTTTCGCGTACTGAAGTTTGCGAGCAGGAAACCGATTTCGGACAACAGATAACCGGCATAGATCGGGTGGCGCATGAACCGGTACGCTCCGGTCGAAACGACGCCGCGATTCGCCGGCAGCAAGCCGAACGAGCGCCCGAGCGACCGTTTCGCGAACAGTTGCCACGCAATCCCGCATATTTGCCAGGCGCCCCCTGCCCACTCCGGGATCAGTTGGGTACTGGCAGTCAGCTGATAGGTCAGGCAGTAGAACGAACCGCCCAGGGACAAGCACACTGCAACGGGATGCCAGTCGCGCCGTTTCGGCAATTTGGCAAAAGCCGACATGCAGACGGTCAGTACCGCGGATACCAGCAGCAGGACCAGCGTAATCCGGCTCGGGTCCAATCGCCACGGTATATAAATCAGATAGGCAAATACGCCCAGCACGGTCACTGACAACACGCGAGCACCAAGCTCGATCAGATTGATCCGCTCCGACTCGTCCGCGACCGTTGTAACGTGCGGCACCAGGGTACTTTGCGCGCACGCGCCCCCCGCATCCTGTATGGCCTGCTTCATGTTTGTGCCCCGAACTTACTGCGTTTTTATATATATTGCCGTTTCAGACTAGCACGCTCCATTCATTGAAACTTGCCTAAGTTTCAGTTTTACGAGGTTGATTGGTGTAAGTCCCGAGAGCGTGGGCAAATATAAAGACCGAGTAACTGGATTACGCGGTCTGCCAAACGTTTCACAGTTTGTAGCGCTGTCCGGACGGACGAAATCGTCTGCGGTCGATGATAATGAGTGGCTAGTCTCCCAGGCGATAAAGGGGCGGAATGAGAGCCGCGGATCGGGCCGCCATGCTCGAAACCGACCGGCGGCGCCGCGCCGCCGGGTTCTAAGCCGCGCACGCCGCCTGACGTCCAAACACACGCGCTGATATGCGGGACGCCGTCAGCACGCAAGGGTTCGCCGATCACCCGCAACTGGCCAAACGGCGAACTTCGCGCTTGCACATGGAAGCCACTGGTAAACTCGGGCAACCCAAGCAACAACTTCATGCCTGACCTATGACCACGCTGTCGCCCGAAGCCTTCGCCGGCCACACCCCGATGATGCAGCAGTACCTGCGCCTTGTCTGACAAGGCTTCCGATCGAAAGCTACGCCAAAACCTACGCCGGCGCTTTTGTCGCTCGGCCGTTAGACATCGAAACTAATCGATGATGAACGTTCGCCATCGCCTCTGCGCCGCCGACAACTGGCCGAATTCCTCCTTACGAAGCAGCTTCGAGGCAATCACTTCGACGGATCAAGACCCTTACCGCGCGCAAGAGGTGATGGTTTATCGTCGGAATCAGTGTTGCCGGAATCTCATAAGGGCCGGCGGTCCGGAAATCGGCTGCGTGCATGATGTGAACCAACCCGACGTTGAACTGAACGAACGCTTCAATGGTCTGGTCGTTCCGCATGGCCGCTTTCATTGCATCCTCGTCGAACCAACGCGACGAGTATAGTGTGAACGTCGGTGCGTCGACCGGCGGAAGCGCCCGGAAACCCGCATGGACAAGCCAGTCGAATTGCGCCCGGTTCACCTTGACGATACTGGACGCGCCGTAAAGGCCGGTACCGCTGCGCTCGAGATGGTCGATCCACCAGTCGTTTTGCCATCGCTCGTAACCGAGCAACGCACCCTCTAGGCGCTCCATGTTCTCGCAGCCGTCGCCTTGCCGGTTGAGATTCTGACGGAAAAATTCCAGAGCCGGGATGCGCCACTCCTCGCCTTTGAGCGTATACAGAATTTGCCCAATTCGACGCGCGGGAAGACCTGGACGGGCCGGTGCGTCATGGATGATTTCGTGCGAGTGCAAGACGCCTTGAGCCACATACTCGTCGAAGCGAGCCTTCAGTATGACCGACGGCCACCATTCGCTGTTGAATTCGATGAACCCGAATGGTTTGCGCCCTTGCACCATCAAAGCCAGTTCGTAACCTGTATGGACAAGGTAAGGGATACGAACACCAGTATCGACATACTTCGAGATGACGGCATCACGCGAACCATGGTCAAACTCGATCGCAAAGGTGTCGCATACGGCGGCGACCTGTGTCGGCGATAGAAGATAGCAGTCGTCGAGGTCCGCATCCTCTGGTGCGTCCGGGTCGACCAGTCGCCGCAGCGCATCAAGGTGGTCGGTTTCGAATCGAACCTCAAGGCACGGGTACAGAAGATCCGGATCGATCGCCGACAGAATGAACGCGGTTCTCGGATATCTCATGGCAATTTCCGGTGCGTCAGTTCGAAGACTTCGACATACGCCAAATCCTTTGAGCAATGCGAGACTGCCATGCCGTTGCACGACGCGCGTGCAGATTGTCGACGATCTGCTGGACGATGTCGAATGGCTAGTCTTTGTTACCGTTATGCGCGAGTCGGGGCGCTAAAGCCGGGTGATAACGATCGCTACCGTTCTCCAACACCAGCAACTGGCCAAACGGCGAACTTCGCCCAAGCGCATCCGGCCCGCTGGTAAACTCGGGCAGCCAAAGCAACTTTTCCCGGTCACATGAGCACGCAACCCACCGCAGCACCTGCTACCGCCACTCCAATGATGCAGCAGTACCTTCACCTTATCTGATAACGCCTGCCGCACAAACCTACGCTGATAGCTACGCCACCCTTTCCCGGAGAAAATTGGCGCCCATCACGATAGCGAGCGTGCTTTAATTGAACGTGGGAGCGGTGCAATACCGATCGCGTTGCAATCCGCAGACTATTGAGTCATGTGCCAAGAGACGTTTCAGCGAGCGGATAAATTCTTGAGAGGCTGACTCACATGCCTTGCCAAGCTTGCATGCGAATGTGCACGATCCCGACTCAGGTCGCACACGACGAACTGGTGGAATTGCACAAGCCCAAAAAGTTGCGCCCACTAGGACGGCCCACAATAGTCGTCCGACAGTATCACTGCCGTCAGTGTGGTACAAACTGGCTGTCGGAGTCCGATCCGCTGCAACCCGGTACCACTGAGTGGCTCTGCCTCAATGAGGCACCAAACATTCTCGCCCCCGCCTCGATGGCGCAGCCAGGTATCAGCGAAGTTGCATCCGGGCACTCAGGAGAAGCAGCCATCGACAACACGGCAATGCCGCTTACGCCGCCAAACGCCCGCTTTAGTTGGCCGCATTGAGTGCCCAGTAAGTCGCAACGGAACGGCCGCGATTCAAGCGCGGCGCTTAGCTATGTCCGCACCATGGCTAGTCATTGCGCAGGCCGATCACTGCGCGTGACGAGATTTCCCTTTAGCGCCGCGCTCATCGGCATGTTGAGATTCGCGCCGCGCGGCGGAATCGGTGATTCGAACCACTTTGCGTACAGGCGAGTGAATTCGCCACTTTTCATGAGCCGAGTGAGCGTGCCATCGACGAGTCGCTTGAACACTGGATCGTCTTTGCGCACCATACATGCGTACGGCTCCACCTGCAGTGCGTTCCCGGTGACAACCCACGTACTCGGGTCGTCAGCGTTCGCCCTCAACCCATACAGCAGAACGTCATCGAGCGCGAGTGCTGCTGCTTTGTCGTCCGCGACGATCTTCAGGGCCTCGGCGTAATCTTTTGTCAGCGCGACTTCGGCATCGATGTGCTGCGCTTCGAGTTGGCGTCGCAGCGTTTTTTCATTCGTACTTCCGCCGACTGTCACGACAGCCTTATGCGCGAGGTCGGCATAATCCCCAATGTGCGACGCCCGTTTCGCCATCAGCCGCGTACCGGCATAAAAGTAATTGATCGAAAACGCGACATCCTTGCTGCGCGCCGACGTGTTTGTCGTCGACCCGCACTCCAGGTCGTAGCTGCCATTGACGAGCAGCGGAATGCGATTTTGTCCGGTAACCGGCACATAGGCGACCCTCAGATCCGGCCTGCGAAGTGCCTTGCGAACGTCGTCGACGATTGCTTCGGTTACGTCCATCGAAAAGCCCACGGCTTTATGCGGCGTCAGCAGATAGCTGAACGGCACGGCGGCTTCCCTGTACGAAACAACGATTTGATTGGACCGGGAGATTTTGTCTAACGTCTGCGCACAGGCAGTCGTCGACGTGGCATACCCCGCAAATAGTGCGGCGAGCATGGCAGTGAATTGATATCTCATAATGCCTCTGTTCACGACGTTTCCCCCGCAGAAGCTCGATTTCCCGAGCCATTTCCGTCAGTGGCAGACCCGTGGTATCCCTTACCGCACGTCCATCAACTCCGACGTGAATTTACTTTAAGCGGAGTCGATCACCGCCGATTGACTCAGGTCAAGGGCGCAGTCGCGATGGAACGAATGCAGGGAGAGAGCTTCGGCAGATCTGAAGGGGCTGACCTAAAGGCAGACTTGGCCCCTCCATGTCTGGGCCGCTGGTACACTCGGGCAGCCAAAGCAACTTTTCCCGGTCACATGAGCACGCAATCAGCAGCAGCACCTGCCTCCGTAACTCCAATGATGCAGCAGTACCTGCGCCTCGCCTGACAGGGATCAGCCCGCAAAGCTACGCCAAGACCTACGCCCCCTTTTCAGAATCTGTCGTTAGCCGAAAAGGGCATGGCATCGAACGTGTCACAATCATGCGTCGTCGCGAAAAACCAACTGGGCAGCTTGTGAAGTCACTACTCATTCTGGTTGCATTAACAGGCTTGTCGGTCGTTTCGACAGCGCAGGGACAGAACGCTGCGACTCTCATCGGGTTATCAAAGGATCTATCTAGGCATATGAATGGCCCGGACGGCGAGTACGGGTTCATTCGTGTCGAGACGCCTCACTGCCGTCAGTTTGGACTGGGAGCCAGCGAAGATCTGCCACCTCCAAATCAATACCGTTTCGTAGATTTTATTCACGCGCAGAATGCGAACGTCGATACGCGCAGAGTGACGTTTACGATGCGGTCAATACCTTTGCCCTGGTGCAAGCCGGGCGAAGATATGTACTAATGGTCCGTCTCTGATATTTTGTGATTGCTTGTTCGTTGTCTAGCGTCGCGAGAGTTTGGAAACGCTTGGCTGCCGCTCACCATCACCCGCACCTGGCCAAACGGCGAACTTCGCGCGTGAACGCTGAAGCCACTGGTAAACTCGGGCAGCCAAAGCAACTTTTCCCGGTCACATGAGCACGCAACCCACCGCAGCACCTGCACCCGTCACTCCAATGATGCAGCAGTACCTGCGCATCAAGGCCGACCATCCCGACACGCTTGTCTTCTACCGGATGGGCGACTTCTACGAGCTGTTCTTCGAAGACGCGGAAAAGGCCGCACGCCTGCTCGACCTGACCCTCACGCAACGCGGCGCATCCGCCGGCACGCCGATCAAGATGGCGGGCGTACCGCACCACGCGGTCGAACAGTATCTCGCCAAGCTCGTGAAGATGGGCGAATCGGTCGCGATCTGCGAACAGATCGGCGATCCCGCCACGTCGAAGGGCCCCGTCGAGCGCAAGGTCGTGCGCGTCGTCACGCCCGGCACGCTGACCGATGCAGCACTGCTGTCCGACAAGAACGATGTTTACCTGCTCGCGATGTGCACGGGCCACAACAAGCGTGGCGTCGCGGTCAATGTCGGCCTCGCGTGGCTGAACCTCGCAAGCGGCGCGCTGCGGCTCGCAGAAATCGAACCCGAGCAACTCGCTGCCGCGCTCGAGCGCATCCGGCCGGCCGAGATCCTGACGCCGGACGGCGCAACCGACGCCGTGCCGGCAGGCGCAGGCGCAAGCAAGCGCGTGCCGGCGTGGCACTTCGACATCGCGTCGGGCACACAGCGCCTGTGCGACCAGCTCGATGTCGCGAGCCTCGACGGCTTCGGCGCACATTCGCTGACGAGCGCGTGCGGCGCGGCCGGCGCGCTGCTGCTCTACGCAGCGGCCACACAGGGCCAGCAGTTGCGGCACGTGCGCAGCCTGAAGGTCGAAAACGAAACCGAGTACATCGGGCTCGATCCGGCCACGCGCCGCAACCTCGAACTGACCGAGACGCTGCGCGGCACCGAGTCGCCGACCCTGTATTCGCTGCTCGACACCTGCTGCACGACGATGGGCAGCCGCCTGCTGCGTCACTGGCTGCATCACCCGCCGCGAGCGTCGGTCGCCGCGCAATCGCGCCAGCAGGCGATCGGCGCGCTGCTCGATGCACCGGCAAACGCAAGCCTCGATGCGCTGCGCAGTGCGCTGCGCCAGATCGCGGACGTCGAACGGATCACCGGGCGCCTCGCACTGCTGTCCGCGCGCCCGCGTGACTTGTCGAGCCTGCGCGACACGTTCGCCGCCCTCCCCGCGCTACGCGAGCGTATCAGCGCGATCGTCCCGAACGCGGACGCCCTCACCCGCGTCGACGCGGCACTCGCACCGCCCGCCGAATGCCTCGACCTGCTGACGAGCGCGATCGCGCCCGAACCGGCCGCGATGGTGCGAGACGGCGGCGTGATCGCGCGCGGCTACGACGCGGAGCTCGACGAGCTGCGCGACATCTCGGAAAACTGCGGACAGTTCCTGATCGATCTCGAAGCGCGCGAGCGCACGCGCACCGGCATCGCGAACCTGCGCGTCGAATACAACAAGGTGCACGGCTTCTACATCGAGGTCACGCGCGGCCAGACCGACAAGGTGCCCGACGACTATCGCCGGCGCCAGACGTTGAAAAATGCCGAGCGCTACATCACGCCCGAACTGAAGACTTTCGAGGACAAGGCGCTGTCCGCGCAGGAACGCGCCCTGGCGCGCGAACGCGCGCTGTACGACGCAGTGCTGCAGGCACTGCTGCCGTTCATCCCCGAGTGTCAGCGCGTCGCATCGGCGCTCGCCGAACTCGACCTGCTCGCCGCATTCGCGGAACGCGCCCGCGCGCTCGACTGGGTCGCGCCGACCTTCACCGACGAGATCGGCATCGAAATCGAACAGGGCCGCCACCCGGTCGTCGAGGCGCAGGTCGAACAGTTCATCGCGAACGACTGCCGGTTCGGCGCCGAGCGCAAGCTGCTGCTGATCACCGGCCCGAACATGGGCGGTAAGTCGACGTTCATGCGGCAGACCGCGTTGATCGCACTGATGGCTTACGTCGGCAGCTACGTGCCGGCCAGGTCGGCATGCTTCGGCCCGATCGACCGGATCTTCACGCGCATCGGCGCGGCGGACGATCTCGCGGGCGGCCGCTCGACGTTCATGGTCGAGATGACCGAAGCCGCGGCGATCCTCAACGACGCGACACCGCAAAGCCTCGTGCTGATGGACGAGATCGGCCGCGGCACGTCGACGTTCGACGGCCTCGCGCTCGCATGGGCCATCGCGCGCCACCTGCTGGCACACAACGCGTGCTACACGCTGTTCGCGACGCACTACTTCGAGCTGACGCAACTGCCGGCGGAATTTCCGCAAGCGGCCAACGTCCACCTGTCGGCCGTCGAGCACGGCCACGGCATCGTGTTCCTGCACGCGGTCAACGAAGGCCCGGCCAACCAGAGCTACGGCCTGCAGGTCGCACAGCTCGCAGGCGTTCCGGCGCCCGTGATCCGTGCCGCGCGCAAGCACCTCGCGTACCTCGAACAGCAGTCGGCGTCGCAGCACACGCCGCAGCTCGACCTGTTCAGCGCGCCGCCGGTGGCCGCCGACGATCTCGAATGCGCGGACTCACCGGCGCTGCCCGACACACCGCATCCGGCGCTCGAAAAACTGCGCGACATCGATCCCGACGATCTCAAGCCGCGCGAGGCGCTCGACCTGCTGTACGAACTGCGCACGCTGGTCCGGTCGCACGATGCCGACGGGCACGCGTAAGCGCATTCCGCGCGGCCTGCCGGCACGCGCCGCCGCCGCGCTCGTCGCGGCGGTGCTCGCGCTCGCGCAGGCCGCCGCGCTGGCTGCGCCGCCGAAGCGCAGCACCGCGCCCTACTCGTTCGCGGTCGTGTCGGGCGTGATCAACACTCCTGCGGACGAACCGGCCGCCCAGCGGCTGCTCGATGCGATCGCGCGCGAGCGCAATCTCGCGTTCGTGGTGTATGCGGGCGATCTGAAGGGTTCGAAGGAAGCGTGCCGCGATGCACTGTATTCGCAGCGCGGCGCGATCCTGGATGCGGCACGCGTGCCGCTCGTATTCGTTCCCGGTCACGACGACTGGGCAACGTGCAACACCGTGGCCGGCGGTAGCTACGATCCGGTCGAGCGGCTCGACTTCCTGCGGCAGACGCTGCTCGCCGATTCGGCACTGCCCGATCCCGGCGCGCTGCCGATCACGCGGGAAAGCGAAGTCGCACGGTTCCGGCCGTATCGGGAAAATGCACGCTGGATGCGCGACGACATCGTCTACGTCGCACTCAACGCGCCGGCGCCGAACAACCATTACCTGACGGCCGGCGGCCGCAACGGCGAATTCGAGGACCGCATCATCGCGAACGGTTTCTGGATCGACCACGCGGCCGAATACGCGAAGCGGCGCGAGGCGCGTGCGATGGTGGTGATATTCGAAGGCGATCCGCAGTTCGAGCGCTATGAACGCGCGGAACGCTTCGCATGGCTGCGTTTCAACCGGCCGCGCGTGCGGGACGGCTTCCGCGAGTTGAAACGAACGCTGGTGAAGGCGGCGGCGACGTTCCGCGGCCCGATACTCGTGATGCACGCGAGCAGCGAAGCGCTGGCGAACGGCTTTCTGATCGACCGCCCGCTGCGTGCGGACGACGGTGAACTGGTCGGTAACGTGACGCGCGTCGCGATCGGACCGCGCCATCCGGTGAATCAGTGGGTCAAGGTGAGCGTGTCGCCGGCACGGCAGACGATCTTCAACGTGAGCCTGCAGGAAGTACCGAAGAACCTGCCCGTGCCGCCCGCGCTGCCGCTCGTGCCCCGTGACGACGTCCCGCTGCCGCAGATGCCGGAAATCCCTGCATTGCCGGCGCTACCTGACTCGTCGTCGGTCGCGCCGCCGCTGCAGGGCGACGGCACCGCCCCGGGCGGCGCGTCGTGGCCCGTGCCAACCCCAGCGTCGGGGCCGGCGCCCGGCCTGCCTGCAAGCTCAGTGCAGGGTGCGCCCTGACGGCGCTTCGCCGTCTTCGTCTTCGTCCTCGTCGACGATCTCGAGCCCTTCAGCGCCATGTGCGTGCTCATGCTCGATTTCGTCTTCGGTGGCTTCGCGAACGTCCTTCACGGTCAGCGCGAAACGCAGCGCCATGCCTGCCAGCGGGTGGTTGCCGTCGAGCACGACCTTGTCTTCGGCGATGTCGGTGACCGTATAGATCAGCGAATCGACTTCCTCGTCGCCGTCTTCCGGCGTGCCTTCGAACTGCATGCCCACTTCGAGCGGCTCGGGAAAACGATCGCGCGGCTCGATCTTCACGAGTTCGGGATCGTAGTCGCCGAACGCGTCCTGCGGCTCGAGCTGGACCTGTGCCTCGTAGCCCGGCTCGTGGCCGTCGAGCTGTTCCTCGATCTTGGGGAACGTGCCATCATAGCCGCCGTGCAGATAAACCATCGGCTCGTCGCTTTCCTCGATCAGATTGCCCTGTGCATCCGACAGCTTGTAAGTGACCGACACGACGGTGTTTTTTGCGATTTTCATCCAATTCTCCCAAATACAAGTCTCATTATACGATGCGCAACCGGTCTCAAGCCGAACCGCGGGATGCCGCTGCCGCCCCGCTCGGCGCGCCGCCCTCCGATCTTCCCACACCGCTGCTCGGCGGTCTTACGCCGACGCAATTCATGCGCGGCTACTGGCAGAAGAAGCCGCTCCTGATCCGCCAGGCGATCCCCGGCGTCGCGTCGCCGGTCTCGCGCGACGCGCTGTTCGAGCTCGCCACGGACTATGACGCGGAATCGCGACTGATCACCCATTTTCGTAACAAGTGGCAACTGGCTCACGGCCCGTTCGAACCGGGCTCGCTGCCGGCCGTCACGCGCAAGGCCTGGACCCTGCTCGTACAAGGGCTCGACCTGCACGTCGACGCGGCGCGCGCGCTGCTCGACCGCTTCCGCTTCATCCCCGACGCGCGGCTGGACGACCTGATGATCTCGTACGCGACGGACGGCGGCGGCGTCGGCCCGCATTTCGATTCATACGACGTCTTCCTGCTGCAGGTCGAGGGCCGGCGCCGCTGGCGCGTCGGCGCGCAGAAGGACCTGTCGCTGCAGCCGGACGTGCCGCTGAAGATCCTCGAAAACTTCGAGCCGAGCGACGAATGGGTGCTGGAACCCGGCGACATGCTGTACCTGCCGCCGCACATCGCGCACGACGGCGTGGCCGAAGGCGAATGCATGACCTGCTCGATCGGCTTCCGGGCGCCGTCCGCAGGCGAACTGGGCGCCCAGTTCCTGTACTATCTCGCGGAGCGTGGCGGCCTGCGGGACGGGTGCGGCGACGACCTCTACCGCGACCCGAAGCAGCCGGCCGTCGACACGCCCGCGCAACTGCCTCCGGCGATGGTCGAGCGCGTTGCCGAGATCGTCGACGCGATTCGCTGGCGCAAGCGCGACGTCGCAGAGTTTCTCGGCTGCTACCTGAGCGAGCCCAAACCGAACGTCGTTTTCGACCCACCCGCGCGGCCGCTGTCCGAAGCCGCGTTCGTCACGCAAGCGTCACGTCGTGGCGTGTGTCTCGACAGAAGGGCCGCATTGATGTATAACGCGCGCTCGTACTTCATTAATGGCGAGGAAGGACCGCTCGAGCAAGCCAGCGAATGGCTGCCCGAACTGGCCAATCAACGCCAGATGGAGGCGAAACGGTTTGTAACACTATCCCGGGCTCCCTCAATGACAGCTTTATTGCACGAGTGGTATCGTGCGGGCTGGATACGGGTCGGAAACCGGAATTAGTGTGAGTCGCCCCGTATGCCCGTACAGATCAAATTCTGTATGGGAAAGACAACGTATTGACCCCGCATTTGTCGACGGTCGATAGGAAAGTGCATATAATTTCCGCCCAAGCCGTAGGGAAGATTCACGCTCTAGAAGTGCATCTCCACCAGCGGCCCAGGTCGGTGTTGGAGCACATTACCGGTATTGTTTCGCGCTGTTGCTTACCTTTAACCATAAAAGGACGTGATCATGAAGAAATCCCTCCTCGTAGCTTCCCTGTTGGCTGCTGTTGCACTGGCTGCTTGCAACAAGAGCGCTGATCAAGCTGCTTCGTCGGCTGCAAGCGACGCGGCTGCTGCTGCTTCGACGGCTGCTTCGGCAGTTGCTGGTGCAGCGAGCGACGCTGCTGCCGCTGCTTCGTCGGCAACGGCTGCTGCGAGCGACGCTGCTGCTGCAGTGGCGTCGGCTGCTTCGGCAGCGACGGCTGCTCCGGCTTCGGGCGCAAGCCAGTAAGCCTCAGCGTCAGCTGAAAAAAAACCGGCCCGAGGGCCGGTTTTTTTACGTCTGCCGTTTTCGCGTCTGTCGCCCGGCAGTCGTACCGGGCCGCCGCAACGGCCCTGCCCCGCTCATTCGAGCGCCAGCCAGTCGAAGCCCGCGTCCTGCGTGGCTACGATCACGTCCTCCCCGTTCGTCCCCAGTACGCCGCCAAACGCCTGGCGGACCAGTTCCGGCAGGTTGTTCTGCTGGCTCAGATGCGCCCCGACCAAGTGCCGGAGACGGCTGCGCTCAAGCGATGCGAGGATGGCCGCCGCCGCGTCGTTGCTCAGGTGGCCGTGGTTGCCGCCGATGCGCGCCTTCAGCGACTGCGGATAGCGGCTCGCGGCCAGCATTGCGGTGTCGTGGTTGGATTCGAGCACCAGCGCGTCACAACCGCTCAGTACCGTCGTGATGTGCGGCGTGGCCATGCCGACGTCCGTCAGCACGCCGAGCCGGCTGCAGCCGTCCATAAAGACGAACTGGAGCGGCTCGCGCGCGTCGTGAGGGACCGTATAGGGCATCACGGCCAGATCGCGAATCGCGGCCGTCTCGTCGCCCCACAGCACGTGGAGGTCGACATCGGCCTCGTCCGCGCCGACCGCGCGCGCGGTGCCCCAGCTCATGTAGAGTGGCAGCGACGCCCGGCGGGCGAGCGTCAGCGCACTGCCGACGTGGTCGCTGTGTTCGTGGGTAATCAGGATCGCATCGAGATCGCCGATGCAGAGATTCAGACGGCCGAGCCGACGCTCGACCTCCTTGGCGGAAAAGCCGCAATCGAGCAGCACGCGGGTGGTCGTCGTGCCGCTCGAGGCCTCGACGACCAGCGCGTTGCCTTCGCTGCCGCTTCCGAGGCTGGCGAATCGCACGCGCTCAGTTCAGCTGCGCGTGGAGCAGCGAAATGATCCGCTGCGCGTCCGACGAGTTGTCGACCTGACCGTTTGCGCCGATCACCGCGACCTGCGTGCCGCCGTTGCCTTGCGCACGCACGTTGACCAGGAATTCCTTGCCCGGCTTCGCGGCCGCCGGGCCGCCGTAGAACAGCTTGCCGAACAGGCCGTCACGCTTCAGCTCTTCCATGGAATTCGCATAGCGCACGGTGTACACGCCCTTCTCGCGGTCGCGATTGTCGACCGTGAAGTTGGTCCGGTCGAGCGCCAGACCCACTCGCAGCCACGCACGGTCGAACGACTCGGCCAGCTGCAGCGTTGCCGCGCCGTTGCTCGCGTCGCTGACCTGCGCCGGCGCCGTCGCGGGGCGTGCATCGGTCAGCAGCTGCTTCGCCTGCGCATCGGTCAGGCCGAACTTCTGCATCAACTTCGACAGGAACACGGCTTCCAGCACCGGGTTGCGCGGACGCTCCTCCCAGCGCGACGACGTGCCGCCCTGCGGGCCGACCATCATTTCTTCCATCGCGCTGTGCGTGATCGAGATGTCGGTGTTGCCGTCCGACGTGCGGTTCACGAGCGTACGGAAGCGGTCGCGCGTACCGGACGAGTATGCGAAATCGATGACCTTGCCGATCGTGCGACGGAACCAGTCGTCAGGAATGTTCGCGCGGTTTTCGGCCCAGTCGGTGGCCATGATGCCCGTCGACGGCGCGTCGGTCTTCAGCGAGAAGCCGTTCTCCTGCCAGAACTCCTTCAGGATCGGCCACAGCTGCTCGGGCGTCCGGCCATCGACGACGAGCCAGCGGCGGTCGCCGTCGCGCTCGATGTGCATGCCGAACGGATCCTGCGCGCTCGGAATGCCGTCGGTCGCGTTGCCGGCCTGGGTCGTGGCCCGCGGCGGCAGCGTGCCGAGGCCGGCGTTGCTCGGCGGCGCGACGAACTGCTGCGTCGTCGGCACCGGCTTCAGGTCGCTCGGCACCGCGAGCGGCGGCGCCGAACCGGTGTTCTTGTAGTTGACCCGGTCGGGGGCCAGATAGTCGTTCAGCGTATCGCAGCCGGCGAGCGCGCCCAGCGCCAGCGCCACCACCGACATCTGGATGGCGCGAGAGGAAAAGGCGAAACGTTTCATGAAATCCTTCGTCTTGCTAGAACGCTCGTCAGGAGCGGCGCCGGACGGAGCCGGCCGGTGCGGGTTGATCAGGGTACGAGCCGGCGGCCGCAGGACGCGGCCGCCCCGGCATCAGGCGAGGACGCCGGCCTCGACGAGGGCCGAACGCACGGCATCGTGGCAGCGCTCGTCGAGCGCCGTGAGCGGCAGCCGGATGCCGCCCTGCATCTTGCCCATCGCCTGCAGCGCCCACTTCACCGGAATCGGGTTCGCCTCGATGAACAGGTTCTTGTGCAGCGACAGCAGCTTCATGTGCAGTTCGCGGGCCGTCTGTACGTCGCCGGCCAGCGCCGCGCGGCACAGCTCGCTCATCGCACGCGGTGCGACGTTCGCCGTGACCGAGATGTTGCCGTGGCCGCCGAGCAGCATCAGCGCGATTGCCGTCGGATCGTCGCCGCTATAGATCGCGAAATGCTTCGGTGCAGCCTTGATCAGGTGCGCGGCGCGATCGATGTTGCCGGTCGCTTCCTTCACGCCGATGATGCCCGGGACTTCCGCGAGGCGCAGCATCGTCTCGTTCGCCATGTCCGCGACCGTGCGGCCCGGCACGTTGTACAGGATCACCGGCAGGTCGACCGCTTCGGCGATCGTCTTGAAGTGACGGTACATGCCTTCCTGCGTCGGCTTGTTGTAGTACGGCACGACCTGCAGCGTCGCGTCCGCGCCGACAGCTTTCGCGTGCTTCGTCAGCTCGATCGCCTCGGCGGTCGAGTTGCCGCCCGCGCCCGCGATGATCGGGATGCGTTTCGCCGCATGCTCGACCGCCGTGCGGATCATCAGGATGTGCTCTTCGACGTTGAGCGTTGCCGACTCGCCGCTCGTACCGACCACGACGAGCGCATCGGTGCCTTCCGCGATATGCCAGTCGATCAGTTTGCGAAACGCCGGCAGGTCGAGACTGCCGTCTTCGAGCATCGGGGTGACGATCGCGGGGATGCTGCCGCGGATTTGAATGCCGTCTTGGGTGCCGTTAGCCATGAAACGCGATTGAGGTTATGTACCGGTAAACGTTGAGATTGTAGCGGATTAGCCGGGCAGTTCGTAACGTGGAATTCCCGCCCCCGCCTTCGGGGTCGCGCCCTCGCGCACTGCGCAGAGACGCTGGACGAACGCCTCGCGCGGCGCGGCAACGAACCCGTCCTCGTACGCCACCACCCGCAGGCGGCCGTGCACGGCATCCAGCAGCTCGCCCGGGGCGAGCAGGAACGCGGGGTTGGACGGTTTACCGACCGATTCGTTTCCTTGCGCGAAGGTTTCGTAGATGAGCACGCCGCCCGGCGCCACCGCATCGAGCAGATGGGGCCAGAGCGGACGATGCAGATAATGGGTGACGATCACCGCCGAAAACTGCTCGCCGGCCGGCAATGGCCACGGCGCGCCTTCGAGATCGGCGTCACGGGCGTCGACGCCCGGAATCGCACGCAACGCGGCCAGCGCGACCGGGTCGCGGTCGAGTGCGACGACCGGATGCCCGCGCGACGCGAACCAGCGCGCATGGCGCCCGCCGCCCGCGGCGACATCCAGCACCGCGCCGCCTGCCGGCACGAGCCGCGACCATTGCGCGACCCAGCGCGACGGCTCGGCCTGGGCGACGTGGCCGCCCGCGGCGGCGATGACGGATGCGCTCATGCGGTCGATCAGTTGTACGACAGGCCCATCGCGTCGCGCACGTCGCGCATCGTTTCCGTCGCATACTTGCGCGCCTTGTCGCAACCGTCCGCGACGATCGCGCGCAGCAGCGACGGATCGTCCATGTACTTCTGCGCACGCTCGAGCATCGGCTGCTGCTCGCGCAGGATCCCTTCGACGACCGGCTGCTTGCAATCGAGGCAGCCGATGCCCGCCGAACGACAGCCCTTCTGCACCCAGTCGTGCGTCGCTTCGTCCGTATAGACCTGGTGCAGCTGCCACACCGGGCACTTGTCGGGATCACCCGGATCGGTGCGGCGCACGCGCGCGGGATCGGTCGGCATCGTGCGGACCTTCTTCGTGATCGTCTCGGCGTCTTCACGCAGGCCGATCGTGTTGCCGTACGACTTGGACATCTTCTGCCCGTCGAGACCCGGCATCCGCGATGCTTCGGTGAGGAGCGCCTGCGGCTCGACGAGGATGATCTTGCGCGCGCCTTCGAGATAGCCGAACAGGCGCTCGCGGTCGCTCATCGACAGACTCTGCGATTCCTGCAGCATCGCGCGCGCCTGTTCGAGCGCCTCGTCGTCGCCCTCCTGCTGGTATGCATTGCGCAGCTCGTGATAGAGCTTCGCGCGCTTGCCGCCGAGTTTCTTCGCGGCATCGAGCGCCTTCTCCTCGAAGCCCGGCTCGCGGCCGTACAGGTAGTTGAAGCGGCGCGCGATCTCGCGCGTCATCTCGACGTGTGGCACCTGGTCTTCACCGACCGGCACGAGCGAGCCGCGATACAGCAGGATGTCGGCCGCCATCAGCACCGGGTAGCCGAGGAAGCCGTAGGTCGACAGATCCTTGTCCTTCAGCTTCTCCATCTGCTCCTTGTAGGTCGGCACGCGTTCGAGCCAGCCGAGCGGCGTGCTCATGCCGAGCAGCAGCGCGAGTTCGGCATGTTCGGGCACCTTGCTCTGGATGAACAGCGTCGCCTGGGCCGGATCGATGCCGGACGCAAGCCAGTCGATCAGCACGTCCCACACGTTCTTCTCGATGACCTCGGGAGTCTCGTAGTGCGTCGTCAGCGCATGCCAGTCGACGACGCAGAAGAAGCACGGGTACTCGGACTGCAGCTTCACCCAGTTTTTCAGCACGCCGTGGTAATGACCGAGGTGCAGCGACCCGGTGGGTCGCATGCCGGAGAAAATACGTTCAGGGAACATGATTGTCGTTAGAAAAGCGAGGCGAATGGGGACAGGATGGCGCTCAGGACGGCGTAGCCGACGTTGACGAGCGGGCGCAGCCAGAAGTTCGTCAGCACGCCCGTCGCGACCAGCGCGAGGACGATGATGAAACCGTACGGCTCGATGCGCGACAGCGCGATCGATTGCTTCGTCGGCAGCAGCGCCGCCAGGATGCGGCCGCCGTCGAGCGGCGGCAGCGGAAACAGGTTCAGCACGCCCAGCACGAGGTTCGCGCTGACGCCGGCAAACGCCATCCGCGTGAAGAACGGCTCGTCGATGCCGACGGCGGGCAGCACGAGCGTCAGCACGCCCCAGATCAGCGCCTGCACGAAGTTGCAGGCCGGCCCCGCGAGCGATACCCACAGGCTGCCCCAGCGCGGATCGCGCAGGTTGCCGAACGACACCGGCACCGGCTTCGCATAGCCGAACAGGAACGCGCCGCCCGTCAGGAAATACATCGCGAGCGGAATCGCGATCGTGCCGAGCGGATCGATGTGGCGCATCGGGTTGAACGACACGCGTCCCATCATGTAGGCGGTGTTGTCGCCGAGCAGGCGGGCGGCGTAGCCGTGCGCGGCCTCGTGCAGCGTGATCGCGAAGATCACGGGCAGCGCGTAGACGGCGATGGTCTGTATCAGGGAAGCATCCATATCGCGTTATTGTAACAAGCGCACTCGCGCAAAAAATGGAACGGCGCGCTTACGGCGCCGAGAGGCCGAACGGCTCGAGCGCGCCGCGCCCCGCGCGCACGAGCTCAGGCTCGTCGCCGGTGAGGTCGATCACCGTCGACGGCTCGCGCGGGCACGCGCCACCGTCGATCACGAGATCGACCTGTTTCTCGAGCCGCGCGCGAATGTCTTCGGGATCGTTGAGCGGCTCGTCGTCCGGCGGCAGGATCAGTGTCGTGCCGAGCAGCGGCTGGCCGAGCGACTCCAGTAACGCGAGCGTGATCGCGTGATCGGGCACGCGCAACCCGATCGTCTTGCGCGACGGATGCGACAGCCGGCGCGGCACTTCCTTGGTCGCCTGCAGGATGAACACGTACGGGCCGGGCGTCACCGACTTGATCTGGCGGTACTGGCGGTTGTCGACCATCGCGAAGTTGGCGAGCTCCGACAGGTCGCGCACGAGCAGCGACAGGTGCTGCTTCTCGTCGAGGCCGCGAATCCGGCGCACCCGCTCGACCGCGTCCTTGTCGTCGAGATGGCACGCGAGCGCATAGCTCGAATCGGTCGGCATCGCGATCACGCCGCCCTTGCTGACGATCTCCACGGCCTGCTTGATCAGGCGCGGTTGCGGATTATCCGGATGAATCCTGAAGAACTGGGACATGGGGGTACGTGGGGGTACGTAAAGGAAGAGAAATCGGATGCGCGCGCCGGCGGCAACGCGGGCGGCAGACCGCCGCCCGGTGTCAGAGCCAGCGCTCCCAGACCGGCGTCAGGTCGGGCGGCAGCGGCGGCAGGCCGCCGAGCTCGACACGGCCCTCGCCTGGCGCATGGAAATCCGAGCCGCGCGATACCTCGAAGCCGAAGCGGCGTGCGACGTCCGCGTATTCGCGGTACTGGTCGGGCGTGTGGCTGCCCGTCACGACCTCGATCGCGCGGCCACCCAGATCGATGAACTCGCCGAAAAACGCGTCGAATTCGACGGGCGTATAGCGATAACGGCCCGGATGCGCGACCACGGCTTCGCCGCCGGCCGCCCGAATCCAGGCGACGGCGTCGGGCAGCGTCGCCCAACGGTGCGGGACGAACCCGGGCTTGCCGTCGCCGAGCAGGCGATCGAACACGTCGGACGTCGATTCGGCATGGCCGTTCTCGACGAGAAACCGCGCGAAATGCGTGCGGGAGATCAGGTCGGGATTCGATACGTACTTCAGCGCGCCTTCGTACGCGCCGGGAATGCCGAGCGTGGCGAGCTGCTCGCCGATCGCCAGCGCGCGCGCCGCGCGGCCGTGGCGCGTGCGATACAGGCCGTCGACGAGCACCGGATTCGCGGGATCGATGTTCAGGCCGACGATGTGCACGGTGCGCGACGCCCACGTGACCGAAATCTCGACGCCGCTCAGGTAGCGCATGCCGAGCGCTTCCGCCTCGCTACGCGCCGCCGCCTGACCGCCGATTTCGTCGTGGTCGGTCAACGCCCACAGGGTCACGCCGCCGGCATGGGCGCGGCGCGCGACGTCGGCAGGCGACAGCAACCCGTCGGAAACATTCGAATGGCAGTGGAGATCGGCGTTCATTGTCGGCATGGCAGGTAAGGCTTCATTCTACTGCAACGCGGCAATGCGCCGCCCGCCTGCCCCGCCGCTGACGACGCGCGGCTTACGCGCAGAACGCCTCGATCAGCGCCGCGATCTGCTCGGGCTGGTCGTGATGCACCATGTGGCCAGCATCCTCGACGAGCTTCTCGCGCCAGTCGGGAAACGCGTTGAAACGCGCCTTGAATTCCGGCAGCGGGATATCGCCGGCGATGTGTGCGAGCGTCGGCGAGTTGACGGCCTCGACGTGCAGCACCTTCGCACGCACCTGCGCCCAGGTAGCCATCACTTCGTCGAGCCGGTACAGCAGCGGGCCCGGCATCTTGTGAGCGGGGTCGGCCAGCAGGTGGTAGAGGCCGTCGTCGCCGCGCTTCGACCAGTGCGCGGCGAGGAACGCGGCGCGACGCGGGTCCAGCCGGGGATTGGTCCTGGTCAGGCGCGCCGCCACGTCGTCGAGTGACGCATAAGGGCGCAGCGCGGGCGGTTCGCGCAACTCGTCGAGCCAGCCGCGCAGCCGGCGCGGCGCCTGCTCGGCCCGCGCGGGCGCGAGCCCGAAACCCTCGAGATCGACCACGCGCCGCACGCGCTCCGGCCGTGCGCCGGCATACAGGCACACGACGTTCGCGCCCATGCTGTGCCCGACCAGGTTGACTTCGCCGACCGGCGCATAGTGGTCGACGAGCGCATCGAGATCGCCCAGATATTCGTGGAACCAGTAGTGACCGCCACCCTGCCGCGCGACCGGCCAGTCGGACAGCCCGAAGCCGCGCGCATCGGGCGCGATCACCTGCCAGTCGCCCGCGAGCGCATCGACGACGAACTGGAACGACGCCGCGACGTCCATCCAGCCATGCAGCATGAACAGCGTCGGCGCATCGGGCCGGCCCCAGCGCCGGACATGCAGCTGGACGCCGCGCACCATGACGAAATCGGAAACAGAACTCGAGGCACTCATCGCAGCCGCTCAAAAAAGAATGGTCGTTCGATTATAGCGGCGGCGCTTTCTTTCCGGTGGTCGGCAGTCGAGGCGCTGCTCTAGCGGCGCCGGCGCGCACGGGCCGCCGGGACGCGCCATCTGCCGGGTGCCCTGGACAGCCGGCGGCGGTCGAAACGCAGCCGAACCCGAGCGGGTCAGCGCGGCGCGCTTCCGTCCGCCCCGTCCTGCGCGGCCAGTTCGTCGAGTTCAGCCTGCTCGAATCCGGCATCGCGGCGTGCGTCGAAATTGAACGGGCCGCGCAGCCGCGGGGCATGGTATTGCTCGGCGAGCTGCCGGTAGGTCGGCACGGGATCGCGGCCGGCTTCGTCGCACAGATGCCGGAACCAGCGGTTGCCGATCGCGACATGGCCGATTTCGTCGCGCAGGATCACGTCGAGGATCGCGGCCGACGCCTCGTCGCCCGCCTGTACGAGCCGCGCGCGGATCGGCGGCGATGCGTCGAGCCCGCGGGCCTCGAGCGTACGCGGCACGAGCGCCATGCGCGCAAGCACGTCGCCCTTGGTTCGCTCGCACATCTCCCACAGGCCGTTGTGCGCGGGAAAATCGCCGTACGCATGCCCGAATGCCGCCAGGCGGTCGGACAGCAGCGTGAAGTGGTACGCCTCCTCGGCCGCCACCTTCAGCCAGTCCGAGTAGAACGCGTTCGGCAGGCCCGCGAAGCGCCAGACGGCGTCGAGCGCGAGGTTGATCGCATTGAACTCGATATGGGCAAGCGCGTGCAGCAGCACGGCGCGCCCTTCGGGCGAACGCATGCTGCGTCGCTCGAGCTGGCGCGGCTCGACCAGCGGCGGGCGCGCCGGGCGCCCGGGCAAGTCGGCCGGCTCGGGCAATTCGAGCGATGGGGCGATCGTCGCCCGCCCGGCCAGCAGCGCATCGTGAAGCGAGCGCACCTGTGAGGCCTTGGCCGCGGGTTCTGCGTCACGCAGTGCGACAAGCGCGGCGCGGCGCACGCAGGCACGCGCATCGCCGAAAGAAGAAGACTCCATGCTCATAAACGGGGACACCCTGCGCGCGCATCGCGGGAGCGCACGCACGCGACGGTTTACAATAGGCGATTGTTCCGCGGCGCAATGCGAACGCGCCGGGCAAACCGGACGCGCCATTCTACCGGCGCCCATCATCGAAGAGACAAGGAGACTCCGTGACGATCTACAAGCTGGGCGATACGGCCCCGACGATCCACGAAAGCGTATTCGTCGCCGACACGGCGGCCATCATCGGCAAGGTCGTGCTCGAGGAGAACGCGAGCGTCTGGTTCGGTGCGACGATTCGCGGCGACAACGAGACGATTACCGTCGGCGCGGGCAGCAACGTCCAGGAAGGCGCGGTACTGCATACGGACCCGGGCTTTCCGCTGACGATTGCCGAAAACGTGACGATCGGGCACCAGGCCATGCTGCACGGCTGCACGATCGGCGAGGGGTCGCTGGTCGGGATTCAGGCGGTGGTCTTGAATGGAGCGGTAATCGGCCGCAACTGTCTGGTTGGTGCCGGCGCGGTCGTGACCGAAGGCAAGACGTTCCCGGACAATTCGCTGATTCTCGGCGCACCGGCGAAAGTCGTGCGCGAGCTGACGGCGGAAGACATCGCGCGGCTGCGCACGAACGCGAAGACGTACGTCGAGCGGCGTGCGCATTTCAAGGAGCAACTCGTGCGAATCGGGTGATTCGCACGGATTTCAAGGAAGAAGAGTGAGCGACCAGTTACAGAAATTCATGTTCAATGCGGCGCCCGTGCGCGGCGAGATCGTTTCGCTGCGCAATACGTGGCAGGAAGTGCTCTCCCGCCGCGACTACCCGGCCCCCGTGCGCACGGTGCTCGGCGAGATGATGGCCGCATGCGCGCTGCTGTCCGCGAACCTGAAATTCAACGGCACCCTGATCATGCAGATCTTCGGCGACGGGCCGGTCCAGATGCTGGTCGTCCAGTGCGGCTCGGATCTGTCGATGCGGGCCACCGCGAAGTTCGCCGGCGACGCCGCCCAGACGATCGGCGACGACACCAGCTTCGCATCTCTCGTCAACGCGAGCGGTCATGGCCGTTGCGTGATCACGCTCGACCCGGCCGACAAGCTGCCGGGCCAGCAGCCCTACCAGGGCATCGTGCCGCTGAACGGCGTCGACGGCCCGCTCGAATCCGTCTCGCAGGTGCTCGAGCATTACATGCATCACTCGGAGCAGCTCGACACGCGGATGTGGCTCGCGGCCGATCGCGACCGTGCGGTCGGCATGCTGCTGCAGAAGCTGCCGGGCGACGGCGGCATCGTGCCGCGCAACGCCGAAACCGATACCGATACGTGGGAACGCGTCTGCACGCTCGGCGGCACGCTGTCCGCCAAGGAACTGCTCGAGGTCGAGCCGGAAGTCGTGTTCCGCCGGCTGTTCTGGCAGGAAAACGTGCAGCACTTCGAGCCGGCCGGCACGCGCTTCCAGTGCTCGTGCTCGCGCGAGAAGGTCGGTGCGATGCTGCGGATGCTCGGCCGCGAAGAAGTCGACAGCGTGATCGTCGAGCGTGGCCACGTCGAGATCCATTGCGAGTTCTGCAATCAGCGCTATGAATTCGATCCGGTCGACGTCGCGCAGCTGTTCGCGGCACCCGGCGTCGAGACGGGCATCGCGCCCGCGACCGAACAGCGTCACTGAGCGGCGACCCGATGCCCGCCGTCCGGGCACGGGCGCATAATGACGCACGAGCGTCGCACGCAAGGCTCGCGCGCCGAAGTCCCGCACTTCGGCGCAAGCCGCTTCCCGTCGTCGGCGCGCTGCAGGAGAAACACATGAATCGCCCGCTTCGTCTCCCGTTTCGAACCGTCGTCCTGACGAGCGTTGCCGCCTGCACGCTCGCGCTTGCCGGCTGCGCGATGCCGCCGCCGACTTCCACGATCCTGAGCCGCCTGCCCGAACCCGGCGCATCGGGCGGCCAGCCGCCCGCGCTGTCGAGCGCCGAACGCAAGCGCTATGACGAGATCGACCAGCAAGTGCTGCGCGAACAGAACAGCGCGATGGCAGCCGAGGCAGCCGCGCGCGCGTGGGCTTATTACTCGCCGCCGCCCGTGACCGTCTACGGCGGGTATTACGGCGGATGGGGCAATCGCTGGGGCACGGGTATCAGCTACGGTTACCCGGGATGGTGGTGGTGAGCATCCATCGCTCAGCCGATTGACTACCGGCAGGAAATAAAAAAGCGCGGCATTTCCCGCGCTTTTTCAATGGGTTCGAACGATCGTGTCAGTGATGTGCGGCCTTGCCCTTGTCGCCGCCATGATGCCGCGACGGCTTCGCGATCGACTGCGGATTCGGCACGACGCGCACCGGCGCCGCGGACACGGCGCCGCGCGTCGACGTATTCGACGGCATGTTGTTCAGCGGCGCGGCCGGCGCATTCGGCGACACGAACTGCACGAACACCTCGCCGTCCTTCACCATGCCCATCTCGTAGCGCGCGCGCTCCTCGATGGCCGCGGTGCCGCTCTGCAGATCCTGCACTTCGCCGGCGGTGCGCTCGTTGCGCAGCTTCTCGTCCGCATTCTTCTGGAGCTGGTCGTCGAGCTGCTGACGCAATTCATGCACCCGCAGCCAGCCGCCGTGTCCCCACCATAGGGGGTACTGAATGAGCGCCAGCAAGGCAATCAGGACGACAGTGACAAGCCGCATGTAAGAAACGCAGATATAAGAAGCGCCGCTCCGCGCACATGCACAGAGCGGCGTCGATATGACGAACCCGATAGTAGCGCGTTAGCGCAGGTTATAGAAAGCCGATTTACCCGGGTAGCTCGCGATGTCGCCGAGATCTTCCTCGATGCGCAGCAGCTGGTTGTACTTCGAGATACGGTCGCTGCGCGACAGCGAACCCGTCTTGATCTGACCGGCGTTCAGGCCAACCGCGATATCCGCGATCGTCGAATCTTCCGTTTCGCCCGAGCGGTGCGAGATCACGGCCGTGTAGCCTGCGCGCTTCGCCATTTCGATGGCCGCGAACGTTTCGGTCAGCGTACCGATCTGGTTGATCTTGATGAGGATCGAGTTCGCGATGCCCTTCTCGATGCCTTCCTTCAGGATGCGCGTGTTCGTGACGAACAGGTCGTCGCCGACCAGCTGCACCTTCTTGCCGAGGCGGTCGGTCAGCAGCTTCCAGCCTTCCCAGTCGCTTTCGTGCATGCCGTCCTCGATCGACACGATCGGGAACTTGTCGGCGAGCGTCGCGAGGTAGTCGGTGAATTCGGCCGACGACAGTTGCAGGCCTTCGCCCGCGAGCTGGTACTTGCCGTCGTGATAGAACTCGGATGCCGCGCAGTCGAGCGCGAGCAGCACGTCTTCGCCCGCACGGTAGCCGGCCTTCTCGATCGCCTGCAGGATCGTCGACAGGCACTCGTCGTTGCTGCCGAAGTTCGGCGCGAAGCCGCCTTCGTCGCCGACTGCCGTGCTCATGCCGCGGTCGCTCAGGATCTTCTTCAGTGCGTGGAACACTTCCGCGCCGCAACGCAGGGCTTCACGGAACGTCGGCTGGCTCACCGGGACGATCATGAATTCCTGGATGTCGAGGCTGTTGTTCGCATGCGCGCCGCCGTTGACGATGTTCATCATCGGCACCGGCAGTTGCATCGCGCCGGAACCGCCGAAGTAGCGGTACAGCGGCAGGCCGGCCTCTTCGGCGGCCGCCTTCGCGACGGCCATCGATACGGCCAGCATCGCGTTCGCGCCGAGGCGCGACTTGTTGTCGGTGCCGTCCAGCTCGAGCAGCGTCTTGTCGAGGAACGCCTGTTCCGACGCGTCGAGGCCCATGATGGCTTCGGAGATTTCGGTGTTGATGTGCTCGACCGCCTTCAGCACGCCCTTGCCGTTGTAGCGGCCGGCTTCGCCGTCGCGCAGTTCGATCGCTTCACGCGAGCCGGTGGACGCGCCCGACGGCACGGCCGCGCGGCCCATCGTGCCCGATTCGAGCAGCACGTCGCATTCGACGGTGGGGTTGCCGCGCGAATCCAGAATCTCGCGGCCGATGATATCTACGATTGCACTCATGGGTTTCCTCTGAGAATGACGATGGATTCTTCAAACTGCGACGGCGCACGCGCCCGAACCGCTTTCGCTACTGACGCGCGAAACCGTCGCAAGGTTCATTCGATCTTTAATTGAAATCGTTTTCCAGGAACGGGTGGCGCTTCACCGCCTGGTCGAGCGTGACGAGGGTCTCCAGCAGCGCGCCCATCCGGTTCAGCGGCACCGCGTTCGGGCCGTCCGATTTTGCCTCGGCCGGATTCGGGTGCGTTTCCATGAAGAGGCCCGCGACGCCCGTCGCGACTGCCGCACGGGCAAGCACCGGCACAAATTCGCGCTGGCCGCCCGAGCTCGTGCCCTGCCCGCCCGGCAACTGCACCGAGTGGGTCGCGTCGAACACGACCGGGGCGCTCGTCTCGCGCATGATCGCGAGCGAACGCATGTCCGACACGAGATTGTTGTAGCCGAACGAGACACCGCGCTCGCACGCCATGAAGCGGTCTTCCGACAGCCCCGCTTCACGTGCGGCGTCGCGCGCCTTGTCGATCACGTTCTTCATGTCGTGCGGCGCGAGGAACTGGCCCTTCTTGATGTTGACGGGCTTGCCCGAGCGCGCGCACGCCTGGATGAAATCGGTCTGGCGGCACAGGAACGCGGGCGTCTGCAGCACGTCGACGACCGACGCGACCTGCTCGATCTCGTCGATCGAATGCACGTCGGTCAGCACCGGCAGGCCGAGCTGGCGCTTCACCTCGGACAGGATCCGCAGGCCCTCGTCCATTCCGAGGCCACGAAACGACTTGCCCGAGCTGCGGTTCGCCTTGTCGTAGGACGACTTGTAGATGAACGGAACGTTCAGCTTCGCGCAGATTTCCTTCAGGCGGCCTGCCGTGTCGATCGTCATTTGCTCCGACTCGACGACGCAGGTACCCGCGATCAGGAAGAAAGGCTTGTCGAGACCGACCTCGAAATCGCACAGCTTCATGCTTGCACTCCGCGCGCTTGCTTGTTGGCGAGCGCGGCTTCGACGAACGACTTGAAGAGGGGATGACCGTCACGCGGCGTGGACGTGAATTCCGGGTGGAACTGGACGCCGACGAACCACGGGTGCATCGAACGCGGCAGCTCCATCATTTCCGGCAGATCCTCGCTCGGGGTACGGGCGCTGATGATAAGGCCGCCGGCTTCGAGCTGGGGCACGAAGCGGTTATTGACTTCATAACGGTGGCGATGGCGTTCGTTCACGTCCTTGCCATAGATTTCCTCGGCCATCGTGCCGGGCTTGATCGGGCAGCGCTGCGAACCGAGGCGCATCGTGCCGCCGAGGTCGGATTCCTCGGTGCGCGTCTCGACCTTGCCGTCGCGGTCATACCACTCGGTGATCAGCGCGACCACGCGTTCCGGCGTGTCCGGCTCGAATTCCGTGCTGTTCGCCTGCTTCAGGCCGACGACGTCGCGTGCGAATTCGATCACCGCGAGCTGCATGCCGAGGCAGATGCCGAGATACGGCACCTTGGCTTCACGCGCATAGCGGATCGCCGCGATCTTGCCTTCCGTGCCGCGACGGCCGAAACCGCCCGGCACCAGCACGGCGTCGAGGTGCTTCAGGCTGTCGACGCCGTTCGACTCGATCTCTTCCGAGTCGATGTATTCGATGTTGACCTTGGTCGACGTGTGCAGCGATGCGTGGCGCAGCGCCTCGATCAGCGACTTGTACGACTCGGTCAGGTCGACGTACTTGCCGACCATGCCGATCGTCACTTCGTGCTTCGGGTTCTCGAGCTTCTCGACGAGTTCCGACCACATGCTCAGGTCGGCGTCCTTCGGCGACAGCTTCAGTTCCTCGCAGATGATCCGGTCGAGGCCCTGGTCGTGCAGCATCTGCGGAATCTTGTAGATGCTGTCGGCGTCCCACACCGAGATCACGGCGTCTTCCGGCACGTTCGAGAACATCGAGATCTTCTTCGATTCGTCGTCCGGAATGCGGCGGTCCGCACGGCACAGCAGCACGTGCGGCAGGATGCCGATCTCGCGCAGCTTCTGCACGCTGTGCTGGGTCGGCTTCGTCTTCAGCTCGCCGGCCGTCGCGACGTACGGCACCAGCGTCAGGTGCACGAAGCACGCGCTGTTGCGGCCGAGGCGCAGGCTCATCTGGCGCGCGGCTTCAAGGAACGGCAGCGATTCGATATCGCCGACCGTGCCGCCGATCTCGACGATCGCGACATCCGGCTCGCCGCAGGTGGCCGATGCCGCCCCGCGCTCGATGAACGCCTGGATTTCGTTCGTGATGTGCGGAATGACCTGCACGGTCTTGCCGAGATAGTCGCCGCGGCGTTCCTTGCGGATCACCGATTCGTAGATCTGGCCGGTCGTGAAGTTGTTGGCCTTGCGCATCTTCGTGCTGATGAAGCGCTCATAGTGGCCGAGGTCGAGGTCGGTCTCCGCTCCGTCTTCCGTCACGAACACTTCGCCGTGCTGGAACGGGCTCATCGTGCCGGGGTCGACGTTGATGTAGGGATCGAGTTTGAGGAGGGTGACTTTCAGACCGCGCGATTCGAGGATCGCGGCGAGGGAGGCGGCGGCAATACCCTTGCCGAGGGAAGAAACTACGCCGCCGGTGACGAAAACATATTTGGTCATCGCTGAATGCTCGCGGGAAAAACGGATTATACCGTAAAGCCCGCCCTTCTCTCAGCAATTGACTCGATGATCGCGCCCTTTCGCGCCGCCCCGCACCAGCCGTGGGCGCCGGGGCGAAGCCCCCCCGCCGGCCGGCGCAGCCGCACGCACTGGCGGCGCGGCCCGGTCACCCGGCCCGGCGTCAGGCGCGCTTCGCGAGCGGGGCGCCGCCCTGCGACACGTCGCCCTCGGCTGCCTTCAGCGAATTCAGCATCCGCTGCAATGCGCGGGCGGTCTCGAGCGGCCGCTCCATCGGGAACAGGTGGCTGCCTTCCAGCCATTCGACGCGGCCGCGCGCCGCGCGGCGCGTCGCATCGAGCCCGACCTGGCGCACCTCGCGCGAACGCGTGCCGGCGAGAAAACCGAGCGGCACCGGCGCGCCGTGCGCGAGCCTCGGGCCGAGCGTGTGCGGCAGCGTCCGGTAGATCAGGTATTCGACCTGCCGGTCGAACGCGAGCGCCCGCTCGCCGTCGGCCCCGGCCTGCGGAATCCCGTAGTCGATGTAGTCGGCCAGCATCCGTTCGTCCCAGCGGGCGAACGCCGGTTTCTCACGAAAGTGCCGCCAGACTTCGTCACGGCTCACCCAGCGCGTGCGCCGGTTGCGCGTCGCGGCCGCCGGCGACAGCCGCTCGTCGAGCCCCGCCCACTGGCTCGCACGCAATGCGCCGGCGCGCCAGCCCGCGATGATCGGCGAATCGATCATCACGACGCCGCGCACCCATTGAGGCTTCTTCAGCGCAGCCATCAGCGACAGGTAGCCGCCGAGCGAATGGCCGACGAGCCAGACGGGACGCTCGTAGCGGCTGCCGATGTCGTCGAGCAGTTGCTCGACGAGATGCGGCCAGTCGCGCGTCACCGGATAGCGGCGGTCGTGGCCGATCCGTTCGATGTAGCGCAGCTCGTAGTCGTCGGCCAGTTCGGCGAAGATCGTGCGGTACGTCGACGCCGGAAAGCCGTTCGCATGCGAGAAATGGAGGATATCCTTCAAACGCCGATGTCTCCCTTGTCGACCGGAATTGATGCGGCCCTTGCCGCGCTCACCGATCCATCCAGTATCGCCGCCGAACGTCGCGATGAAGCTCGAAGGCAAACCCGCCGTCGGCCGGCGCGACGTCGAACCGCACGGCGCCGTCGCGATCGGTGCGCGGCAGCGGAATCCCGCGCCCCTCGTAACGTGCGAGAACCGCCCGGTGCGGATGTCCGAAACGATTGCGATAGCCTACAGGAAATACCGCGACGCGCGGCCCGACCGAATCGAGGAAAGGCTCGACCGACGACGTGCGGCTGCCGTGGTGCGGAACGACCAGGATCTGCGCGGCCAGCGTGTCGCGCGCCGTGCCCACGAGCTGGCGTTCGACGGGCGCTTCGATGTCGCCCGTCAGCAGCGCGGACGTCCCGCCCGCATCGATGCGCAGCACGCACGACTGCCCGTTCGACGAACCCGCGCCCGGACCGCCCGACGGCCAGAGCATCGTGAACACCACGCCGTCCCAGGTCCAGCGCTGCCCGGCCGCGCACGGCAGCCGGTCGGCAACGCCGGCGGCCATCGCATCGCGCCACAGCCCGCTCGTCGGCGGAATGCCCGCCAGCAGCTGGCGCACGTCGGCAGCCGCATAGACGGCCGGTGCGCCGCCCGCGTGATCGGCGTGCGCGTGACTGAGCACGAGCGAATCGACCACCGCGATGCCTCGCGAGCGCAATGCCGGCGCGACGATCCGCGCACCGGCATGCGTCGACTCCGCGCCCGGTCCCGCGTCGAACAGCAAGGTCCGTCGGGCGGTCTCCACCAGCACCGCCGCACCCTGCCCGACGTCGAGCACGGTCAGCCGGAAACCGCCCGGCGGCGGCGCATCGGCTGCCGGCGCGACGAGCGGCAGCCACGTGAGCGGCGCAGCCCAGCGCAGCGGCCAGCCGCGCGGCATCACCGCCCATGCGACGCCCACGCAGGCCAGCGCCAGCACCGGCCAGTCGGGCATGCGCAACCAGAACACACCGGCCGGCCAGTCGGCGAGGTATCCCAGCAACGTCATCATCGGTTCGAGCGCCGCGTGCGCAAGCCGGAACGCATAGGCATCGAACGGCGCCGGCAGCGCGATGCCGGCCAGCACGACCGGCGTCACGACCGAGCTGACCCAGGGAATCGCGAACGCATTGCCGAACGGGCCCGACAGCGATATCTGCGCAAACCAGGCGGCCGTCAGCGGCGCGAGGCCGATCGTCACCGCGTACTGCACGCGCGTGGCCTCGGCGATGCGGCGCCCGGCGCGTGCACCCCACGCGCGCGCCCGGTTCGACAAGCCAGCGGTGCCGCCGCCCTCCTCACCCCCATCGCCTTGCGCATCGGCCTCGCGCACGGCGCGCCAGCCGGAAACCGCCAGCAGGATCACGGCGACCGCCCCGAACGACAGCCAGAACCCGGCCGACAGCACAGCCCACGGATCGGCAAGCAGTACGCCGCCGAGCGACGCGCACAGCACCGCGGAAGCCGGCACGCTGCGCCCGGCCAGATACGCAATGCCGCCGGCCGCGATCATCCACCATGCGCGCTGCGCCGGCACGTTGAAGCCGGCGAGCGCCGCATAACCGGCCGCGGCCGTCAGCGCGGCGAGCGCGGCCGCGTACGGCGCCGGCAATACGAGCGTCGCGGCCCGGGCGCGCCAGCGCAGGCGACGCCAGACCATCGACACCAGCCCGCCCGCGATCGCGCCGACGAGCCCGACATGCAGGCCGGAGATCGCGACGAGATGGCTCGTGCCCGTGTTGCGCAACACGCGCCAGTCGTCGTCGCCGATGCCCGACTGGTCGCCGATCGCGAGCGCGGCGACGATGCCGCGATGGCCGGCGTCGCCGCCAAGCGTCTCGCCGATGCGCGAGCGCAGCACGTCGCGCAGCCGATCGATCGATGCACGCCATCCCGACGCGCGCGCATCGAGCAATACCGCCCGCCGGGGCGCGCTGACATAACCGACGGCGCGAATGCCCGCGGCAAGCCAGGCCGCCTCGCTGTCGCGCACGCCGGGATTGGCCTCCGCATGCGGGCGCTTCAGGCGCACGACGAAACGCCAGCGCTGCGCGGCGCGCAGATCGGGCAGCGCGTCGCGCGTCGCGGCCGCGTCATACGCGCGCCACGACAGACGGATCAACGGCGGGAAACGGGCCAGCCGCGCATCGTTCGACTCGACCGCGAACAGCAGCCGCGCACCTGTGTCGTCGACCACGGGCAGCCCCCGGATCACACCGGTGACGACGATGTCGCGCCCTTCCCACTCGACGGGCAGGCTATCGCCCAGCCGCCATTCGGCCCGCGCGGCCGCGTAGCCGAATCCGGCGACGCAGGCCGCGAGCGCGCAAAGCATCCATCCGAACGCGACGGTCATGCGCATACGCCGGCGGCGCATGCACCACGCGCCCAGGACCACGCAGCCCGCGAGCCCGGTCGCACCGATCGTCCATGCGAACGCACCCGGCAGCGTCGCCTGCCGCTGCAGTACGACCACGCCGAGCGCGAACGCGATCCACCACACGCGCATCGCACCTCCTCGTCGATCCGGCGCCGCCATTGCGAATACGGCGCCTTCCGGCAACGATTATGCGGACGAAAGGGCGAGTCGCGGCAGCGCGGCGAGCGCGTTAGCCGAAGTGCATAGGGAGAGCGCGCCGGTGTCGATCCCGCGCAGTTCGGCGAGCACGTCGCCGATGCGCGGCACCTGGTCGGGCGTGTTGCGGGATTTGTATGCCCATTCGGGCGCGATGTCGGGCGCGTCCGTCTCGACGACGATCGCCTCGAGCGGCAACTGCGTCGCGAGCCGGCGGATCTGCAGCGCCCGCGTGAACGTCACGTTGCCGCCGAAGCCGAGATGCAGCCCGTGCGCGAGATACGCTTCGGCCTGTTGAAAACTGCCGTTGAACGCATGCGCGATGCCGCGCCGCACGCCGAAGCGGCGCAGCCCGGCCAGTACGCGGTCCTGCGACTTGCGCACGTGACACAGCACGGGCAGGTCGAATTCGCGCGCAAGCTTCAGCTGCCCCTGGTAGAAGAACTGCTGCCGCGCGTCGTCGAGCCCCTGCACGAAATAGTCGAGTCCGATCTCGCCGATCGCGACGAAGCGCGGATCGTCGAGGCTCGCCTCGATTTCCATGCGCAACAGGTCGAGATCCTCGTCGCGTGCGCGCGGCGTATACATCGGATGGATGCCGAGCGCATAGACCGCGCCCGGCGTGCGGTGCGCAAGCTCGCGCACCGTCGTGAAGTTGTCGCGCCCGACGCTCGGGATCACGATGCGCGACACGCCGGCCGCGTGCGCCGCCTGTACGACCGCGTCGCGGTCGGCGTCGAACTCGGCGGCATCGAGATGGCAGTGCGTATCGATCCACATGGCGATGTTCCAGCACGCTGGCGCCGCGCCGGGACGAACCCGGCAGCCGGCCAGCGGCGTTCACTTACACCGGCAACGCCGGCTCCTCGTGCAGCACGCCGTCGCGCAGCCGCATGATGCGGTCGCAGCGCGCGGCGAGATCGGGATCGTGCGTGACGATCACGAAGCTCGTTTCGAGCGTTTCCGACAATTCGAGCATCAGGTTGAACACCGTATCTGCCGTCGTGCCGTCGAGGTTGCCGGTCGGCTCGTCGGCAAGCACGCACGCGGGCTTCGTGACCAGCGCGCGCGCGATCGCGACGCGCTGCCGCTCGCCACCCGACAGCTCGCCCGGCCGATGCTTCGCCCGCGGCCCGAGACCGACGCGTTCGAGCATCGCCTGGGCCTCGGCACGCGCGGCCTCGGTCGTCATCCGGCGGATGCGCAGCGGCATCGCGACGTTGTCGAGCGCCGTGAACTCGGGCAGCAGGTGATGGAACTGGTAGACGAAACCGAGCGCACGGTTGCGCAATTCGTTGCGCTCGCGTTCGGCGAGTTGCGTGAACGGCTTGCCGAGCAGCGACACCTCGCCCGCGCTCGGCTCGTCGAGCCCGCCCAGTACGTGCAGCAGCGTGCTCTTGCCGGAGCCCGACGCGCCGACGACCGCAAGCTTCTCGCCGCGCCGCACCGTCAGCTCGGTATTGTCGAGCACCTGCACGTTGAAGCCGCCCTGTACGAACGCCTTCGTGATCCCGCGCGCCTGAAGCACGTATTCCTGCATACCTGCCGAATCCTGTGTGTTGTGTTGTCGTGAATCCGCGAATGCGGTCGCGCGATCATTCATAGCGAAGGGCCTCCGCCGGCTTCACCTTCGCCCCGCGCCAGCTCGGATAGAGCGTCGCGACAGCCGACAGCGCGAACGCGATCAGCCCGATCCGGATCACGTCGCTCGCGACGAGTTCCGACGGCAGCTCGCTGATGAAGTACACCGACGGCGGCAGGAACTGCACACCGAACAGGTGCTCGATCATCGGAATCAGCCACGGGATGCTCCATGCGATCAGGCAGCCGAGCGCGACGCCCGACGCCGTGCCGACGAAGCCGATCGTCACGCCCTGCACGACGAAGATCTTCATGATCGACCCCGGCTGCGCGCCGAGCGTGCGCAGGATCGCGATGTCTGCCTGCTTGTTGGTCACCGTCATCACGAGCGACGACACGAGGTTGAACGCGGCCACCGCGATGATCAGCGTGAGGATGATGAACATCATCCGCTTCTCGATCTGCACGGCCGAGAACCACGTCTTGTTCTGCTGGGTCCAGTCGCGGATGTACAGGCTGCCCGACAGCGTATGCGACAGCTCGACCGCCACGTCCGGCGCTTTCTGCATGTCCTTCAGCCGCAGCCGCACACCGGTCGGCGCGGCCATCCGGAACAGCGCCTCGGCATCGCGGATGTTGATCATCGCGAGCGTGCTGTCGTATTCGTAGTGCCCGGACTCGAACACACCGACGACCGTGAACTGCTTCAGCCGCGGCATCATGCCGGCCGGCGTGATCGAACCCTCCGGCGCGACGAGCGTGACCTTGTCGCCGACCGTCACGCCGAGGTTGCCGGCAAGCGCGTCGCCGAGCACGATGCCGAACTGGCCCGGCACGAGCGCGGCGAGCTGGCCGGCCTTCATGTCCTTGCCGATGTCCGACACCTGCGGCTCGAGCGTCGGCTCGACACCGCGCAGCATCACGCCGCTCACCGCGTCCTGGCGAGTGAGCAGCGCCTGTGCGTCGACGTACGGCGCCGCGCCGATCACCGCCGGATTGCGGCGCGCTTCCTGCGCGGTCAGCTGCCAGTCGGGCATCGAGCCCGTCGGCGAGAACACCTCGACGTGCGCGAGCACCGACAGCATGCGGTCGCGCACTTCCTTCTGGAAGCCGTTCATCACCGACAGCACGACGATCAGTGCCGCGACACCGAGCGCGATCCCGAGCATCGACACGAGCGCGATGAAGGAAATGAAGCCGTTACCGGTCGTGCGTTTGCCGGCGCGCGTGTAGCGCCAGCCGATCTGCCATTCGTACGGAAGTTTCAAGCGAATCCTTTCTGCTGGTTACGGCGGGGAGGCGCCCCGCGGCCGGACCGCCGCCCGGTGGCGGCCACCGGCCCGGGCACGGTCGAAAAACGGCCGCCGGACGCGAACGGGCCGTCAGCCGGCCCGATCACGCGCGCAGTTTGCCATACAATGCGCACCATCATGCACGACCGACGCCTCCATTTTCTCGTTCCGTTCGCGCTGCCGTCGGCGGCCGATGCGGCCTCGTCCCTGCACACGCTGGACAGCCCCGCGCTCGAAAAGTTGCTCGCCCGCGCGAGCCTCGTCGAGCGCGTGGCCGGCGAGGACTTCCAGCGCACGCTGCCGCACGAGCGCTGGCTGGCCCGCCAGTTCGGCGCGACCCAGGGCAACGCCGCCGACGAGGCGCCGCTCGCGCCCTACATGCTGCTGGCGGACGGCGGCGATCCGGGCGCCCGGGCCTGGGCCTGCGTCGAGCCCGTCCACGTCGAAATCGCGCACGATCATCTGGTGCTCGTCGATCCGGCGGCCCTTGCGCTCGACGACGGCGACGCGGCCGCGTTGCTCGCGGTCGCCCGGCCGCTGATCGAGGAGCTCGGCGTACGGCTCGAAGCGCCGAACCCGTCACGCTGGTACCTGTCGAGCGAGCAGCTCGCCCGGCTCGCCGGCGCCGCGCCGCTGCGCGCGAGCGGCCGCAACATCGAAATCTGGCTGCCGCACGAGGCGCATACGGGCGAACGCTCGCGGATGTGGATGAAGCTGCAGAACGAAGTGCAGATGGCCTGGTTCCAGCACCCGGTCAACGAAGCGCGCGAAGCGCGCGGGCTGCCGGCCGTCAACTCGATCTGGTTCCATGCGCAGGGCACGCTGAAACCGGTCGGCCAGCCGTTCGCGCGCGTGCTGTCCGCATCGCCCGCGGCGCTCGGCCTTGCGCGCGCCGCGCGGATCGACGCCTCGGGCGTACCCGCCGCATTCGGCGCACTGCCCGCTGCCGACGGCGCGACGCTCGTCGACCTGCCGGCGCTGACCACTCCGTTCATCGAGCAGGACTGGGCGCGCTGGCACGACGGACTCGCCGCGCTCGAGCGCGACTGGTTCGCGCCGGCCCTCGCCGCGCTGCGGAACGGCGAGCTGGCGGGCGTCGATTTCACGCTGTGCGGCGACACGAGTTCCGTGACGCTGCGTGCGACGCGCTCAGACCTGCGCAAGTTCTGGCGCCGCCGCGCGCTGGCCTCCCTGTTCGAATAACAAGCACACCCCGTATGACCCGGATCGTTACCCGCCCCGTCGCGCCCGCCGACGCCGAAGCGCTCGCGCGCCACGGCCTGCATCCCGTGCTCGCGCGCCTGTACGCGGCGCGCGGCGTGCAGTCCCCCGCCGACATCGAGACCGCGCTTGCGCGGCTCGTCCCGCCCACCGAGCTGAAAGGCTGCGCCGATGCGGCGTCGCTGCTCGCCGACGCGATCGCCGACAAGCGGCGCCTGCTCGTCGTCGCCGACTACGACTGCGACGGCGCGACCGCTTGCGCGGTCGCGGTGCGCGGCCTGCGGATGTTCGGCGCGCAGATCGACTACCTGGTGCCGAACCGCTTCGAATACGGCTACGGCCTCACGCCCGAGATCGTCGAACTCGCCGCCGCGCGCAAGCCCGACCTGCTGATCACCGTCGACAACGGGATCGCGAGCGTCGCGGGCGTCGAAGCGGCGAACGCGCGCGGCATCGACGTGCTCGTGACCGATCACCACCTGCCCGGCGACGCACTGCCCGCCGCACGCGCGATCGTCAACCCGAACCAGCCGGGCTGCGCGTTCCCGAGCAAGCACCTCGCCGGCGTCGGCGTGATGTTCTACGTGCTGCTCGCGCTGCGCGCCGAGCTGCGCCGCCGCGGCGCCTTTGCGAGCAAGGAAGCCGAGCCGCGCCTCGACGGCCTGCTCGACCTCGTCGCGCTCGGCACCGTCGCCGACGTCGTGCGGCTCGACGGCAACAACCGCGTGCTCGTCGCGCAGGGGCTGCAGCGCATCCGCAACGGCCGCATGCAACCGGGCGTCGCCGCGCTGTTCCGCGCCGCCGCGCGCGAAGCGCGCACGGCATCGGGCTTCGACCTCGGTTTCGGCCTCGGCCCTCGCCTGAACGCCGCCGGGCGGCTCTCCGACATGTCGCTCGGCATCGAGTGCCTGATCACCGACGACATCGGCCGCGCATGGGATCTGGCGCAACAGCTCGACGTGATGAACCGCGAGCGCCGCGAGATCGAGGCCGGCATGCAGCAGCAGGCGCTCGCCGATCTCGCCGACGTCGACCCGGCCGACGCATGCACGATCACCCTCTTCAACCCCGAGTGGCACCAGGGCGTGATCGGCATCGTCGCCGGCCGGCTCAAGGAAAAATTCCACCGCCCGTCGTTCACGTTTGCGCACGCGGACGACGAAGGCAAGCGGGTCAAGGGTTCGGGCCGGTCGATCGCGGGCTTCCACCTGCGCGACGCACTCGACCTCGTGTCGAAACGCGAACCGGACCTGATCGTCGCGTTCGGCGGCCACGCGATGGCGGCCGGCCTCACGCTCGACACCGAGAACGTGCCGCGCTTCGCCGCCGCGTTCGAGGCGGTCGCGCGCGAATGGCTGTCCGACGACGCGCTCGCCCGCGTGATCGAGACCGACGGCGAACTCGAGGACGCCTACTTCACGCCGCAGTTCGTCGGGCTGCTCGACGAGGCCGTCTGGGGGCAAGGTTTTCCGGCCCCGCTTTTCTCGGGCGAATTCGACGTCGTGTCCCAGTCGCTCGTGAAGGAAAAGCACCTGAAACTGCAGCTTGCACGCGGCCGCCAGCGCTTCAACGCGATCTGGTTCAACCACACGGAGCCCCTGCCGGAAAGCGCGCTGGTCGCGTACCGGCTCGTCGCCGACACGTGGAACGGCGTCACGCGCGTCCAGCTGATCGTCGAACACGCGGCCGGCTGAGCGCCCGCCGATGCATGCGCGCCGCGCCGGACGGGGCCGCGGTGCACGCGCGAGCACCGTTTGCGTCACCGGGCAACCCTGCCGATCGGCTATAATTCCGCTTTTTTACGAAGCAAGAATAGCGAGCGATCATGGAAGCGGAACGTCTCAACGCGATCGAAAGCTCCCTGCTCGACCTGCGCAATCGCGCGGGCGAGCTCCGGGGGTATCTTTGACTACGACGCAAAAGCTGCGCGTCTGACCGAAGTCAACAAGGAACTCGAAGACCCGAACGTCTGGAACGATTCGAAGAACGCCCAGGCGCTCGGTCGCGAGAAGAAGCTGCTCGAGGGCGTCGTCACGACGCTCACCGCGCTTGACGGCGACCTGCGCGACGCGCTCGACCTGTTCGAGCTGGCCCGCGAGGAAGGCGACGAAGACACCCTCATCGCGTCGGAAGAAGACGCCGCGAAACTCGAGGCGCGCGTCGGCGACATCGAGTTCCGCCGGATGTTCTCGAACCCGGCCGACCCGAACAACTGCTTCATCGACATCCAGGCCGGCGCCGGCGGCACCGAGGCGTGCGACTGGGCATCGATGCTGCTGCGCCAGTACCTGCGCTACTGCGAACGCAAGGGCTTCAAGGCCGAAGTGCTCGAAGAGTCCGACGGCGACGTCGCCGGCATCAAGAACGCGACGGTCAAGGTCTCGGGCGAATACGCATACGGCTTCCTGCGCACCGAAACGGGCATCCACCGCCTCGTGCGCAAGTCGCCGTTCGACTCGTCGGGCGGCCGCCACACGTCGTTCTCGTCGGTGTTCGTCTATCCGGAAATCGACGACTCGATCGAAGTCGAGATCAACCCGGCCGACCTGCGCATCGACACGTACCGCGCATCGGGCGCGGGCGGCCAGCACATCAACAAGACCGACTCCGCGGTGCGGATCACGCACATGCCGACCGGTATCGTCGTGCAGTGCCAGAACGACCGCTCGCAGCACCGCAACCGCGCCGAAGCGATGGCAATGCTGAAGTCGCGCCTGTACGAAGTCGAGATGCGCAAGCGCCAGGCCGAACAGGACAAGCTCGAATCGAGCAAGACCGATGTGGGCTGGGGCCATCAGATCCGCTCGTACGTGCTCGACCAGAGCCGCGTGAAGGACCTGCGCACGAACGTCGAAATGAGCAACACGAGAGCCGTCCTCGACGGCGACCTCGACGACTTCATCAGCGCGAGCCTCAAACAGGGCGTGTAAGCGCCGCGGCGCGGCCTGGCCAGGCCGCGCCCCCTTGCCCTTCCCGTTTGCGTTGCCGCACCCACTCCGAATTCCGACCATCATGACCGAACCGACCCAAACGCAGCCCGCCGTCACCGCGGACGAAAACCAGATCATCGCCGAGCGCCGCGAGAAGCTGCGCGCCCTGCGCGAGCAAGGCGTCGCCTACCCGAACGATTTCCGGCCCGAGCACCACGCTGCCGACCTGCAGGCGAAATTCGCCGACTCGGACAAGGCCGCGCTCGAAGCGAACCCGGTCGAGGTGTCGGTGGCCGGCCGCATGATGCTCAAGCGCGTGATGGGCAAGGCGAGCTTCGCGACGGTGCAGGACGGGTCGGGCCAGATCCAGTTCTTCGTGACGCCGAACGACGTCGGCGCGGAAACCTACGACGCATTCAAGAAGTGGGACCTGGGCGACATCGTCGCCGCGCGTGGCGTGCTGTTCCGCACCAACAAGGGCGAACTGTCGGTCCAGTGCAAGGAACTGCGCCTGCTGTCGAAGGCACTGCGCCCGCTGCCGGACAAGTTCCACGGCCTGTCCGACCAGGAAATGCGCTACCGCCAGCGCTACGTCGACCTGATCGTCACGCCGGAAACGCGCGACACGTTCCGCGCCCGCACGAAGACGATCGCATCGATCCGCAAGTTCATGGACAACGCCGAGTTCATGGAAGTCGAAACGCCGATGCTGCACCCGATCCCGGGCGGCGCAGCGGCGAAGCCGTTCGTCACGCATCACAATGCGCTCGACATGCAGATGTTCCTGCGCATTGCGCCGGAGCTGTACCTGAAGCGCCTGATCGTCGGCGGCTTCGAGCGCGTGTTCGAGATCAACCGTAACTTCCGGAACGAAGGCGTGTCGCCGCGTCACAACCCGGAATTCACGATGATGGAGTTCTACGCCGCGTACACCGACTACCGCTGGCTGATGGACTTCACCGAGCAACTGATCCGCCAGGCGGCGATCGATGCGCTCGGCACCGCGACGATCCAGTACCAGGGCCGCGAACTCGACCTCGCGAAGCCGTTCCATCGCCTGACGATCACGCAGGCGATCCAGAAGTACGCACCGGACTACACCGACGGCCAGCTGTCGGACGACGCGTTCCTGCGCACCGAACTGAAGCGCTTCGGCGTCGACGTGTCGCAGCCGGCGTTCCTGAACGCGGGTACCGGCGCACTGCAGCTCGCGCTCTTCGAGGAAACGGCCGAAGCGCAGCTGTGGGAGCCGACCTTCATCATCGATTACCCGGTCGAAGTGTCGCCGCTCGCACGCGCATCGGATACGGTGGCGGGCATCACCGAGCGTTTCGAGCTGTTCATGACCGGCCGCGAAATCGCGAACGGCTTCTCGGAGCTGAACGATCCGGAAGACCAGGCCGCACGCTTCAAGAAGCAGGTCGAGCAGAAGGATGCGGGCGACGAGGAAGCGATGTTCTTCGACGCCGACTACATCCGTGCGCTCGAATACGGGATGCCTCCGACCGGCGGCTGCGGGATCGGCATCGACCGTCTCGTGATGCTGCTGACCGACAGCCCGACGATCCGCGACGTGCTGCTGTTCCCGCATCTGCGCCGCGAAGACTGATCGCCGCGCCCGCGTATGCGCCGCGCCCCGCGGCGCGCACGCGTCAGCTTTGTAACGACGCGTAAATCCCTTCGGCCGGCGTCCGCCGGCTCTCGATCCTCCCCCGTTTTATTCCCCCGTCGCGACGGCCTTCTCCGGGTTTTCCCTGTCATAGTCACCAGCGCCCCGCTGCAATTCGTTACACCTTGATACGGCGCGCCGCTTGCCGGTGGACGACACTCCTTTTGCGTCACCACGCATGACACGGGACCAGAACGAGGCGCAGGAACGCCAAGTCTGCTCGAGCCCGAAGCGTGGGATCCGGCCCGACGCCGCAGTGCCGATCCGGATCGACATCGGAGAAAAAAATGGACAACCAGAATCAGACCACGCCGCAAAAGCAACGCCTCCACCCGCTTATCGCCACCGCCGCCGGCGCCGTCATCGTCGCCAGCCTCGCGGCGACGGCTGCGATCACGGGCATCTTCCCGAAGGCCAGCAGCAGCAACGCACAGAACGGCCAGACCCAGGCCGCGCTGATCGCGTCGCAGCCGGCCGTCGATACGGCCGCGGCGGCCAGCGCCGCGCTGGCCGCGCAAGCCCAGCAGCAGGCGGCCGAACAAGCCGCCGCGCAGCAGAAGGCGGCCGAACAGAAGGCTGCCATCGCGCAGGCCGAGCCGAAGCCCGCGCCGCGCCCGGCTGCACCGCACCGCCGTCATACGACGGCACCGCAGCCGCCGCAATACGCGCAGCAGCCGTCGGCGCCGGCCCAGACCTACTGCCAGAGCTGCGGCACGGTCGTCGCGATCACGCAGACGCGCACGCCGGGCCAGAGCTCGGGGATCGGCGCCGTGGGCGGCGCTGCAGCCGGCGGCCTGCTCGGCAACCAGTTCGGCCACGGTAACGGCCGCACCGCGATGACGATCATCGGCGCGCTGGGCGGTGGTCTCGCCGGCAACCAGGTTGAAAAGCAGGTGCGTGCGGAAACCGACTATCAGGTGCAAGTGCAGATGGAGAGCGGCGCGACGCGCACGTTCACGTACCACAACCCGCCGCCTTTCGGCCAGGGCCAGCGCGTGCGGATCGAGAACGGCACGCTGGTCGGCGCGTAATCGCCTGATCGCATCGGTGTCCCCCTGCCCGCGTGTCGTGTGCGGGCAAGCGGCCTGAAAACGAAAACGGCTCGTGAGCGATTGCTCACGAGCCGTTTTTTCATGACCGGCCGTCTGCGCCGTTACGGCGCACGCGGTGTTCAGTCTTCGTCGTCGAAGTCCGATTCGTCGATCCAGTGGGCCTGGATCGCTTCGAGGATCTTCTCGCCCGAGTGCTTGGGATCGTCGTCGAAACCGTCGAGTTCGAGCACCCACTGACGCAGGTCGACGAAGTTGATCCGCTGCGGGTCGATGTCGGGGTGCTTGTCCGCCAGCGCAATGGCTATTTCACGCGAATCGGTCCATTTCATCGCCTGCCTCCGGTTCCTGTCAGTGATTTTCCTTCGCGTGGTTGATCGAGTACTTCGGAATCTCGACCACCAGGTCCGAATCTTCCTTCACGATCGCCTGGCACGACAGGCGCGACGTCGGCTCGAGGCCCCACGCCTTGTCCAGCAGATCGTCCTCGTCCTCCTCGGACGGTGTCAGATCGTTGAAGCCTTCGCGGATCACCACGTGGCACGTCGTGCACGCGCACGACTTCTCGCATGCATGCTCGATCTCGATCCCGTGTTCGAGCAGGTTGTCGCAGATACTCTTGCCGGGCGTCGCGTCGATCACCGCGCCGTCCGGGCACAGTTCGACGTGAGGCAGCACCACCAGTTGAGGCATGTCCGTTCCGTCAGTCAGGGTGCGGCGCCAGGCACCGCACGGTTCAATATCGCGCGGGCCGTTACCGGCCGATGCGCAGTTCGTGAGTTCAGATCTCGTCGAGCCGGCGGCCCGACAACGCGCGCTTGATGCTCTTGTCCATCCGGCGCGCCGCGAATTCGTCGGTACCGTCGGCCAGCGCCTTGGTCGCGGTTTCGATCGCGTCCGTGTCGTCGCCCTGCGCGATCGTGCGCAGCGCCGCGGCCAACGCATCGACCTGCGTGCGCTCGTCCGTGTCGAGCAGTTCACCGTCGGCCGCCAGCGCGGCCTGCGTCGCCTCGAGCATCCGCTCGGCCTCGACCTGCGCTTCGCGCAGCGCGCGGGCGCGCATGTCGATTTCGGCAGTCTTGAAACTGTCCTCGAGCATCTTCGCGATGTCGTCGTCGGCAAGACCGTACGACGGCTTCACAACGACCGACGCCTCGACGCCCGAATGCTGCTCGCGTGCGAACACCGACAGCAGCCCGTCCGCATCGACCTGGTAGGTCACGCGAATGCGCGCCGCACCGGCCGTCATCGGCGGAATGCCGCGCAGCTCGAAGCGCGCGAGCGAGCGGCAGTCGGCGACGAGCTCGCGCTCGCCCTGCACGACATGGATCGCCATCGCGGTCTGGCCGTCCTTGAAGGTCGTGAATTCCTGTGCGCGTGCGATCGGAATCGTCGAGTTACGCGGGATGATCTTCTCGACGAGGCCGCCCATCGTCTCGACACCGAGCGACAGCGGAATCACGTCGAGCAGCAGCCAGTCGTCGCCTGTGCCGCGATTGCCTGCGAGCAGGTCGGCCTGGATCGCTGCGCCGAGCGCGACGACCTGATCCGGATCGAGGTTCACGAGCGGCGGCTGGCCGAAATACTTCGCGACCGCGTCGCGAATCACCGGCATGCGCGTCGCGCCGCCGACGAGCACGACGCCCTTGATGTCGGCCGGCGTAACCTGCGCGTCGCGCAGCGCCTTGCGGGTCGGCGTGAGCGTACGCTGCACGAGCGGCTCGACGAGCGACGCGAACGTGTCGTGCGAGATCGTCTGCACGAGATGCGCACCGCCCGACAGCGTGACGTCGAGCGACGCCTGCGGCGCGGACGACAGCGCTTCCTTCAGCACGCGCACACGGTCGAGCAGCAGGCGCACGTCCTCGGGCGCGAGCGTCTTCGCATCGATGTCGGCCTGCGCGAGCACGTGACCGAACAACGCGTGGTCGAAATCGTCGCCGCCGAGCGCGGAATCGCCGCCCGCGGCCAGCACTTCGAACACGCCTTTCGTCAGCTTCAGGATCGACAGGTCGAACGTGCCGCCGCCGAGGTCGTACACCGCGTAGAGGCCTTCGGCCCCGTTGTCGAGGCCATAGGCAATCGCCGCGGCGGTCGGTTCGTTCAGCAGGCGCAGCACGTTGAGGCCCGCGAGGCGCGCGGCGTCCTTGGTCGCCTGGCGTTGCGCTTCGTCGAAATACGCGGGCACCGTGATCACCGCGCCGACGAGGTCGTCGCCAAGCGAATCTTCCGCGCGATAGCGCAGCGTCGCGAGAATCTCGGCCGACACTTCGACGGGGCTCTTCACGCCGTCGACGGTGCGGATCTGCACCATGCCCGGCGCATCGACGAATTCGTACGGCGCGTTCGCCGCGCCTTCGACCTCGGCCTTGCCGCGGCCCATGAAGCGCTTGACCGACACGATCGTGTTGCGCGGATCGGTCGCGGCCTGCTCTTTCGCCTCGTGGCCGATACGCCGGCCGCCCTTCTCGAGATAGCGGACCACCGACGGCAGCAGCACACGGCCCGCCTCGTCCGGCAGCACCTCCGGCACGCTGTTACGCACGGCCGCGACGAGCGAGTTCGTCGTGCCGAGATCGATCCCGACGGCGAGTCGCCGCTGATGCGGCGCCGGTGCCATGCCCGGTTCGGAAATTTGCAGTAAAGCCATCTTGGTTCGTTCGGGCGCTCGGCCCGTTTGCTGCGCGTGCCGCGAGGCACGCGGTTAAGTTTCGAGGCGCTCGATCTGCGCGCCCACTTCCGACGCGACCCGTTCGATGAACATCAGCTGGCGCACGGCCTCGGCGGCCGCCTGATCGGCGCCGCTGTCGAGCAGCGTGCCGAGACGCTCCACACGAATGCGCCGCTCTTCGCGCAACTCGGCGAGCAGCGCGTCGAGCGCGTCGACATTGCGGGCGGCCGCGGCATCCTCGATGCCCTCGCGCCACTCCATCTGCTGCATCAGGAACGCGGGCTCCATCGCGGTATTGTTTTCCGCACCGATGTCGACACCACGCAGGAACAGCAGATACGACGCGCGCTTCAGCGGATCGCGCAGCGTGCGGTACGCCTCGTTCGCACGGGTTGCCCATTGCATCGCGATACGTTTCTGCGCATCGCCGGCCGCCGCGAAACGGTCCGGATGCACCTGCGTCTGCACCGTCCGATAGGCGGCGTCGAGCGCCGTCTCGTCGAGCGCGAATTGCGCCGGCAGGTGAAACAGGTCGAAGTGGCTGTCTTTCAGCGAAACCATCGTCGCGTTCAATTCCGGTTCGTCGCACGGCAAACGCCGCACATTAAAAAGGCGGCCCGTGCCGCCTCTTGCCCGCATCGCGCGGAGACCCGCGTCACACGCGGAACGATTCGCCGCAACCGCACTCGTCCTTCACGTTCGGGTTGTTGAACTTGAACCCTTCGTTCAGGCCTTCGCGGGCGAAGTCGAGCTCGGTGCCGTCGATGTACGCAAGACTCTTCGGATCGACGATCACCTTCACGCCATGGCTCTCGAACACCTGATCCTCGGGAGCCAGCTCGTCGACATACTCGAGCTTGTACGCGAGCCCCGAGCACCCGGTCGTGCGAACGCCAAGCCGCAGGCCCATACCCTTGCCGCGACGGACGAGGTATTTCTGGACGTGCTGTGCTGCTTTTTCGGTCAGTGTAATTGCCATGATGTCCTTGCCGCGGCACGCCACCGGGGCCTGCCGCGTTTCCTTCTCTAGCCGCTCGATGCCGCTCAGGCTGCTGCCTGATCGCCTTCCTTGGTGTCGTGGCGCTTCTTGTAGTCGGCCACGGCTGCCTTGATCGCATCTTCCGCGAGGATCGAGCAGTGAATCTTCACCGGCGGCAGCGCGAGTTCTTCGGCGATCTGCGTGTTCTTGATCGACAGTGCTTCGTCGAGCGTCTTGCCCTTCACCCACTCGGTGACGAGCGAGCTCGACGCGATCGCCGAACCGCAACCGTACGTCTTGAACTTCGCGTCTTCGATCACGCCGTCCGCGCCGACGCGGATCTGCAGCTTCATCACGTCGCCGCAGGCCGGCGCGCCGACCATGCCCGTGCCGACCGTGTCGTCGTCCTTCGCGAACGAACCGACGTTGCGCGGGTTTTCGTAGTGATCCAGAACCTTGTTGCTGTAAGACATGACTCAGACTCCTTGACTCGTTACGTCTGCGTGCGCGAATCCGCCCGCGGGTATGTTCAATCCGGCGCTCAGTGTGCGGCCCATTCGATCGTCGACAGATCGATGCCTTCCTGGTGCATTTCCCAGAGCGGCGACAGTTCGCGCAGCTTCGCGATCTTGCTGTTCAGCAGGTTGATCACGAAGTCGACTTCCTGCTCCGTCGTGAAGCGGCCGACCGTGAAGCGGATCGAGCTGTGCGCCAGCTCGTCGTTGCGGCCGAGCGCACGCAGCACGTACGACGGCTCCAGCGACGCCGACGTGCACGCGGAGCCCGACGACACCGCGACGTCCTTGATCGCCATGATCAGCGACTCGCCTTCGACGAAGTTGAAACTGATGTTGAGGTTGTGCGGGACACGGCGTTCCATGTCGCCGTTCACGTACGTTTCCTCGATCTGCGACAGGCCGCGCAGCAGCTTGTCTCGCAGCATGCGGACGCGCTCGTTTTCCGTCGCCATTTCTTCACGTGCGATGCGGAACGCTTCACCCATGCCGACGATCTGGTGCGTCGGCAGCGTGCCCGAACGCATCCCGCGCTCGTGGCCGCCGCCGTGCATCTGCGCTTCGATGCGCACACGCGGCTTGCGGCGCACGTACAGCGCGCCGATGCCCTTCGGGCCGTACGTCTTGTGCGCCGAGAACGACATCAGGTCGACCTTCAGCTTCGCGAGATCGATCCCGACCTTGCCCGTCGACTGTGCGGCGTCGACGTGGAACACGATGCCCTTCTCGCGGCAGATTTCACCGATCGTCTCGATGTCCTGGATTACGCCGATCTCGTTGTTCACGTGCATCACCGACACGAGGATCGTGTCCGGACGCAGCGCGGCCTTGAACACGTCGAGGTCGATCAGGCCGTCATCCTTGACGTCGAGGTAGGTGACTTCGAAGCCGTCGCGCTCGAGCTCGCGGCACGTGTCGAGCACGGCCTTGTGCTCGGTCTTCACCGTGACGATGTGCTTGCCCTTGCCCTTGTAGAAGTTCGCGGCACCCTTGATCGCGAGGTTGTCCGACTCCGTTGCGCCGGACGTCCAGATGATCTCGCGCGGATCCGCGTTCACGAGCGCGGCCACCTGTTCGCGCGCTTCCTCGACCGCACGCTCGGCATCCCAGCCGTACGCGTGGCTGCGCGATGCCGGGTTGCCGAACTGCTCGCGCAGGTACGGCACCATCTTGTCGACCACACGCGGGTCGACCGGTGTCGTCGCGCTGTAATCCATGTAGATGGGCAGGTGGAGAGTCTCTTGGGTCATCTGTCGCTCCGGGAATTCTGTGCAGGGACTATGTGCGTTATGGGGTATGGCGGGCGCCTTCGCGCTCACGAACTCGCGATGTTGAACACCGAATTGGGACCGAGCGGCATCGTGCGCACCGGCTCGGCCGGTGCGGCGACGGGCTCCGGCGTGCGGCGATCGCGCAACACCGCAGGGGCGCCTTCGCGTGCGCGCTGCTGATCGACGAGATCCTGCAGCGACACGGAGTCGAGGTATTCGACCATCTTCTGGTTCAGCGTCGACCACAGCTCGTGCGTCATGCAATGGCCGTCGGGCTGCTTCGAGCCGTCGCACGTGCCTTTGCCGCCGCACTGCGTGGCGTCGAGCGGTTCATCGACCGCGATGATGATGTCGGCAACGGTGACGTCCTGCGCGCGACGCGCGAGGTTGTAACCGCCGCCCGGGCCGCGCACGGATTCGACGATTTCATGCCTGCGCAGCTTCCCGAACAGCTGTTCGAGATACGAGAGCGAAATCCGCTGGCGCTGGCTGATGCCTGCAAGCGTCACCGGGCCCTGCTCCTGGCGCAGTGCCAAGTCAATCATCGCCGTGACGGCGAAACGGCCTTTGGTGGTGAGTCTCATGGTGTCTAGGGGACTGCAATCTTGACGATTTTGGTCAAGTATAAATATTTGACGTTTTTAGTCAAGTATCCATGTCTTTGAAAGGGTATTCGTAGACCGCTGAATACCGCGCGATCAGCGCTCCGTGCGGGGCCGGAGCGTCTCAAGCAGGCCCGCGCACGCGCGCTCGACCTGATCGAGCACCTGCTCGAAGCCCTGCGCGCCGCCGAAATACGGATCGGCCACTTCGGTTTCGGTCGAATCCGGCGCGAATTCCATCAGCAGGCGCACCTTGTCGAGATGCTGCGGCGGACAGCGGCGACGCAGCTCCGCGAGATTCGCCTCATCCATCGCGAGCAGCAGGTCGAAGCGCTCGAAATCCGCCGCGCTCACCTGTCGTGCGCGCAGCGCCGACAGATCGTAGCCGCGGCCGCGAGCGGCCGCCTGCGCACGCGTATCGGGCGGTTCGCCGACATGCCAGTCGCCGGTGCCGGCCGAATCGATCCCGATCCGGTCCGCCAGCGCGGCCGCATCGACCTGGTGACGCATCACGCCTTCCGCGGTGGGCGAACGGCAGATGTTGCCGAGACAGACGAAACAGATCGAAACGCGGGTCATCGCACTATCGGAAAGCCGCGGCGAACCGCGCGGGAGAAGAACGCGCCATTATACAAAGGCGACCGGAATCGCGCCGCCGGGCAAAGCGACGGCGCCGTGCATTACAGCGCCTTCGGCACGACGAGTGCGACGTCGCCGGATGCCGCCGGCAACGGCTTCGCCGCGTCGTCGACCAGCCCGAACGACACCGCACGCGCCAATTCAGCGGATGCCTGGTGAACTGCGAGCGGGCCACGCGACGGCGCATCGGCCATCGCATGCAGATAGGCAGCCGCGGCCAGCGGAACGACGATTGCCAGCGGCCAGTACATCGATATTGTCTTTTTCATGATGCGGACCTCCTTGACCTCGTACCCCGAAACCCAATTCCGGGGACTACAGACGAGATTCTATAGACCGCATCTATCGAGATAAATATCCAAATAGCGAACGCTCTGTTGTCGCCGGATGAACAGTCGTCAGCCGAGGTGGCTTTGCGACGCCGCGTACAGTTCCCGGAACGTGCGCCCGGTCGGGGTCGGCATGTCGCGCGTGTCCATCCAGCTGCCCATCATCGGCAGGCGCCGCAGCGTGCCGCCGGCGCCCAGCCGCTCGAGGATGCGCACCGCGAGCTTCGTCGTCAGTGCGTACAGCATCGGCCGCCGCGCGACGAAACCCCATGCGGTGAGCGCCGCCCGCTCGCGCCACGGCCGCAGGTGCCGCTCGACCTGTTTTTCGCGCAGCGTGCGCAACAGATGCGACAGCGGAATCCCGGCCGGGCAGACGCTGTCGCATTCTCCGCAAAGCGTCGCGGCCTGCGGCAGATCCAGCGCGCGATCGAGCCCGACGTAACTCGGCGTCAGCACGGAACCCATCGGCCCCGGGTAGACCCAGCCGTACGCATGGCCGCCGACCTTCTGGTAAACCGGGCAATGGTTCATGCATGCGCCGCAGCGGATGCAACGCAGCATCTCCTGGAACTCGCCGCCGATCAGCCCCGTGCGGCCGCCGTCGACGAGCACCACGTAGTTGTGCTCGGGGCCGTCCTCGTCACCCGGCCCGCGCGGCCCGGTCAGCAGCGAGAAATAGTTCGACGTCTTCTGCCCCGTCGCGGAACGCGGCAGCAGGCGCATCGCGGTCGCGAGATCCTCGAGGGTCGGCAGCACCTTCTCGATGCCCGTCACCGCCACATGCACGCGCGGCATCACCGTGCACATCCCCTCGTTCCCTTCGTTCGTCACGATCGCGACCGAACCGGTCTCGGCGATCACGAAGTTGCCGCCGGTCACGCCCATGTCGGCCGACATGAAATGCGGGCGCAGCACCTCGCGCGCCTCGCGCGTCATGTCCGGAATCTCGGTGAGCCGCTCGCGGTGGTGCGTGCGCGCGAACAGGTCGGCGATCTCGTCCTTGTCCTTGTGGACGACGGGCGCAATGATGTGGCTCGGCGGCTCGTTGTCGTTGATCTGCAGGATGTATTCGCCGAGGTCCGTCTCGATCGATTGCACGCCCATTTCCGCGAGCACCGCGTTCAGGCGCATTTCCTCCGACACCATCGACTTGGTCTTGATGACCTTCTTCACGTCGTGACGGCGCGCAATGTCGGCCACGAGCCGCGCGGCGTCCGCCGTCGTCTCGGCGAACAGCACGGTCGTGCCGCGCCGCGTCGCCTCCTGCTCGAAGGCCTCGAGCCACACGTCGAGGTTCTCCAGCGCGCGGTTGCGGCGCGCCTTCAGCGCCGCCCGCGTGGCCGGGAAGTCGATCGCGGTCATCGCGTCGGCACGCGCGGACACGAACTTCGTCGACAGCTTCTTCAGGTTCTGCTGCAGGCGCTGGTCGGCCAGCTTCTGGCCGGCGCGCGCCTTGAAATGCATCGATTGGACTTGCATCGCGGTATCGGGGAAAAGTGAGCGGAACCGGGCGTCAGACGTCGCCCGCCAGCACCTGCGCGACGTGCAGCACGCGCGTGTCGCGGTCGCCGGTGCGGCGCAACCGCCCTTCGATGTTCAGCATGCAGCCGAGATCGCCGAGCACGACGGCGCCCGCGCCCGACGCGCGCACGTTCGCGCACTTCTCGTCCGCGATGGCCGCCGAGATGTCGCCGTACTTCACCGCAAACGTGCCGCCGAAGCCGCAGCAGTGCTCGCAGTCCTTCATCTCGGTGACCGCAATGCCGCGCTGCGCGAGCAGCGCACGCGGCTGTGCCTTCACGCCGAGCTCGCGCAGGCCCGAGCACGAATCGTGATAGGTGACGGGCCCCGTGAATTCACCCGGCGCGAGCGAGACCTTCGCGACATTCGCCAGGAAATCGGTCAGTTCGTAGACCTTCTGCTGGAACCGCGTGTAGCGCCCCATCAGCTCGGGGTCGTCGCGGAACAGGTCGCCGTAGTGCGCGCGGATCATCCCGCCGCATGAACCCGACGGCGCGACGACGTAATCGAACTGCTCGAACTCGCGCAGCGTCTTTTCCGCGAGATCGCGGGCGAGCGCGCGGTCGCCCGAGTTGTAGGCCGGCTGGCCGCAGCAAGTCTGCGCGGGCGGCACGATCACCTCGTAGCCGGCGTCGCGAATCAGCTTGAGCGCCGAAAAACCGATTTCCGGACGCATCAGATCGACCAGGCAGGTCACGAACAAACCGACTCGCATACGTGCTCCTTCGAGAAAACGGCTCTCATTATCCGCCGTTTGGCCGGCGAGACCAACGCCGGCTCGCGCGCAAGCCCGCACTGCGCGAAACGAGGACTTCCTCGAACGGCGTTCGCTTTTTTCACGATACGAGATACAATCGTTGCAACACCGCTTGCCGCGTCAACCGATTTCTCCCCCGACATGAGCCAACCCACCCCGGATTCCAAAACGTCGATCCAGGTGATCGAACGCATGATGCGGTTGCTGGACGCGCTCGCCGCGCACAGTGACCCCGTGAGCCTGAAGGAACTTGCGCAGCGCACGGAGCTGCACCCGTCTACGGCGCACCGCATCCTCAACGACATGGTGACCTGCCGCCTCGTCGACCGCTCCGATCCCGGCACGTATCGCCTCGGCATGCGGCTGCTGGAGCTCGGCAACCTCGTGAAGGCACGCCTGTCGGTACGCGACGCGGCGCTGATGCCGATGCGCGAGCTGCACCGTCTCACCGGGCAGACCGTGAACCTATCGGTGCGCCAGGGCGACGAGATCGTCTACATCGAGCGCGCGTATTCGGAGCGCTCGGGGATGCAGGTCGTCCGTGCGATCGGCGGCCGCGCGCCGCTGCACCTCACGTCGGTCGGCAAGCTGTTCCTTGCAGCCGACGAAACGTCGCGCGTGCGTGCCTATGCAACGCGCACGGGGCTGTCCGGCCATACGCAGAACAGCATCACCGACATCGCGAAGCTCGAGCGCGAGCTGACGATCGTCCGCCAGCAATCGTGCGCACGCGACAACGAGGAACTGGAGCTCGGCGTGCGCTGTATCGCGGCCGGCATCTACGACGATTCGGGCAAGCTCGTCGCGGGCCTGTCGCTGTCGGCGCCGGCCGATCGCCTCCAGGATGCCTGGCTCGGCCAGTTGAGCCGTACTGCCCTCACCATTTCGGAATCGCTCGGCTACCGGCCGGCGCCCACGAAGGATGCGGACGGGCTGCAACGGCAGGCGTAAGCCGCTCCCGCGCGCCCGCAGTAAAAAAGCCCCGCGATTGCGGGGCTTTTTTTCGGCCATCGGCGCGGCGGCGAACCGCCACGCCGCCGTGCGATCAGGTCCCGCCGTTCGGCGTGTTGGCCGCCGTCAGGCGCTCGCCGCCGCCGGCGTCGAGCCAGTTACGCAGACGCGCCGCGTCGGCGAAGCGCGAATACTTGCCGAACGAATCGAGCAGCACCATCACCATCGGCCGGCCGTGGATCGTCGCCTGCATCACGAGACATTCGCCCGCTTCGTTGATGAAGCCCGTCTTCTGCAGACCGATGTCCCACGAGCCGTTGCCGCGGATCAGCGCGTTCGTGCTGTTGTAGGCGAGATTGCGCTTGCCCGTGTACACCTCGTAGCTGCGATCGGTCGAGAACTGACGGATCATCGGGTACTGGTACGCCGCATTGACCATCTTCACCAGATCGCGCGCGCTCGACACGTTCGAGCTCGACAGGCCGGTCGAATTCTCGAAATGGGTATCGGCCATGCCGAGCGACTTCGCCTTCGCGTTCATCGCGGCGATGAACGCCGGACGACCGCCCGGGTAATAACGCGACAGCGCGGCGGCTGCGCGGTTTTCCGACGCCATCAGCGCGATGTGCAGCATGTCTTCACGCGACAGCACCGAGCCGACCGACAGGCGCGAACCCGTGCCCTTCTCGTAGTCGCGGTCTTCGTCGGTGACTTCGATCTGGTCGGCCATCGGCGCCTTCGAGTCGAGTACGACCATCGCGGTCATCAGCTTCGAGATCGACGCGATCGGCACGACGGCGTGCGAATTCTTGTCGAACAGCGGCTCGCCGGAATTCTGGTCGACGACGTACGCGACGCTCGAACGCAGCGCGAGCGCGTCCGGCGTGTCGTGCAGGCCGAACGCCTGGCCGACGCTCTGCCGACGCGGCTGGAACGCGACCTTGCGAACCGCGCCGTGATGGCCGGCACGCACGCTGTTCGCCGCGAGCGTCACGCGCTTGCGCGACGCCTTTGCGCGCGGCGCATCGGCCGCGGCGACCTTGGCGGATTTGTCGGAGGTAGCCCTGGCCGACTTCTTCTTCGCGGACGAAGCAGGAGCGACAGCCTTTTTCTTGGCGGCTTGTTGGGTCTTCGCAGTGGCGGCAAAGGCGTCAGCGGGCGTGACGGACGCAGTGGTCGCCAGCAAGGCGACAGCGACCGACACAGCCGTGCCGAGCGTCATGCTCTGCAACAATCTGCGCGGTGAAAACGATTCGGCTTTCATTGGGGTCTGGACAAAGCGGGCGGGAGGTTTCCGCAAGTGTAGTTAAAGCTGAAAAAAAGAGCAATATTAGGCACTTACCGATCGTCGTTAAACCGGAATGTAAGGGTTGGCCAACCTCTGACCAATGAACCCTCCCGCTCCCATCGAAAAAATTCATGGGATGCGCTGCCCGACAGTACCCGTCTCCCGATTACACACGGTTAATTGAGATAACGTCACTTCGGAGGCGATTTAAAGCGGGGAAACTACGTATCCGGCGCTCGGGGTGCCTGGGAGCCGGTCTCGGCCGTAGCGGCGGCACGTCGCCACGGTACGCGCATCGAAACGGCGCGTTTTCGACAGGAACAGAAGGATAACGTTCCATGACCCTGTCAGGTTTACCTGTGCATGATCATGGTGCGCCGCGTGCGCCCCGCGTTCGTGCGCACCATCTGGGAGACGCGCGTGAAACCGATTCCGAACGGGCACGATAACTTGTTGTTTTATCGATAATTTGTCGCGATTGTGCAACGCACAAAAAACACTTGACATCCGTTTTCTCTGCCCTAAAATAGGCCTCATTGCTGCGTTGCACAAAGCACGCGCATCCGAGGTTCCCCGTCGTAGTGCCCTTTACCCTGCGATCGACGCGATCGCTTTTCAGGAGCTGGACATGTCCTTGCTGACCCCCGAGCAAATCGCCGCTGCACAGAAAGCCAACCTCGAAAGCCTGTTCGGTCTGACGACCAAGGCGTTCGAAGGCGTCGAGAAGCTGATCGAACTCAACCTGCAGGTCGTGAAGTCGACGCTGGCCGAAGGCCAGGAAAACGCACAGCGCCTGCTGTCGGTGAAGGACGCACAGGAACTGATCGCCCTGCAAGCCAGCCTGTCGCAGCCGGTCGCGGAAAAGGTGCTGTCGTACGGCCGTCACCTGTACGAAATCGCATCGTCGACGCAAGCCGAGTTCGCGAAGGTTGCAGAAGCGCAATTCGAAGAACAGAACAAGAAGGTCCAGGCACTCGTCGACAACGTCGCGAAGAACGCCCCGGCCGGTTCGGAAACGGCTGTCGCCGCACTGAAGTCGGCGCTGAACGCTGCGAACACCACGTACGAAACGGTTCAGAAGGCCACGAAGCAAGCCGTCGAAATCGCTGAAACGAACTTCAACGCTGCTGCTGCCGTCGCAACGAAGGCTGCTACCGCCGCTGCCGCACGTCGTTCGAGCAAGCCGGCCGCGTAAGCGTCCCCTGCTCCTGAAAGAGCCGCGCACAGCGCGGCTTTTTCGTTTCTGGCGCCGCACCACGCCGGAATCGCCAAGCCGCCGGCCGTGCTCGAACGGTCGTTTGAGCATCGGCCGCCCGCAAAAGAAAACGCCGCCGCCCGGATCGCCCGGGAGGCGGCGTTTTTTGTGGCAGGCAACATGCCGGTCGCGTTACTTCTTGCGCTGCGGCGGCAGGTCCGTACAGACGCCTTCGTACAGTTCGGCGGCCATGCCGACCGATTCGCCGAGCGTCGGGTGCGGATGGATCGTCTTGCCGATGTCTTCCGCGTCCGCGCCCATCTCGACGGCGAGGCACACTTCGCTGATCAGGTCGCCCGCGTTCAGGCCGACGATCGCGCCGCCGATCACCCGGTGGGTTTCCTCGTCGAAGATCAGCTTCGTGAAGCCTTCGTCGCGGCCGTTCGCGATCGCGCGGCCCGATGCGGCCCACGGGAACACCGCCTTGCCGTACTTGATGCCTTCGGCCTTGCACTGGTCTTCCGTCTTGCCGGCCCACGCCACTTCCGGATCGGTGTACGCCACCGACGGGATCTGCAGCGCGTCGAAGTACGCCTTCTCGCCGTGTGCAGCTTCCGCTGCGACGTGGCCTTCATGCACGGCCTTGTGCGCGAGCATCGGCTGGCCGACGATGTCGCCGATCGCGAAGATGTGCGGGACGTTCGTGCGCATCTGCTTGTCGACGTCGATGAAGCCGCGGTCCGTGACGGCGACGCCTGCCTTGTCGGCGCCGATCTTCTTGCCGTTCGGGCTGCGGCCCACCGCGACGAGCACGAGGTCGTAGCGCTGCGCTTCCGCCGGCGCCTTCTCGCCCTCGAACTTCACGTAGATGCCGTCTTCCTTCGCTTCTGCGCCGACCGTCTTGGTCTTCAGCATCACGTTGCCGAAGCGCTTCGCGTTGTACTTTTCCCAGACCTTCACGAGATCGCGGTCCGCGCCCATCATCAGGCCGTCCATCATTTCGACGACGTCGATCTCGGCGCCGAGCGTCGAGTACACCGTCGCCATTTCGAGGCCGATGATGCCGCCGCCGATCACGAGCATGCGCTTCGGCAGCTGACGCAGCTCGAGCGCGCCGGTCGAATCGACGACGCGCGGGTCTTCCGGCATGAACGGCAGCTTCACGGCCTGCGAGCCCGCCGCGATGATCGCCTGCTTGAACCTGACGACCTTCTTGCCGTTTTCGCCCTGCACTTCCATGTGGAACGGATCGACGAATGCGCCGACGCCCGTGACCACTTCGACCTTGCGCGCCTTGGCCATGCCGGCGAGGCCCGTCGTCAGTTTCTTGACGACGCCGCCCTTGAAGTCGCGCAGCTTGTCGAGATCGACTTCCGGCTTGCCGAACGTGATGCCGTGCGACGCGAGCGCCGCGGCTTCCTCGACGACGAGCGACGTATGCAGCAGCGCCTTCGACGGGATGCAGCCGACGTTCAGGCACACGCCGCCGAGCGTCGAGTAGCGTTCGACGAGCACGGTCTTCATGCCGAGGTCGGCTGCGCGGAACGCGGCCGAGTAGCCGCCGGGGCCGGCGCCGAGCACGAGCATGTCGCACTCGATGTCGACGGCGCCTGCGTAGCTGCCGGCTTGCGGCGCGGGTGCCGGAGCGGCTGCGGCCGGTGCCGGCGCAGCTGCCGCGGGCTTTGCTGCTTCGGGTGCTTTCGCGGGCGCGGCGGCGCCTGCCGCTGCTTCGACGATGGCGATGACGGTGCCTTGCGAGACTTTCTCGCCGGCCTTGACCTTGACTTCCTTGACGGTGCCGGCGACGTCGCTGGGCACTTCCATGGAGGCTTTGTCCGATTCGAGCGTGATGAGCGTCTGCTCTTTTTCGATCACGTCGCCCGGCTTCACGTTGACTTCGATGACATCGACGCCGCTGAAATCGCCGATATCCGGAACCTTGACTTCGATGAGACTCATTACTGTCCCCTTCTTGATTAGCTGCAGACAGAGAGGGAGAAACCCGCGGAAGAACCCACTACTGCGACTACGGCCTGACAAGAGAACGCGACGTTGGGCAGGACCACCTTTGCCGTCCGCCCAAGGACGCGCCTTTCTTTTGGTTACTTTTCTTTGGAAGACAAAGAAAAGTGACCGCCGCCCCGCGCAGGGGCGACGCTAGCAGACCGTTAGCAAGACAGGTTCAACGCCGAAACGTGGATGACCGACATAAAACCCACGCCCCCGCGAGCAAGCTCCCCGCTCATCAAAGAATGATGCGACGGAAATCCGCGAGCAACGCGCCGAGATACGCATTGAACCGCGCGGCTTCCGCGCCATCGATCACGCGATGGTCATACGACAGCGACAGCGGCAGCGTCAGACGCGGCACGAACTGCTTGCCGTCCCACACCGGCTTCATCTGGCCGCGCGACAACCCGAGGATCGCGACTTCCGGCGCATTGATGATCGGCGTGAAGTTGGTGCCACCGATCCCGCCGAGCGACGAGATCGAGAAGCAACCGCCCTGCATCTGGTCCGGCTTCAGCTTGCCGTCGCGTGCGGCCTTCGACAGCTCGGCCATTTCCTTCGCGATATCGACGAGCCCCTTCTTGTCCGCATCGCGGATCACCGGCACGACGAGGCCGTTCGGCGTGTCCGCGGCAAAACCGATGTGGTAGTACTGCTTGAACACCAGGTTGTCGCCGTCGAGGCTCGCGTTGAAGGTCGGGAATTTCTTCAGCGCGGCGACGACCGCCTTGATCACGAACGCGAGCATCGTGAACTTCACGCCCGCCTTTTCGTGCTCCTTGTTCAGCTGCACGCGCAGCGCTTCGAGCTCGGTGATGTCCGCTTCGTCGTTGTTCGTGACGTGCGGGATCATCACCCAGTTGCGATGCAGGTTCGCGCCCGAGATCTTCTTGATGCGCGACAGCGGCTTCGCTTCGAACGGGCCGAACTTCGAGAAGTCGACCTTCGACCACGGCAGCAGGTTCAGCTCGCCGCCGCCTGCCGGCGCGGCTGCCGCGCCCGGTGCCGCGCGCTGGCCAGTCATCACGCCCTTCACGAAGCCCGTGACGTCTTCCTTCGTGATGCGGCCCTTCGGACCCGAGCCCTGCACGCGCGCGACTTCGACGCCGAGTTCGCGCGCGAACTTGCGTACCGACGGCGATGCGTGGCTGGCGCGGTATTCGCCCGACGGTGCCGCGGCCGGAGCCGGCGCAGCAGCGGCCGGTGCGGCCTTCGCGGGTGCGGCGGCGGGTGCCGGCGCCGGCGCTGCTGCGGCGGGCGCCGGTGCGCTCGCCTGCGGTGCGGCAGCCGCTGCACCTGCGGTTTCGAGCAGCACGATCAGCGTGCCTTCCGACACCGAATCGCCCACCTTGACCTTGATTTCCTTCACGACGCCCGCTGCCGGGCTCGGCACGTCCATCGTCGCCTTGTCCGACTCGAGCGTGACGAGCGACTGTTCCTTCTCGACCGTGTCGCCGACCTTCACGCCGATCTCGATCACCGGAACGTCCTTGTAGTCGCCGATGTCGGGTACCTTCACTTCGAGCGTGCCGCCGGCGGCTGCCGGTGCGGCTGCCGGTGCGGCTGCCGGTGCGGCAGCCGGTGCCGCTGCGGCCGGCGCAGGCGCTGCCGCCGGAGCCGGTGCTGCGGCCGGCGCGGCCGCGCCGTTGGCCTGCGCCGCGGCGCCGCCTTCGAGCAGGATGATCAGCGAGCCTTCCGACACGGAATCGCCCACCTTGACCTTGATTTCCTTCACGACGCCGCCTACCGGGCTCGGCACGTCCATCGTCGCCTTGTCCGACTCGAGCGTGACGAGCGACTGCTCCGGCTCGACCGTGTCGCCGACCTTCACGCCGATCTCGATCACCGGCACGTCCTTGTAATCGCCGATATCCGGCACCTTCACTTCGATCGCTTGACTCATCTGTTTCTGTCTCCATGGCCGCGCGCGCTTCTCGCGGAAGCGGCGCGCGGCATCACACGGCGTGTGCGTTAAACGGTCATCGGGTTGGGCTTCGACGGATCGAGGTTGTACTTGGCGATCGCGTCCGCGACCACCTTGCGCTCGATCGTGCCCTCGTCGGCCAGCGCGTTGAGCGCGGCGACGGTGACCCAGTGACGGTCGACTTCGAAGAAGTGACGCAGCTTCTCGCGGGTATCCGAGCGGCCGAAACCGTCGGTGCCCAGCACGACGAAGCGGCGATCGATCTGGCCGCGGATCTGGTCGACCAGCGCGCGGACGTAGTCGGTCGACGCGATGACCGGGCCCTGCGTGTCCTTCAGGCACTTCTGCACGTGCGACAGGCGACGCTCCTCGGTCGGATGGAGCAGGTTCCAGCGCTCGACCTGGTGGCCTTCACGCGCCAGCTCGGTGAAGCTCGGCACGCTCCACAGGTCGGCGGCGACGCCCCAGTCGTTCTTCAGCAGGTCGGCGGCAGCGATCACTTCGTTGAAGATCGTGCCCGCGCCGAGCAGTTGAACGCGCGGCGCCTTCTTGTCGGCGTCGGCCTTCTTGAACGAGTACATGCCCTTGATGATGTCGGCCGCCACGTGCTCGCCCTGCGGAATCGCCGGGTGCTCGTAGTTCTCGTTCATCACCGTGATGTAGTAGTACACGTCCTCCTGGTCCTGCACCATGCGGCGCAGGCCGTCCTGGACGATCACCGCGAGCTCGTAGCCGAAGGTCGGGTCGTAGCTCACGCAGTTCGGCACCGATGCCGCCCACAGGAGCGAGTGACCGTCTTCGTGCTGCAGGCCTTCGCCGTTCAGCGTCGTGCGGCCCGCGGTACCGCCGAGCAGGAAGCCGCGCGAACGCATGTCGCCCGCGGCCCATGCCAGGTCGCCGATCCGCTGGAAGCCGAACATCGAATAGAAGATGTAGAACGGCACCATGATCTCGCCGTGCGTCGAATACGACGTCGCCGCCGCGATCCAGTCGCACATGCCGCCCGCTTCGTTGATGCCTTCCTGCAGGATCTGGCCGGTCTCCGATTCCTTGTAGAACATCAGCTGGTCGGAATCTTCAGGCACGTACTTCTGGCCCTGCTGGTTCCAGATACCGATCTGGCGGAACAGGCCTTCCATGCCGAACGTACGCGATTCGTCCGGGACGATCGGCACGACGCGCTTGCCGAGCGCCTTGTCCTTCAGCAGGATGTTCAGGATCCGCACGAACGCCATCGTCGTCGAGATCTCGCGGCCCTCGCCCGTGCCCTTCAGCAGCGGTTCGAACGCGTCGAGCGCCGGCACCGGCAGCGACGTCGCCTTCTCGCGGCGATGCGGCAGGTAGCCGCCGAGATCCATGCGCTGCTTGCGCATGTATTCGAGTTCCTTCGAGCCTTCCTCGAACTTCAGGTACGGCACGTCGGCGATCTGCTCGTCGGTGATCGGCAGGCGGAACTGGTCACGGAACTTCTTCAGTTGCTCGACCGGCAGCTTCTTCTGCTGGTGCGTGATGTTCATCGCCTGGCCCGATTCGCCCATCCCGTAGCCCTTGATGGTCTTCGCGAGAATGACGGTCGGCGCACCCTTCGTGTTCGTGGCTTCGTGGAAAGCCGCGTAGATCTTGTGCGGATCGTGGCCGCCGCGGTTCAGCGCCCAGATGTCGTCATCGGACCAGTCGGCGACGAGCGCCTTCAGCTCAGGCGTGTTGAAGAAGTGCTCGCGCACGAACGCGCCCGACTCCGACTTGTACGTCTGGTACTCGCCGTCGACGACTTCCATCATGCGGCGCATCAGCGCGCCCGTCTTGTCGCGTGCGAACAGCGCATCCCAGCGGCTGCCCCAGATGACCTTGATCACGTTCCAGCCGGCACCGCGGAATTCCGATTCCAGTTCCTGGATGATCTTGCCGTTGCCGCGCACCGGGCCGTCGAGACGCTGCAGGTTGCAGTTGATCACGAACACGAGGTTGTCGAGCTTTTCGCGGCTCGCCATCCCGATCGCGCCGAGCGATTCCGGCTCGTCCGTCTCGCCGTCGCCGAGGAATGCCCACACCTTGCGGCCTTCCGTCTTCGCGATGCCGCGCGCTTCCAGGTACTTCATGAAACGTGCCTGGTAGATCGCCATGATCGGGCCGAGGCCCATCGACACGGTCGGGAACTGCCAGAAGTCCGGCATCAGCCACGGGTGCGGGTACGACGAAATGCCGTTGCCGTCGACTTCCTGGCGGAAGTTGTCGAGCTGCTCTTCCTTCAGGCGGCCGAGCAGGAATGCGCGCGAGTAGACGCCCGGCGACGAGTGGCCCTGCACGAACACGAGATCGCCGCCGTGCTGCTCGGACGCTGCGTGCCAGAAATGGTTGTAGCCGACGTCATAGAGCGTCGCGGCCGACGCGAACGACGCGATGTGGCCGCCGACGTTCGTGTCCTTGCCTGCACGTAGCACCATCGCCAGCGCGTTCCAGCGCGTGTACGAACGGATGCGGTGCTCGATGTCCTGGTCGCCAGGGATCTTCGCCTGGGCTTCGACCGGGATCGTGTTGATGTACGGGGTATTGGCGGAGAACGGCAGGTGTTCGCCGTGCATGCGGGCGAACTCGATCTGCTTTTCGATCAGGTAATGCGCGCGGCCGGTGCCCACGGAGGAGATCACGCCATCGAGCGACTCCAGCCACTCGACGGTTTCTTGCGGGTCGTCGTCACGTTCGGCGGCGACATATTTCATCACTTCGTTCGGTACAGCGGACATTCTCGTCTCCTGGGTCCTGGAATGTGAGGATCGCTCTCGTGCAGACGACGCGACGCGACCGGCTGCGGGCAAGCTCCAGCGGATTGTAATGAGCGTGCGCGGGCCTGCGCAACAAAATTTTCGAATAGTGAGATCTTTTCTCGCAATACGAAATATTGCTGCGCTGCACCCATATTTCGGGGCTCTCCGGCGCGTCCCGGCGAAACAAATCCGTTTCCGTTCAACATATCCGGTATAGGTTTTCCATGTATTGCGCTGCGCTACAATCCTGCCATGTTGACCGATCGGCTTTTCGCACGCTCGGCGCGACCGTCGGGCCCGCCGGCGGAGTCGCAGCCGTCCCGTTGGCACCACGGACCGTGGTGGTCCAATTCCTATTTGCTGACGCCACTGCTGTCGATCCTCGTGTTCCTGGTGGTGATGAGCCTCATCCTGTGGAGCCTCAACCGCCGCGAACAGCAGCAGCAGGAAGACACCCTCTTCCGGAACGTCGCGTGGGCGCAGCAGCAGATCCGCCTGTCGATGACGGGCGCGCAGGAACAGCTCCAGGCACTGTCGCGCGACCTCGCATCCGGCCGCCTCGACCAGAACGCGTTCCAGATGGCCGTCGCGGACGTGATGCAGACGCACCCGGAAATCCTCTACCTGAACTGGTACACGTCGCCCGGCGTACAGCGCTGGCCGACCGTGCATCCACCGCTGCTCGGCCAGCGGCTCGCGAAGCCCGGCGAAGCGCAGATGCAGGACGCCGTGCGCGGCGCATACGACGAGGCGCGCAGCACGCGCCGCCAGGCCTATTCGCCGCTGATCTACGACGACTTCGGCAACGGCTTCATCACGCTGCAGACGCCCGTCATGCGCGGCGACCGCGAGTACCTCGGCTCGATCGCCGCGGTGTTCTCGGTCGAAGGCATCCTGAAGCACGACATCCCGCAGGAACTGTCGTCGAAGTACAAGATCTCGATCACCGACGCGAACAACCGCGAGCTGTCGTCCACGTCGACGCGCCCGCGCCTGCCGCGCGACTCGCACTACGACCTGCCGCTCGATCCGCCCGGCCAGGGGCTGACCGTGCGCGTGTACGCATTCCCGCAGCTCACGAACCTCACCAACAACACGCTCGTGTGGCTCGTGGCGGGCCTGTCGTGCTTCGTGCTGTGGAGCCTCTGGAGCCTGTGGAAGCACACGCGCCAGCGCTTCGAGGCGCAGCAGGCGCTGTACGCGGAAGCGTTCTTCCGCCGCGCGATGGAAAATTCGGTGCTGATCGGCATGCGCGTGCTCGACATGCACGGCCGCATCACGCACGTGAACCCCGCGTTCTGCCGGATGACCGGCTGGGACGAAACCGACCTCGTCGGCAAGGTCGCGCCGTTCCCGTACTGGCCGCGCGACGCTTACCCGGAAATGCAGCGCCAGCTCGACATGACGCTGCGCGGCAAGGCGCCGAGTTCGGGCTTCGAGCTGCGCGTGCGGCGCAAGAACGGCACGCTGTTCCATGCGCGCCTGTACGTGTCGCCGCTGATCGACAGTTCGGGCCGACAGACCGGCTGGATGTCGTCGATGACCGACATCACCGAGCCGAAGCGCGCGCGCGAGGAACTCGCGGCCGCGCACGAGCGCTTCACGACGGTGCTCGAAAGCCTCGACGCCGCGGTGTCGGTGCTGGCCGCCGACGAAGCCGAGCTGCTGTTCGCGAACCGCTACTACCGCCACCTGTTCGGCATTCGCCCGGACGGCCATCTCGAGCTGTCGGGCGGCGGCTTCGACCGCGCGCAGGCATCGTCCGACTCGATCGACATGGTCGACGCGTTCGCGGGCTTGCCGGCCGCCGCGCTGACGAGCAGCACGGCCGATGCGCAGGAGGTGTACGTCGAGAGCATCCAGAAGTGGTTCGAAGTGCGCCGCCAGTACATCCAGTGGGTGGACGGCCACCTCGCGCAGATGCAGATCGCGACCGACATCACGACCCGCAAGAAGGCGCAGGAGCTCGCGCACCAGCAGGAAGAGAAGCTGCAGTTCACGAGCCGATTGATGACGATGGGTGAAATGGCGTCGTCGATTGCTCACGAATTGAATCAGCCGCTCGCCGCGATCAACAACTACTGCTCGGGAACGCTCGCGCTCGTGAAGAGCGGCCGCGGCACGCCCGAGACGCTGCAGCCCGCGCTGGAAAAGACCGCGCAGCAGGCGCTGCGCGCCGGGATGATCGTCAAGCGGATCCGCGAATTCGTGAAGCGCAGCGAACCGAAGCGCCAGCCGGCCCGGGTCGCGGACATCGTCGCCGACGCAGTCGGGCTCGCTGAAATCGAGGCCAGGAAGCGCAGGATCCGGATCGTCACGGAAATCCTCGCAAGAATGCCTATTATTTATGTCGACCCCGTGCTGATCGAGCAGGTGCTCGTGAACCTGATGAAGAACGCGGCCGAGGCGATGGCCGACGTGAAGCCGGCGTCGGCGGACGGCGTGATCCGCGTCATCGCCGACATCGAGGCGGGATTCGTCGACATCCGCGTGATCGACCAGGGCCCGGGCGTCGACGAAGCGACCGCCGAGCGCCTGTTCGAACCGTTTTACAGCACCAAGTCCGATGGCATGGGCATGGGGCTGAACATCTGCCGTTCGATCATCGAATCGCATCGGGGGCGTCTGTGGGTGGTCAACAACGTCGAGCCGGATGGCCGCATTTCCGGCGCGACGTTCCACTGCAGCCTGCCCATTGGGGAACCCGCTGATCTCGGCCAAGGGGGGCGCGAGGCATCGGCATCACATACCGTTACGGGAGAACTATGAATAGCCCTGTCACCACCACTCAGGAAACCGTCTTCGTCGTCGACGACGACGAGGCCGTACGGGACTCGCTGCGCTGGCTGCTGGAGGCGAACGGCTATCGCGTGCAATGCTTCTCGAGCGCCGAGCAGTTCCTCGATGCGTACCAGCCGGCGCAGCAGGCCGGCCAGATCGCGTGCCTGATCCTCGACGTGCGGATGTCGGGCATGAGCGGTCTCGAGCTGCAGGAGCGCCTGATCGCCGACAATGCCGCGCTGCCGATCATCTTCGTCACGGGTCACGGCGACGTGCCGATGGCCGTGTCGACGATGAAAAAGGGTGCGATGGACTTTATCGAGAAACCGTTCGACGAAGCCGAGCTGCGCAAGCTCGTCGAGCGGATGCTCGACAAGGCCCGAAGCGAAAGCAAGAGCGTCCAGGAGCAGCGTGCCGCGAGCGAACGCCTGTCGAAGCTGACCGCGCGCGAGCAGCAGGTGCTCGAACGGATCATCGCGGGCCGCCTGAACAAGCAGATCGCCGACGATCTCGGCATCAGCATCAAGACGGTCGAAGCGCACCGCGCGAACATCATGGAAAAGCTCAACGTCAATACGGTGGCCGACCTGCTGCGCCTCGCGCTGTCGAAGAAGCAGGCCTGAGCGTCGCGCGCGGCTCCGGGCAGCCCTGCCCGGCCAGCCGCACCATCGGACACTACCGCGCCGCGCGATGCGGCCCACTCGCGCGGCATCCCGGCGCTTCCTCCCGGAGCGCCGGCACCGGCGCCATGACGCTTTCCTTGTATTCACTGTCGGACGACGGCAGGCGACCGGTATAATTGCGTGCTTTGCTGCGGCGCTTCGCGTGCCGCACGCCCGCATTCCAACTTCCCGGCAGGACCACCACCATGACAGCCCTCCTCATCGACGGCAACGCCCTCTCGAAGACCTTGCGCGCGCAGGCCGCCGAACGCGCCGCCGCCCTGACCGCACGCGGCCACCAGCCCGGTCTCGCGGTGATCCTCGTCGGCGCCAACCCGGCGAGCGAAGTCTACGTGCGCAACAAGATCAAGGCGTGCGAGGACAACGGCTTCTTCTCGCTGAAGGATGCGTACCCGGCCACGCTGTCGGAAGCCGACCTGCTCGCGCGCATCGACGAGCTGAACCGCGACCCGAAGATCCACGGCATTCTCGTCCAGCTGCCGCTGCCCGCGCACATCGACAGCCACAAGGTGATCGAGGCGATCGCGCCGGAGAAGGACGTCGACGGCTTCCACATCGCGAACGCCGGCGCGCTGATGACCGGCAAGCCGCTGTTCCGGCCGTGCACGCCGTATGGCGTGATGAAGATGTTCGAGGCGCACGGCATCGCGCTGCAGGGTGCGAACGCGGTCGTGATCGGCCGCTCGAACATCGTCGGCAAGCCGATGGCGATGATGCTGCTCGACGCCGGCGCGACCGTGACGATCTGCCACAGCAAGACGCGTGACCTCGCCGCGCATACGCGGCAGGCCGATGTCGTGGTCGCCGCGGTCGGCAAGCGCAACATCCTGACCGCCGACATGGTGAAGCCCGGCGCGACGGTGATCGACGTCGGCATGAACCGCGACGATGCGGGCAAGCTGTGCGGCGACGTCGACTTCGCGGGCGTGAAGGAAGTGGCCGGCCACATCACGCCGGTGCCGGGCGGCGTCGGCCCGATGACCATCACGATGCTGCTGATCAACACGATCGAAGCCGCCGAGCGCGCGGCCGACGCAGCCGCCTGACCCTGCCCGTTCAGCCGGCGTGCGGTTCCGCGCGCCGGCGCCTCGCCGGCCGCACCTGGCCGGCCGCACCTTGCCGGCCGCCCCGTCCCGCATTCGACCCCGCGCCAATCGCGTCGTTAGAAACTAACGATTGGAAAGCGCGCGATGCGCCCCAATAATGTCGATATCGGGCGCCGCGCTGCCGTGCGCGCCTTACCCTTTTCACTCCGGTTCATCCGGCAACAGACAGGGAGTCTTATGTCCGCCAGCGCCAACACCAACCCGCTTCTCGACTTCTCGGGCCTGCCCCGCTTCGGCGAGATCCGCCCGGAACACGTGACGCCCGCGCTCGACACGCTGCTCGATGCCGCCAACCGCGCGGTCGAGACCGCAAGCGCGGCCGCGACGCCGGCAACCTGGGCGGATGTCGTCGAGACGGTCGAGCACGCGACGGAGCCGCTCGGTCGCGCGTGGGGCATCGTCGGCCACCTGAACGCGGTCGCCGATACCCCCGAACTGCGGGCCGCCTACGGCGAAAACCTGCCGCGCGTGACCGAATTCTGGTCGAGCGTCGGCCAGAACCTCGCGCTGTACGAGAAGTACAAGGCGATCGCCGCGAGTGCCGAATACGCAACGCTGTCCACCGAACGCAAAAAGATTCTCGACAACGCGCTGCGCGATTTCCGCCTGTCGGGCGCCGAGCTGCCCGAGGACCAGAAGCCGCGCTTCGCGGAACTGCAGGAACAGCAGGCCGCGCTGTCGAAGGCCTTCTCCGATCACGTGCTCGACGCGACCAACGCGTACGCGTACATCGTGCAGGACGACGCCGAACTGGCCGGCCTGCCCGGCGACGCGATCGAGGCCGCCCGCGAAGCCGCGCAGAAGGACGGCAAGGAAGGCTGGAAATTCACGCTGCACTTCCCGTCGTACTTCCCGGTGCTGCAATACGCCGACAACCGCGCGCTGCGCGAGACGCTCTACCGCGCCTATGCGACACGCGCGTCGGAACTCGGTCCGCAGTACGGCGACGGCAAGGCCGAATGGGACAACACGGCGATCGTCGCCGATGCGCTGAAGCTGCGCCGCGAAGAGGCGCAGATGCTCGGCTACCGCAACTTCGCCGAAGTGTCGCTCGCGCCGAAGATGGCCGAATCGCCGCAGCAGGTGATCGCGTTCCTCGAGGATCTCGCAACGCGCGCACGCCCGCACGCGGACAAGGACTGGGACGAGCTGCGCACGTTCGCCGCGAAGGAACTCGGCCTCGCCGAACTCGCGCCGTGGGACGTCGCATACGCGGCCGAGAAGCTGCGCCAGCAGCGCTACGCGTTCTCGGAAAACGAGGTCAAGCAGTACTTCCCGGAGCCGGCCGCGCTGAAGGGCCTGTTCACCGTCACCGAGACGCTGTTCGGCGTCCAGATCAAGCCGGACGATGCGCCGGTGTGGCACAAGGACGTGCGCTTCTTCCGCGTCGAAAACCGCGACGGCTCGCTCGTCGCGCAGTTCTATCTCGACCTGTACGCGCGCGAAGGCAAGCGCGGCGGCGCGTGGATGGACGACGCGCGTTCGCGCGCGAAGCGCGGCAGCACCGTGCAGACGCCGGTCGCGTACCTGACCTGCAACTTCTCGGCACCGGTCGGCGGCAAGCCCGCATGCTTCACGCACGACGAAGTCATCACGCTGTTCCATGAATTCGGCCACGGGCTGCACCACATGCTCACGCGCGTCGACGAGCTCGGCGTGTCGGGCATCAACGGCGTCGAATGGGATGCCGTCGAGCTGCCGTCGCAGTTCATGGAAAACTTCTGCTGGGAATGGGACGTGCTGTCGTCGATGTCGTCGCACGTCGATACGGGCGCCGCGCTGCCGCGCGAGCTGTTCGACAAGATGATCGCCGCGAAGAACTTCCAGAGCGGGCTCGGCACGCTGCGCCAGATCGTGTTCTCGATGTTCGACATGCTGCTGCACGTCGACTTCGACCCGGCCGGCGCCACCGGCGTGACCGCATTCGCGCGCGAGATCAACGAACGCTATCACGTGATCCCGCAAGCCGCGTTCTCGCGCTGGCCGAACACGTTCAGCCACATCTTCGCGGGCGGCTACGCGGCCGGCTACTACAGCTACAAGTGGGCCGAGGTGCTGTCGGCCGATGCGTACGCGGCGTTCGAGGAAGCGGCCGCCGCGAGCGGCAGCGTACTCGACGCGGCGACCGGCACGCGCTATCGCCGCGAAATCCTCGAGGTCGGCGGCAGCCGCCCGGCGATGGACTCGTTCAAGGCGTTCCGCGGCCGCGAGCCGCAGATCGATGCGCTGCTGCGCCACAACGGGATGGCTGCCCCCGCGCACTGAGCGCCCGCTGTCCGGCTCGTCCGGCTGCATCGAAAGGCACCGCCGCGGCGGTGCCTTTTTTCATGGCGCCGGGAGTTCGCCGGCTGCGTCGTCGGCGTTACCGGCTTCGTCGTCGAACAGCGAGAACTGCCCGTGGCGCTCGGCGGTATCCTCGTCGATGCGCACGCCGACGCCGAGCAGCCGCACCGCCTGCGCACGCCGTTGCAGCCCCTTCGCGAGCAGCGTGACGGCCGTATCCGCATGCGTCGCGTCGGCCACGCACTCGACCGTCGTCCGCTGGAAATCGGCGAAGCGGATCTTCACGTACAGCTTGCGGATCGACCGCGCGGCGCCCGCCCGCGCGATACGCGCGTCGAGCTGCACGACGAGGCGGCGGATTTCTTCCGCGCACTGCTCGAGCGTCGTCAGATCGGTGACGTAGGTCGTCTCGACGCTGACCGACTTGCGCTCCTGGTCGGCCTGCACCGGCCGCTCGTCGATCCCGCGCGACAATTCGTACAGCCGCCGCCCGAACGCGCCGAATTCGCGGTGCAGGTCGATCAGCGGCCAGTCGCGCAATTGCGCGCAGGTCTGGATGCCGAGCCGGTCGAGCCGCGAGGCCGTCACCTTGCCGACGCCGTGCAGCTTGCGCACCGGCAGCGCCGCGACGAACGCGTCGATCTCGTGCGGCCGCACGACGAACAGCCCGTCGGGCTTGTTCCAGTCGGACGCGATCTTCGCGATGAACTTGTTCGGCGCGACGCCGGCCGACACGGTCACGCCGACCGTATCGTGCACGCGCTGACGGATCTCCCGCGCAATCAGCGTCGCACTGCCCTGGCACCGCTCCGACCCGCTGACGTCGAGGTACGCCTCGTCGAGCGACAGCGGCTCGACGTCGGGCGTGTAGTCGCGATAGATCGCCATGATCTGCCGCGATGCCGCGCGGTACTTGTCCATCGCGGACGGCAGGATCAGCAGGTCCGGACACTTGCGCATCGCCAGCGCCGACGACATCGCCGAATGCACGCCGTAGCGCCGCGCCTCGTAGTTGCAGGTCGCGATCACGCCGCGCTGGTCGGGCCGGCCGCCGACCGCGAGCGGCCGGTTGCGCAGCGACGGGTCGTCGCGCATCTCGACCGACGCGTAGAAGCAGTCGCAATCGCAATGAATGATCTTGCGCATGCGCGGCAGCACGTCGCCCGGCGGCGGCGCGTGCGGATCGGCAGGCGGAATGATGGTCGGGTTCACGGTGCCGATACTGTACAAAAACACAGTGCCGGTTTCAACTGTCGCGTGCGGTCGCGCCCGGCTGTGCCGTACCGGCCCGCTTTGCGCGGATCGTACCGGCCGGCGCGGGCAGCGGCGCCTATACTCGTCTGCCGCAATACACGAAACGCAAAGGTGACGGATGAAGACGATCGGACTGATCGGCGGGATGAGCTGGGAATCGTCGGCAGAGTACTACCGGATGATCAATCGCCATTCGAAGGCGCTGCACGGCGGACATCACAACGCGAAAAGCGTGCTGGTCACGGTCGATTTCGCGGAGATCGAAGCGCTGCAGCGCACGCACGACTGGGCCGCGCTCGGCGAGCGGATGGCGAGTGCCGCGCGGCAGCTCGAAGCGGCCGGCGCCGATCTTGTCGTGTTGACGACCAATACGATGCATCGCGTCCACGCCGCGATCGAAGCCGCGGTGACACTGCCGTTCCTGCACATCGCCGATCCGACCGGCGCCGCGCTGCGCGATGCGGGCATCGAGCGCGTCGCGCTGCTGGGCACGCGCTACACGATGGAGTTGCCGTTCTACGCGGAGCGGTTGCGCGACAGGTTCGGCATGGAGGTGCTCGTGCCGGACGAACGCGGGCGCGACGACGTGCACCGGATCATCTACGACGAGCTGTGCCACGGCATCATCGCGCCGGAATCGCGCGCGACGTACGTGACGATCATCGAGGAACTGGCGACGCGCGGCGCCCAGGCGGTGATCCTCGGCTGCACGGAAATCACGCTGCTGATCGGCGCGGACGACTCGCCGCTGCCGGTGTTCGATACGACCGCGCTGCATGCGAAGGCGGCGGTCGAGTGGGCGGCGCGATAGCGGCGCCGCGCGCAGAAAACAAAAAACCCGGCATGGAGCCGGGTTCTTGTCGACGAAGCGCGCATCGGTCATATGCGCTGCACATCGTCTGGTGTGCTTGGTTGCGGGGGTAGGATTTGAACCTACGACCTTCGGGTTATGAGCCCGACGAGCTGCCAGACTGCTCCACCCCGCGTCAGAGAAATAAATTATAGGGTGAGGAAGTACTCACGTCAATACTTTTGTCACAATTTCTTCCCGATTCCCCGTGACGGCGGTGCGAGGCACCGCCCCGCCCCGCACGACGGGCGCGTTCGCACCGCGTGCTCGCGGTAAGATGGCGGCCTTCGCATTTACCCCGCACGCACACTCCCCGTTCATGAAAATCGCCACCTGGAACGTCAACTCGCTCAACGTCCGCAAGCAGCACGTACTCGACTGGCTCGCGCAAAGCGGCACCGACGTGCTGTGCCTGCAGGAACTGAAGCTGCCGGACGAGAAATTCCCGCGCGCCGATCTTGAAGCCGCCGGTTATCGCAGCTGGTTCACGGGCCAGAAGACCTACAACGGCGTCGCGATCCTCGCGCGCGACACGCTGTCCGTCGACGAATCGGACGTCGTGCGCAACATTCCGGGCTTCGACGATCCCCAGCAACGCGTGATCGCCGCGACGGTCGACGGCGTGCGCATCGTGTCCGCGTATTTCCCGAACGGCCAGGCGCCCGACTCGGACAAGTTCGTCTACAAGATGCAATGGCTCGACGCGCTGCAGGCGTGGCTGCGCACCGAGCTGCAGCGCTACCCGAAGCTCGCGCTGCTCGGCGACTACAACATCGCGCCGGAAGACCGCGACGTGCACGACCCCGCGAAATGGGAAGGCCAGAACCTCGTGTCGCCGCAGGAGCGCGCCCACTTCGCGCAACTGATCGAACTCGGCTTCGTCGATGCGTTCCGCCGCTTCGAACAGCCGGAGAAGACCTTCACGTGGTGGGACTACCGGATGATGGCGTTCCGCCGCAACGCGGGGCTGCGCATCGACCACGTGCTGCTGTCGCCGGCGCTCGCGCAAACCTGCACGTCGTGCGAGGTCGATCGCACGCCGCGCACGTGGGAACAGCCGTCCGACCACACGCCCGTGGTCGCGGTCGTCGGCTGACCGGGCAGCCCGCGCGCGTTCAGCGCCGCGCGGGCGCCGGCCCGAGATGGGCCCACAGGAACCCGAATTCCGCCGCGTCGGCTTCCGCGCGTTCCAGATCGTCGGCACTGCCGTGGCCGCCGTCGGTGTTCTCCCAATACCACACCCGTTCATGACCGAGCGCACGCATGCGCGCGGCCATCTTGCGCGCATGCGCGGGATGCACGCGGTCGTCGCGCGTCGACGTCGTCAGCAGTAACGGCGGATACGCGACGCCTTCACGCACGCGGTGATACGGCGAATACGCGGCCAGCGCCGCACCTTCGTGCGGATCGTCCGGGTCGCCGTATTCGTCGAGCCACGCGGCGCCCGCGTGCAGCTTCGGATAACGCCGCATGTCGAGCAGCGGCACGCGGCAGAGCACCGCGCCGAACAGCTCCGGCCGCTGCACCATGCACGCGGCAACCAGCAGCCCGCCGTTGCTGCCGCCCTCGATGCCGAGCTGAGCGGCGCTCGTCACGCCGGTCGCGGCCAGGTCCTCGGCCACCGCGATGAAATCGTCGAACGAGCGCTGGCGGTGTTCGCGCTGCGCGTCGACGTGCCAGCGCGGCCCGAACTCGCCGCCGCCGCGGATGTGCGCGAACGCCATCACGCCGCCGCGCTCGAGCCACCCGATGCCGAACGCGTCGCTGTAGCCCGGCAGGTTCGGGATCGCAAAACCGCCGTAGCCCGACAGCAAACACGGCCGCGCGACGCGCGTGGCGCCTTCGGCCGGATCGAGTGCATCGCGCGGCCCGATCAGCGTGTACGGCACCATCGTGCCGTCTTGCGAGCGCGCGCTCGCGCGGCGCACGACGAGCCCCGTCGCGTCGAACTGCACCGGCGGCCGGTCGAGCAGCACGCGGCGCGACGACGCATCGTCCGCGCGGTCGGCCAGATCCGCCAGCCAGCATTCGGGCGGATCGAGATAGGTGTCGACGTCGACGTACACCTCGTCGTTCAGCGTCGCCTCGACGGGCTCGACGTCGATCTGCGCGTCGCCCGCCCACTCGAACGGCCGCGCATCCCATGTCCACGTACCGTCGTCGACCTGTCGCGGTTGCCACAGCATCGTGCGGTTGTGCACGTCGTCGAGCCAGCTCGCGATCAGCGTCGTGCGCGTGTGCGTCCACGTGCACGCGGACGTCGTCGGCTGCGGCGCGAACAGCGTCGTGAGTTCGCGCGACCCGGCCAGGAACGCCTGCTCGCGGATCGCCAGCAGCGAGCCGCCCGCATGGCGCACGCCGCCGCAATCCCAGTCGAGGCGCGGCTCCAGCATGAGCCAGCCTTCCCAGAACCCGACCTCGACATGGGGCGGCACGTCGTAGCGCGCCCACTCGCCCGCATCGGTCAGCCGGTACGCATGCGCGTCGAAGAAGTCGACGCTGCGCCACGCGACGTGGCGGTTGTCGATCGGATCGAACCCCGCGCCCGCGCTGATGTCGTCGGGTTCGCCGCTGAAGACGACCGGCGCGTCGGCAAGCGCGGTGCCGCGCACCCAGCGCCGCGCTTCATACGGATAGCCGGCCGCGGTGGCATGCGCGTCGCCGCGATCCCAGCTCACGTAGACGGTATCGCGATCGATCCAGCCGACCGTGTGATGCCCCGGCTCGTCGATCGTGAAGCCGCCGTCGACGAAACGACGTTCGACGAGATCGAATTCGCGCACGACGACCGCGTCGGCACCGCCCGGCGACAGCGACAGCAGTGCGCGATCGCCGTCCGGGTACAGGATCGCGTCCTGCTCGAACACCCACGATTCGCCCTCCTCCGCGCCGAGCGCGTCGACGTCGAGCAGCGTTTCCCACGCCGGCCGGCCTGCACGCCAGTCGTCCCAGCGCGTGCGGCGCCACAGCCCCTTCGGATGGAGATCGTCCTGCCACAGGTCGTAGGCCCAGTCGCGCCAGCGGGTTGGAATCACCGGGCGTTCGCGCGGCAGGTACGCTTTCGCGAGGCGCGCCGTCAGCGCGCGATAGGCATCGTCGTCACGCAGCGCGGCGCGCGTGCGCGCGTTCTGCTCGTCGACCCACGTGCGGGCGCGCTTGCTGTCGAGCGCTTCGAGGAAACGGAACGGGTCGGCCCCGGCGGGCCAGCGGAAGGAATCGGACATTGCGGATGGGCGGAATGGCAAACGGCGTGCAAACCGCGATTATGTCCGATCGCGGCATGCGCGATGCCCGCGCATGCCGCAAATCGTGCTCAGGGCTCCAGATGGAGTTCCTGGATCTTGCGCGTGATCGTGTTGCGGCCGATGCCGAGGCGCTCCGCGGCCTCGACCTTGCGACCGCGCGTGAAGTCGAGCGCCTCGCGGATCACGGCCGCCTCGAAGCGGCGTGCGAGTTCGTCCATCACGTCGGCCGAATTCTCGCGCAACAGCCGCGCCACCTCGGTGCGCAAACCATGCTCCCACACCGGATAGCCGGCCGGCGCGCTGCCGTTCGGCGCGGCCGCGACAGGCGCGGACGCCACCGGCGCCGTGCCCGTCACCGGTGCAGAGAGTGCCGTATCGCCACCACCGACGTGCGTGCCCGCACCTTCACCCGCAGCGACGACCGGCGCGCCGGCCGGCACGAGGTCGGGCGGCAGGTCCTTGATCTCGACCGTCTGCGCGGGCGCCATCACGGTCAGCCAGTTCGCGAGGTTCTCGAGCTGGCGCACGTTGCCGGGAAACGCGAGCGACGTCAGGTAGGCCAGCGCCTCGTCGGACACGCGTTTCGGCTCGACGCCCAGATCGCGCGCGCTCTTCTGCAGGAAGTGGCGCGTGAGCAGCGCGATGTCCTCGCTGCGCTCGCGCAGCGGCGGCAGCCGCAGCCGGATCACGTTGAGCCGGTGGTAAAGGTCTTCGCGGAACAGGCCCTGCCGCACGCGCGATTCGAGATTCTGGTGCGTCGCGGCGATCACGCGCACGTTCGCGCGCAGCGGGTTGTGCCCGCCGACCCGATAGAACTGCCCGTCCGACAGCACGCGCAACAGGCGCGTCTGCAGGTCGAACGGCATGTCGCCGATTTCGTCGAGGAACAGCGTGCCGTTCTCGGCCTGCTCGAAGCGGCCCTGCCGCGTCGACTGCGCGCCGGTGAACGCGCCGCGCTCATGGCCGAACAGCTCGGATTCGAGCAGGTCCTTCGGAATCGCCGCGGTGTTCAGCGCGATGAACGGCCCGTTCGCGCGCGGGCTGTGACGGTGCAGCGCACGCGCGACGAGCTCCTTGCCGGTGCCCGATTCGCCGGTGATCAGCACGGTCGCGGCCGAGTGCGACAGGCGGCCGATCGCGCGGAACATGTCCTGCATCGCGGGCGCCTGGCCCAGCATCTCGGGCGCCTCGGCCACGCGCTCGTCCTGCGGCACGCCGCCGCGCAGGCTTTCCTCGACGGCGCGGCGGATCAGCTCGACCGCCTTGTCGACGTCGAACGGCTTCGCGAGATATTCGAACGCGCCGCCCTGGAACGCCGCGACGGCACTGTCGAGATCGGAGAACGCCGTCATGATGATGACGGGCAGGCCCGGCAGGCGCTCGTGCATCGCCTGCAGCAACTCGAGGCCCGAGCCGCCCGGCATCCGGATGTCGGATACGAGCACCTGCGGCGTCTCGTGGTCGAGCGCGGCCAGCGCGTCGCGCACGTTCGCGAAGCTCTTCGTCGCGAAGCTGTCCCGGGCGAGCGCCTTTTCAAGCACCCAGCGGATCGATTGGTCGTCGTCTACTATCCAGATCGGCTTCATAGGTCGGTCAGATATTGGTGAATCCGGTGAATCGCCATGCCGTCGCTCAATGATCGAGCGGCAGCAGGATCTGAAATTCGGTACGTCCGGGCCGGCTTTCGACCTCGATCGTCCCGTCGTGCTGCTGCACGAACGTCTGCGCGAGCGTCAGGCCGAGGCCGCTGCCGTCGTCGCGCCCGGACACGAGCGGGTAGAAGATCCGGTCGCGGATGTCTTCCGGGATGCCGGGTCCGTTGTCGATCACGTGCAAGTCCAGTGCCAGCCGGTACAGGCGCTTCGCGATCGTCACCTTGCGCGCGATGCGCGTGCGCAACTCGATCTTCGCGTCGCCCTGCGCGATCCGTTCGCGCAGCGCCTGCGCCGCGTTGCGCACGATGTTGAGCAGCGCCTGGATCAGTTGCTCCTTGTCGCCGCGCAGGTCCGGCACGCTCACGTCGTAGTCGCGCTCGATCGTGAGCCCGCGCGGGAATTCCGCGAGCATCACCGCGCGCACGCGTTCGCATACTTCATGAATGTTCACGTCGCCGACGATGTGCGGATGCCGGTGCGGCTCCAGCAACCGGTCGACGAGCGTCTGCAGGCGGTCGGACTCCTTGATGATCACCTGCGTGTATTCGCGCAACTCGCCGCGCTCGCGCTCGCCGAGTTCGAATTCGAGCAGCTGGGCCGCGCCGCGAATGCCGCCGAGCGGATTCTTGATCTCGTGCGCGAGGTTGCGGATCAGCTGCTTGTTGACCGCGGTCAGGTCGTGGATGCGCTCCTCGCGATCGGTGCGCGACTGCCGTTCGTTCTCGAACAGCTCGACGAGCACGAAATCGGGCGCGGTCTCGAGGAAGCCGACGATCGCATGCACGTGCAGCGGTTCGCGGCCGGGCCGGTCGAGCACGGTATCGAGGTGCGTCGCGTGAAAGCGCTCCTCGCCGATCGCGGTGATCGTCGACGCCAGTTCGTTCGCGTTCGGAAAGATCTCGCCCCACGGCCGCTGCGCGAGCTGCCGGCGCGAGATGTCGAGCATCGCCTCCGCGGAGGGGTTCGCGAACGCGATCCGCAGCGTCTTGCGGTCGAGCACGAGCACAACCGTCGGCAGCGCTTCCAGCCCTGCCAGCAGGCCCGAGCGTGCGAGCCGCTCGTCGTCCGTCAGTCGCTCGGGCTGCCCCGTTTTCGCCTTGATCAGATTCTTCAGAACCATCTGCGTGCTTGTCGCGCCTCAACGGGCCAGAAAAGGAAAATCACCGGAACAAAAAAGGGACGGCTGAACGCCGCCCCTTTCAGACTCCGCCGCCCCCGCCGCCAACCGCGCGGCGGGAACGAACCGGCAAAACGGCGCTGAATCGAAGCGCCATCGCCGATTACAGCGAGTAGTACATCTCGAACTCGATCGGGTGCGTCGTCATGCGGAACTTCGCCAGCTCCTGCTCCTTCAGCGCGAGGTACGCGTCGATCATGCCGTCCGTGAACACGCCGCCGCGCGTCAGGAACTCGCGATCCTTGTCGAGCGCTTCGAGTGCCTGGTCGAGGCCCGCGCAGACGGTCGGGATCTTTGCATCCTCTTCCGGCGGCAGGTCGTACAGGTTCTTGTCCGCTGCTTCGCCCGGATGGATCTTGTTCTGGATCCCGTCGAGGCCGGCCATCATCAGCGCCGTGAAGCACAGGTACGGGTTCGCCATCGGATCCGGGAAGCGCGTTTCGATACGGCGGCCCTTCGGGTTCGACACGTGCGGAATGCGGATCGATGCCGAGCGGTTGCGTGCGGAGTACGCGAGCTTGACCGGTGCTTCGAAGTGCGGGACCAGACGCTTGTACGAGTTCGTCGTCGGGTTCGTGATCGCGTTCAGTGCACGGGCGTGCTTGATGATGCCGCCGATGTAGAACAGCGCCAGTTCCGACAGGCCGGCGTAGCCGTTGCCCGCGAACAGGTTCTGGCCGTCCTTCCAGATCGACTGGTGAACGTGCATGCCCGAACCGTTGTCGCCGACGACCGGCTTCGGCATGAACGTCGCGGTCTTGCCGTACGAGTGCGCGACGTTGTGGATGATGTACTTCGACCATTGCGTCCAGTCGGCGCGCTGAACCAGCGTCGAGAACTTCGTGCCGATTTCGTTCTGGCCCTGGCCCGCCACTTCGTGGTGGTGCACTTCGACCGGAATGCCGAGCTGTTCGAGCAGCAGACACATTTCCGAACGCATGTCCTGGAACGTGTCGACCGGTGCGACCGGGAAGTAGCCGCCCTTCGTGCCCGGACGGTGGCCCGTGTTGCCGCCTTCGAATTCCTTGCCTGCCGACCACGGCGCTTCTTCCGAGTTGATCTTCACGAAGCAGCCCGACATGTCCGTGTTCCACTGGACCGAGTCGAAAATGAAGAATTCCGGTTCCGGACCGAAGTAGGCCGTGTCGCCGATGCCCGTGCTCTTCAGGTACGCTTCGCCGCGCTTCGCGAGCGAACGCGGATCGCGCTCGTAGCCCTTGCCGTCGGCCGGCTCGACCACGTCGCAGGTCAGCACGAGGGTCGACTCTTCATAGAACGGGTCGACGAAAGCGGCGCTCGGGTCCGGCATGAGCAGCATGTCCGACGCCTCGATGCCCTTCCAGCCGGCGATCGACGAGCCGTCGAATGCATGGCCGCTTTCGAACTTGTCTTCGTCAAACGCCGAAACCGGCACCGACACGTGCTGCTCCTTGCCGCGCGTATCCGTGAAGCGGAAATCGACAAACTTGACGTCCTCGTCCTTCACGAGCTGCATGACGTCGGCGACGGTTTTACTCATAACCTCTTCTCCTGATTAGAACAATTCCGGCGGACTGGGAACCGCCTCGTTTATCGAGCTGACCGGGGTCTTGCTTTGGCGCAGCGCGCCCCGATTCGACCGAATTCTATATAGCAGCTTCCGTGCCACCTTTGCGAACGACGGGCGCAAATCGCGCCGGGGCTCGCCACGACAGGGCCGGGCTGCGCGATTCCGGGGCCTTGCGCCGCACCGGTCGCTCGCCGAAAGCACTGTGATGGTGCAATTCCGGCAGCCCGCCGCAACCAAGGAATCATTCTGGTGCATACGTGCCATTCTGCACTTTTTTGGTGAACACGTGGGCCACGCGTGCACCGCACCGCACGCGGCCATCCATGCCGCGACGCCGCGCTAGAATGCTCGTTTGACCGATACGGAGACTCCCTGCCATGAGTACGCTCGACCAGCTTTACGCGAAGGCCGACGAACGCCGCGCCCAAGGCCCGCTCAACTACGCCGGGGCGCTGCTGCCGGCCGAAGCCTTCGAACTGCTGCAGCTCGATCCGTCGGCACGCCTCGTCGACGTGCGCACCCGCGCCGAACTCGACTGGATCGGCCGCCCGCTCGTCGGCGACGGCCAGTATCTGCACCTCGAATGGACGCGCTACCCGGGTGGCGTGCCGAACGCCGAATTCGTCAACGAACTGAAGGCGGCCCTCCCGGCCGATACCCCCATCCTGTTCCTGTGCCGCAGCGCCGCGCGCTCGAAGCTCGCCGCGGTCGCCTCCACGCAGGCCGGCTTCACGAAGGCGTTCGACCTGCTCGAAGGCTTCGAGGGCGCGAAGGACGCCGAAGGCCACCGCAAGACGGTCGACGGCTGGTGCTTCCGGAAACTGCCGTGGATCGGCGCCTGACGGCGCGCCGCGCCCGCCGGTGACGACAGCCTTATCGTCGAGCCGGGCGATGACATGCCGATGACGGGCCGCGTTGCGCGGCCCGTGGTTTTTGCGCGGCCGGCTGGCGCGCCGCTCAGGCCCGCGACGTCTCGGCTTCGACGACGTCGCCGCCGAGCAGGTGCACGCCCTCGCGCAGCTTCACGTACGCGGCCGCGACCGCTTCCGGCTCGCCCTTCACGCCGAGGTCGATGTGACGGCGCGCGAAGATCCCGCCACGCTCCGCATCGCCCACGCTCGGCAGGCTGAACACGCGCACGCCCGGGAAATCGCGCTCGATGCGCTCCATCAACGGCGTGAGCGTCGATTCCGGCAGCTCGAACACGTACAGCGAACGCTCCGCGTGCGGCGTCGCGTGATGCAGGTGCGCGTACTTCGTATCGAGCACCCATTCGATCATCGGCCACGCCATCACCGGGAAACCCGGCACGAAGTGCAGGTCGCCGACCGAGAAACCGGGAATCCGGTTGTAGCCGTTCGGGATGATCGTCGCGCCCACCGGAAACACGCCCATGTTGAAGCGGTGCTGGTTCTCCGGAGAATCGAAATCGACCGGCGTGGCCGGGTCGGTGTGGGTTTCGCGGATCCGCTCCGAAATCAGCACCTTCGCTTCCGGATGCAGCTCGAGCGTCACGCCGAGCGCGGCGGCCGCACACTGGCGCGTGTGGTCGTCCGGCGTCGCGCCGATCCCGCCCGTCGAGAACACGATGTCGCCCGACGCGATCGCGCGCGCGAGCGTCGCCGTGATGCGCGCCGGATCGTCGCCGACGTATTCGGCCCAGTCGAGCGCGAGGCCGCGTGCGCCGAGCAGCTCGATGACCTTCGCCAGATGCTTGTCCTGCCGGCGGCCCGAAAGGATTTCGTCGCCGATGATGATGATGCCGATGCTCATGCCTGCCCCATGTCGATTGCGGTGGCGCGCGAACTCGCACGCAGGTCCTCCAGCGCGCGCAGGCAGTAATGCCCGAACCACAGCGCCGAGAAGACGAGGATGAAAGCGTAAACCCAGATCATGGCCGCCGCGACGAACGGGAACAGCACCATCATCCAGACCGACGATACCCACACGAAGGTCGGCACGGTGCCGAGCAGCCCGGTCGCGACGCCGATGCCGATCAGCGGCCAGCGGTGCCGGCGCACGAGCGCCCGGCGCTCGTCGCGGCTCGCGTGCAGCGCGAGCGCGTCGTAGGTCATCACGCGGTACGTGAGCCAGCCCCAGATCACGGGCGGCAGCAGCGCGAAAAACGGTGGAATCAGCCACAGCGGGATCGTGACGACCAGCACGACGACACCGGCCAGCGCCGCCCACAGCGAATTGAACACGCTGCCGAAGAAGGTGCCGCCCCGCTTCGGCTCGAGCGCCGCGAACTGCCGGTTCGACAGGTGCTTGATCACGACCGGCATCGAAATCGTCGCGATCAGCAGCAGCACGGTCAGCACGATCAGCGGAATCGCGAGCGACACGACCACGAACGGCGCGACGACCGCATGCAGCTGCGACATGCCGATCGCGTCGAACGCGCGGTACAGCAGGGCCGTCAGCACGAAGCCGTCGAGCGCGCCGCGTGCGAGGTCCAGCAGCGTCTGCCACGAGAACCACAGCACGACACCCCACAGGACGGCCGAGACAAGAAACGGCATCAGGGTGAGCCAGAGCATGCGCGGATGCAGTGCGCTCGCGAATGCCCGGACGAAGGAACGCAGCAAGTCGTTCATGCGAGCCTGTATCGACGGAGAAAAACGGGGAAAGGATAAACCACGCGGCCCGCATGCGCCAAAGCACATGCGGGCCGCGTGGGAGAGCCGCTCAACGTGGGAATGGCCGGATCAGGCCGACGCCGCGCCGCGCTTGGCGGGGAACAGGCGCCGGAAGATCCGCACGAACGCGAGGCCGTGCTGCGCCCAGAAGCCTTCGCCGTAGGACACGCCCTCGACCTGGTCGCGGATGCCGGTCGGCTCGACCGTGCGGTTCCACGACGCGGTGCCGAACATCATGTCCCACCACGGGAACAGCACGCCGAAGTTGCAGCCGTACTTCGTGCCTTCGTGGCCGTAGCCGACCGCGTGGTGGCGCCGGTGGAAGATCGGGCTCACGAACAGGCGCTCGCCGAGCCAGCCGAACGACAGGCGCGCATTCGTGTGCTGAATGCTCTGCATGAAGTTGGTGAACGCGGTCAGCACGACGAACTGCGACGGCGTCACGCCGATCACGAGCGCGATCGCCGCGAAGAAGCACGACTGGATCACGTCGTCGAGCACGTGGTTGCGGTCGTCGCACCACAGCGACATCTGGCGCTGGCTGTGATGCACGGCGTGCAGCTCCCACCAGACGCCGAACTTGTGCTGCCAGCGGTGATACCAGTAGCCGGCGAAATCGAGCACGACGAGATAGATCGCGAACGCGACGATCGGCTTCGAGGTCACGCCCGGCCACAGGTAGTCGAGGTTGACGTTCGCGACCCCGTGCAGGCGCAGCCACGCCTGGAAGTTGTCGAACAGCGGCTGCAGCGCGAAGAAGAAGAACAGCGAATAGATGCCGAGCTTCGCGATCGCGGTGTAGATCACGTCGACCCGCACGGCACGGCGGTTCGTCCAGCGCTCGACGGGCCGCAGCGCCTCGAGCGGGCGCAGCAGCACGAACATCAGCACCATCTGCAGCGCGCCGACGATCACCCAGTACAGCGCGTCGTAGGTGTCCTCGTCGTAGTCCATCAGGTTGAACTTGAAGAGGAGCGGCTGCACGACGTCGACGTACAGCCAGGTCTGGATGTCCGATACGAACGCATCGATCAGGTGCAGCATCGTTCTCCCCCGCCCGTCACGCGCCGTTCGCGGCGCGCCACGGCGCGCGGTCGTAGAAGTAGATCCCGTGCGGCGAACGGCCGACGGCGATCGTCTGCACCAGCTTGCGCGACGCCAGGTCGATGATCCCGACCTTCTTCGCGAAGCGGAACGTCACCCACAGCGTCTTCTTGTCGGCGGACAGTTCCATGTCGTCGGGGCCCGGCAGCAGGCCGGTGATGTCGCCGACGTTGGTGAGCGTGTTCTCGTCGATGATGCTGATCGTGTTCGCGACCCGGTTCGTCACCGCGACGTGCGTGCCGTCGGCGAGCGAACGGAAGTTGTGCGCGCCCTTGCCGGTATAGATCTGCTTGACGACCTTCTGGTTGCGCCAGTCGACCACCGCGACGTAGTCCGCGCCCGTCATCCCGACGAGCAGGTACTTGTCGTCCGGCGTGAGCCACAGGCCGGCCGGCACCTTGCCGACCTTCATCTTCCACTTGACCGTCTGCGTCGGCAGGTCGATCGCCGCGATCTCGCCGGACACCTGCAGCGACACGAGCAGCGTCTTGCTGTCCTTCGTGAACGCGAGGTGGCTCGGCATGACTTCGAGCGGCACGCGCTTCACGAGCTTCAGGTCGCGGCCGTCGTAGCCGTAGATGTCGACGCGGTCGAGGCGCAGGCCGGCGGCCGCGAACCACTTGCGGTCGGGCGAGAAACCGAGCTGGTAAGGATCGTCGATCCCTTCGACGGTGCGCTGCAGCTTGCCCGTCTTCGGATCGAGGAACATCAGGCTGTTCGAGACCGAATTTGCAACGATCAGCGACGAATTGTCGGGCGTTGCCATCAGGTGATGCGGTTCCTTGCCGGTCGGCATCGTGCCGACGACCTGACGGGTCTGCTGGTCGATCAGGGAAAGCGTCGCTTCGGCCGAATTGAGGATGATCACGTTATTCGCGTGGGCGGCGGGCGCCAGCACGGCGGCGGCCAGCGCGAGCGTGCGGCCGAGGGAAAGGAAAGTGCGCATGAAGACTCACGTCGTGGAACAACCGTCATTGTAAAACGTTCAACCGGCCCGGCCGGTTGACCTGGGCCGGCATTGCGCCACTTCGACGCACGCGGCGGCGTGCCCGGCCGGGCGGCCCGGCAAGCGCCGCGCGGCCGGCCGGGGCCCGCCGCCGGCGCGGAGCCCGGGAAGCCGATGTTGCGCTAGCGCTGCATCGACTCCCAGACCTTGTGCAGACGCTTGACAGAGACAGGCATCGGCGTGCGCAGTTCCTGCGCGAACAGCGAAATCCGCAATTCCTCGAGCAGCCAGCGGAATTCCGCGAGCCGCGGATCGGCGACGCCGCCGCGCTGCGACACCGCGCGCTGGTACTGCTGGGCGAGCGGCAGCAGGTCGGCCGACTGCTTCGCGTCGCGCGCCGGATCGGCCTTCAGCTTGTCGATCCGCAGCGCGATGCCCTTCAGGTAGCGCGGGAAGTGCGCGAGTTGCGCGTAGGGCGTATCGATCACGAAGCGCTTGCCGACCAGCGCGGCGAGCTGCTGCTGCAGGTCCGCATGCGCCTGCGCGAACGGCTTCGCCTGCGCGAGCTTCTTCACGAGCCCCGCGTATTCGGCCAGGACCTGCCCGACCAGCCGCGCGATTTCCTGCGCGAGCAGGTTCAGGCGGCTTCGGCCCTCGTCACGGCGCGCGTGGAAGCTCGCGTCGTCGTCGGGCAGCGGGTCCTGCAGGCACGCGCGGTCGAGCGCCGTGTCGATCAGCTGGTCGCGCAATTCGTCCTGCGTGCCGAGCGACATGTACTGCATCGCCATCTCGCGCAGGCCCGGCAGGTTCTTCTCGAGGAACTTGATCGGCTCCTTCAGCTGCAGCGCGAACAGCCGCCGCAGGCCGGCCCGGTGGATGCGCGCGGCCTCCTCCGGCGAATCGAACACCTCGACGTCGCAATGCGTGCCGCGATCGACGAGCGCCGGGTAGCCGTACAGCGTCTGGCCGCGCCGGCGGATTTCCAGCAGCTCGGGGAGCTTGCCGAAATTCCACGTCGTCAGGTTCTCGTACAGCGCCGTCGCGCCGGCTTCCGTCGGAGCGGACGTCTGCGGCGCCGCGCCCTTCGCGGGCTTCGGGCCGCGGCCGGGTGCGCCGGCCGGACCAGCCGCCGCCGGCGCGTGGCCGACCGGCTGACCCGCATCGCCCTCCCCGCCAGCCGCGATCGTCGACGCCGCCGCGATCTTCTGGAACTGCTGCTGCGCCTGCGCGCCCAGCTCCTGGCGAAGCTGCGCGAGATTGCGCCCCATCGCGAGCTGGCGGCCGTGCTCGTCGATCACCTTGAAGTTCATGAACAGGTGCGCGGGCAGCGTCTCGAGCTTGAAATCGGCCGTTTTCATCGCGACCTGCGTCTCGCCGCGCACGTCGGCGATCAGCGCCTCGACAAGGCCGCCCGCGCCGAAGCGCTCGCGGCCCATCCGCTCGACGAAGCCGGCCGCGTATTCGGGCAGCGGCACGCAGTGCCGGCGCAGCTTCTGCGGCAGCGACTTCAGCAGCAACTGCACCTTTTCCTTCAGCATCCCCGGCACGAGCCACTCGCAGCGGCGCGCGTCGACCTGGTTCAGCGCATACAGCGGCACCGCGAGCGTCACGCCGTCGCGCGGCGTGCCCGGCTCGAAGTGATACGTGAGCGCCATCTCGACGCCGGCCATCGTCGCGCGCTTCGGGAACAGCTCGGTCGTCACGCCGGCCGCCTCGTGGCGCATCAGGTCGTCGCGCGACAGGTACAGCAGCCGCTGCTTGTCCTCGGGCTGGCCGCCCTTCTTCACCTCGTCGCGATACCAGCGCTCGAATGCGGCGCCCGTGTGGATGCCCGCCGGAATCGCCTGGTCGTAGTACGCGTAGATCAGCTCGTCGTCGACCAGCACGTCCTGCCGGCGCGACTTGTGCTCGAGCTGCTCGATGTCGGCGAGCAGCTTGCGGTTGTGCGCGAAGAACGGCAGCTTCGTGTCGAATTCGCCTTCGACCAGCGCGCCGCGGATGAACAGCTCGCGCGCCCGCGCCGGATCCTGCTTGCCGAACGCGACGCGCCGGCGGTGGTAGATCGGCAGCCCGTACAGCGTCGCGCGCTCGAACGCGCTGACCTGCGCCGGGCGCTTCTCCCAGTGCGGCTCCGACAGCGATTTCTTCAGCAGGTGCGCGCCGATCTTCTCGACCCACTCCGGCTCGATCTTCGCGAGGCAGCGCGCGTACAGCCGGCTCGTCTCGACGAGCTCGGCCGCCATCACCCAGCGGCCGGCCTTCTTCGCGAGCACGGAGCCCGGCCACAGGTAGAACTTGATCCCGCGCGCGCCGAGATAGTGCGGATCGTCATCGGCCTTCAGGCCGAGGTTGCCGAGCAGGCCCGTCAGCAGGGCCAGATGGACCTGTTCGTATGTCGCCTCGGCTTCGTTGAGCCGCCAGCCGTGCTCGCGCACGACGGTCAGCAGCTGCGAATGGACGTCGCGCCACTCGCGCAGCCGCAGGTGCGACAGGAAGTTCTGCCGGCATGCGTCGACGAGCTGGCGGTTCGACTTCTTGTGCGCGACCGCCTCTTCGAACCACGCCCAGATCTTCAGCCACTGCAGGAACTCGGAACGCTCGTCGGCGAACCGGCGGTGCGCCTGGTCGGCCTGCTCCTGCGCCTCGATCGGGCGGTCGCGCGGGTCCTGCACGGACAGCGCGCTCGCGATGATCAACACCTCGCGCAGCGACTGCTGGTCGCGCGCGGCGAGAATCATCCGGCCGACGCGCGGGTCGAGCGGCAGCCGCGCGAGTTCGCGGCCGAGCGGCGTCAGCGCGTTGTCGTCGTCGACCGCGCCGAGCTCGTTGAGCAGCTGGTAGCCGTCCGCGATCGCGCGGCCGGGCGGCGGCTCGAGGAACGGGAACGATTCGATCGCCGTCAGGTGCAGCGACTTCATCCGCAGGATCACCGACGCGAGCGACGAGCGCAGGATTTCCGGATCGGTGAAGCGCGCCCGCGCCTGGTAGTCGCTTTCCTCGTACAAGCGGATGCAGATACCGTCGGCCACGCGGCCGCAGCGGCCCGCGCGCTGGTTCGCGGCGGCCTGCGAGATCGACTCGACCTGCAGCTGCTCGACCTTGTTCCGGTACGAATAGCGCTTCACGCGCGCGAGGCCGGTATCGACGACGTAGCGGATGCCCGGCACCGTCAGCGAGGTTTCGGCCACGTTGGTCGCGAGCACGATGCGGCGCGCGTTCGATGCCTTGAACACCTTGTCCTGGTCCGCTGCCGAGAGCCGCGCGAACAGCGGCAGGATCTCGGTGTGCGGCGGATGATGCTTGCGCAGCGCCTCGGCCGCCTCGCGGATCTCGCGCTCGCCGGGCAGGAACACCAGCACGTCGCCGGGGCCTTCGCGGCACAGTTCGTCGACCGCGTCGACGATCGCATCCATCAGGTCGCGCTCGGCTTCGCGCGCGGTCTTCACGCGATCGCGGCCGCCCGTGCCTTCGGCATTTTTCACGGCCGGGCGATCCTCGGCCACCGGCCGGTAGCGCATCTCGACCGGATACAGCCGCCCGCTTACCTCGATCACGGGCGCGGGACGCTCGTCGGTGCCGAAATGGCGCGCGAAGCGATCGGCGTCGATCGTCGCGGACGTGACGATCAGCTTCAGGTCCGGCCGCCTCGGCAGGATTTCCTTCAGGTAGCCGAGCAGGAAGTCGATGTTCAGGCTGCGCTCGTGCGCCTCGTCGATGATCAGCGTGTCGTACGCCTTCAGCAGCGGATCGGTCTGCGTCTCGGCGAGCAGGATCCCGTCCGTCATCAGCTTCACGGACGCGCCCGGCGCGAGATTGTCGGTGAAGCGCACCTTGTAGCCGACCACCTCGCCGAACGGCGTGCCGAGTTCCTCGGCGATCCGCCGGCCGGTCGACGACGCGGCGAGCCGCCGCGGCTGCGTATGGCCGATCAGGCCCGTGCCGCCGGCGCCAAGGCCGCGGCCGAGATCGAGACAGATCTTCGGCAACTGCGTGGTCTTGCCCGAGCCGGTCTCGCCGCAGACGATGACAACCTGATGACCGGCGATCGCGTGTGCGATTTCGTCGCGCTTGCCCGACACGGGCAGGCTTTCGGGGTACGTGATCGGCGGGACGGGGTTCGGCGCGACGACGGCGCGCGGCGGCCGCTCGCGGCGCGGGGAACGCTCGCCCGTTGCCTGGGGTGCGCCCTTCGCGGCGAACTGGCGCGCATCGCCGCGCCGTTCGTCACCGCGCGGCCCGCGCGGCGCGTCTGCCGGTTTGCCCGCCTGCTTTTCCTGCTGCTGGCGCGCTGGCTGGCCCTGCTGCTCGCGTGCGTCGGCCGCACCATCCGGGTGCCGGGCCGACGGCGTATTGGCCCGCGTCGGCGCGGGACTTTTAGAAACATTCGACATGGGGGCGCATTATAATCCCGCCCATGAATTCCCAAACCGACCTCCCCCCCGCCCAGACCGGCGCCGCGACGCCGCCGGCCGCCGACGATTCGGCCGCCAGTCACGCGCAGTTCGTCGACTGGATGCGCTCCGTCGCGCCCTATATCCACAAGTTCCGCAACAGCACGTTCGTCGTGGGGTTTGGCGGCGAGGTGGTGCAGCAGGGGCTCCTGAACGCGCTCGTGTCCGACATCGCGCTGCTGCAGGCGATGGGTATCCAGATCGTGCTGGTGCACGGTTCGCGCCCGCAGGTCGAGGAGCAGCTGAGCCTGCACGGTGTCGAATCCGAGTTTTCGCACGGCCTGCGCATCACCGATGCGCGCGCGCTCGAATCCGCGAAGGAAGCAGCCGGCGAAGTGCGTCTCGACATCGAGGCCGCGATCAGCCAGGGTCTGCCGAACTCGCCGATGGCGCACGCGCACATCAGCGTCGTGTCGGGCAACTTCGTGACCGCGCGGCCGGTGGGGATTCTCGACGGGGTCGATTTCGCGCATACGGGCATCGTGCGCAAGATCGACGCGGAGTCGATCCGTCACTCTCTCGCGAGCCGCAAGCTCGTGCTGCTGTCGCCGCTCGGCTTCTCGCCGACCGGCGAAGCGTTCAACCTGTCGATGGAAGACGTCGCGTCGGCCGCCGCGATCGCACTGCGCGCCGACAAGATCATCTTCCTGACCGAAGCGCCCGGCATCGTCGACGACGAAGGCGGGCTGGTGCGCGAAATGTCGCTCGACGCGGCCGCCGAGCTGCTCGATTCCGGCAACGTCCAGGGCGACGACGCGTTCTTCCTGAAGCACTCGATCCGCGCATGCCGCGGCGGCGTGACCCGGGCCCACCTGATCCCGCAGTCGCTCGACGGCAGCATGCTGCTCGAACTGTTCCTGCACGACGGCGTCGGCACGATGATCTCGTACGAGAACCTCGAGAGCCTGCGCGAAGCGACGCCGGACGACGTCGGCGGCATCCTGTCGCTGATCGAGCCGCTCGAGTCGGACGGCACGCTGGTGCGCCGCGGCCGCCACCAGATCGAACGCGACATCGACCACTTCTCGGTGATCGAGCACGATGGCGTGCTGTTCGGCTGCGCGGCGCTGTATCCGTACCAGCAGGAGAAGATCGGCGAGATGGCGTGCCTGACGGTCGCGCCGGAAGCGCAGGGCTCGGGCGACGGCGAACGCCTGCTCAAGCGCATCGAGCAGCGCGCCCGCGCGCGCGGCCTCACGCACATCTTCGTGCTCACGACGCGCACCGAGCACTGGTTCCTCAAGCGCGGCTTCGTCAAGGTCAGCGTCGACGACCTCCCCGAAGACCGCCGCAAACTCTATAACTGGCAGCGCAAGTCGCTCGTGCTGATGAAGCAGCTCTGAGCGCAGGCACGACTGCCCTCCCCCCAGTTCGATTACAGGAGAAGTACACGATGGCTCGAATGATTCAATGCGCGAAGCTCGGCAAGGAAGCCGAAGGCCTCGATTTCCCGCCGCTGCCGGGCGAACTCGGCAAGCGCATTTACGAGAGCGTCTCGAAGGAAGCGTGGCAGGGCTGGCTCAAGCAGCAGACGATGCTGATCAACGAGAACCGCCTGAACATGGCCGACCCGCGCGCGCGCCAGTACCTGATGAAGCAGACCGAGAAGTACTTCTTCGGCGACGGCGCGGACCAGGCGTCCGGCTACGTGCCGCCGACCGAAGGCTGATGATGCGATGCGCGCGGCCGGCAGCCTGCCGGCCGCGTGCTCCGGGAAAGACGGCACCGTGTTTCGCACGGTGCCGTTTTCTTTTGGCGACATCCGCTCGGGGCGTTCCCGCCTCCCGCGCGGCGGCATGGCGTGCCGCTCAGCCGGCCGGCTTCAGCGCACCGCCGTCGCCCGGCTGCGCGCTCCCGTCGGCCGCGGGTGCCGTGCTGCCGCCTTCGGTGCCCCATTCGGCCGCATCGCTGCGTTCGGCCGTCGACAGTTCGTCCGCGCGATACCCGGTGCGATTCAGCAGCGCGAGCATGCAGACGAGCGACACGAGCGCGTAAAGCCCCGACGCGACCGCGACGCCGACGATGCTGCCGGTCGTGTTGAGGATCGCCTGCGCGAGCACGGGCGTGCCGCCGCCGACGACGAGCGCGCTCAGCTGATACGCGAGCGACAGGCCCGTGTAGCGGATGTTCGCCGGGAACACGCGCGCGAGCACGCCGCCGACCGCGCCGTAGAACATCGCCGACGGAATCGTCGAGATGCACATGCCCGCGACGGCGACCCAATACGAACGCGTCGCGAGCGCATGGAACATCACCGGCATCAGCACGATTTCCGGAATCAGGATCCAGCACATCGCGCGGCGCATGTCGACCTTCGACACGAACCACGCGCCGACCGGCTGCATCAGGAACTGCACGACGAGCGAGATCGACAGGATGCCGAGAAACGTGCCCTGCGCGTAGCCGAGTTCCTTCGTCGCCCACGACAGCGCGAACGTGCTGCGGAAGTACGTGACGTTGATCACCGGCAGCGTGCCGGCCGCGAGCAGCACGACGACCCAGTGATCGCGCACGACGTCGCGCAGCGGCAGCTTCACGGTGCGCTTGCGCGCGAGCACGCGCTGCATGTCGGCCGACTCCTCGAGCCGCAGCCGGATCACCATGCCGATGATCACCAGCACGGCCGACAGCAGGAACGGAATGCGCCAGCCCCACATCAGGAACGACGGTGTCGGCAGCGCGCTCAGCGCGAAGAAGGCGGCCGTGGCGAGCAGGTTGCCGGTGGGCGAACCCTGCTGCGCGAACGCCGCGTACAGGATGCTGCGATGCTTCGGCGCGTTCTCGCTCGCGATCAGCACCGCGCCGCCCCACTCGCCGCCGACCGCGATGCCCTGCAGCACGCGCAGCGCGACGAGGCCGGCCGGCGCCCATACACCGATCCGCGCATAACCGGGCAGCAGGCCGATGCCGGTCGTCGCGAGCCCCATCATCACCAGCGTGATCACGAGCGCGGTCTTGCGGCCGACACGATCGCCGAGATGCCCGAACACGATGCCGCCGAGCGGCCGCGCGGCGAAGCCGGCCCAGAACGTGACGAACGCAAGCAGCGTCGCGACGCCGGGATCCATCCTGCTCGAAAAGAACACCTTGCCGAACACGAGCGCCGCGGCGGTGCCGTAAATGTAGAAGTCGTACCACTCGATCGTGGTGCCGACGAACGCCGCGAAGGCGGCGCGGCCGGGCCGCGGCTGCGGCGCGGCGGACGGGGATGGCTGACGGCTCATCGATGTCTCCATGTTTGTGTTTCCGGGGCGCGACTGCCGCGCGCCTTTCCCGGGTGGCCGGCATGGCGCCGCCGGCCGGCGGCGTCGTGTCAGCCGGGGGCTTCCCTCAGCACGCCGGCGTCGAGCAATTGCTGCTGGAGCGCGGGATCGACGCCGAGGCGATCGAGCACCGCGCGCGTGTCGCCGCCCAGCGCGGGCGGCGGCGAACGATAGGTAGCCGGCGTGCGCGACAGCTTCACCGGCGACGCGGTGCCGCGATACGCGCCGATCTCGACGAACAGGTTCCGGTGCAGCGCATGCGGATCGTGCGCGACGTCGGCCACCGTTCGCACCGGCCCGCACGGCACGCCGGCCGCCATCAGGTCGCGCGCGAGCGGCTCGCAAGCGTGCGCGGCGAGCCGCGCTTCCAGTTCGGCCTTCAGCTCGGGACGGTGCGCGCAGCGGTTGCGGTTGTCGACGAAACGCGGATCGCCCGCGAGCGCCGGCGCACCGAGATGCGCGACGAGCCGCGCGAACTGCCGGTCGTTGCCGATCGCGAGGAAGATCGGCACGGTCGCCGTGCGGTAGCTGTCGTATGGCGCGATGTTCGGATGCGCGTTGCCGCTGCGCGCCGGCACGCGCCCCGAACCGAAGAAGTTCGGCAGGTGCGGATGCAGCAGCGACACACCGCAGTCGTATAGCGCGATGTCGATCGACTGTCCGCGCCCGCTCTTCTCGCGCTCCGCGAGCGCCAGCAGGATGCCCGCGAGCGCATTGAGGCCCGTGACCATGTCGACGATCGGCAGACCGATGCGCGTCGCGTCGCCGTCGCGCTCGCCGTTGACGCTCATCAGCCCCGCCATCGCCTGGATCACCGCGTCGTAGCCGGGCAGCCCGCCGAGCGGACCGTCCGCGCCGAAGCCCGTCACCGCGCAGTGGATCAGCCACGGGAAGCGCGGCTGCAAGTCGCGTGCATAGTCCATCCCCCAGCGCGCGAGCGTGCCCGGCTTGAAGTTCTCGACGAGCACGTCCGCCTCGTCGAGCAGGTGCCACAGGATCGCGCGCCCTTCGTCGCGCGACAGGTCGAGCGCGAGCCCTTCCTTGTTGCGGTTGACGCCCGCGAAGTACCAAGCGGTATCGCCGAGGAACGGCGGCCCCCAGCCGCGCGTCTCGTCGCCGTCCGGCGGCTCGATCTTGACCACCGTCGCCCCGTGGTCGGCGAGTGCCTGCGTGCAGTACGGGCCGCCGAGCACGCGGCTCAGGTCGACGACCTTCAGGCCGTCCAGTGCGCCACGCGAGGCGGTCATCGTTCGACCTCCGGCAGCAGGTCGAGCGCGGTATCGAGCGCGATGGGCGTGCCGCGCAGCAGCGCAGCGCAGGCGGCGGATTCGTCGTCGCGCGATGCCGGCGCAAGCGGGTCGACCGGCAGCAGCTTGTGGCGCACGACCAGGTGCGCGAGCGCGAGACGCCGGAAATCCGGCGCGAGCCGCGCGCCCTCGCACGCCATCAGCACGGCCGCGCTTGCGTAGTACAGCGCGGACGCGGCCTGCCGCACGCGTGCGTCGTCGCCTTCCGCCGCGACCCGCGCAAGCGCGTCGCAGGCGCGCGCGAGGATGCGCCGCAGCGCCGCGCGGCTCGCGTCGGGCAGCGGCGCCGCGCCGAGGCGGTCGCCGAGAAAGGTACGCAGCGCGTCGAGCGCCTGCTCGCGCTGCGCGGCCCGCGCGACGTCGAGCGCGACGATGTTGCTCGTGCCTTCCCAGATCGAGCCGAGATGCGCATCGCGCACGAGCCGCGCATCGCTCCATTCCTCGATGTAGCCGGTGCCGCCGCGCACTTCCATCGCATCGCCCGTCACGCGCCGCGCATCGCGGCACGCGCGGAACTTGATCAGCGGCGTCAGGATCCGCACGCAGCGCGCGGCCTGCTCGTCGCCGGCATCGGCCTGCGGCAGCAGCAGCGCGATCTGCATGAACATCGCGCGCGCGGCCTCGGCCGGCAGCAGCATCTTCAGCAACTGGCGCTGCATCAGCGGCATCTCGATCAGCTTGCGGCCGAACGCCTCGCGGTGCGCGGCGACGTGCAGCGCCTCGTTCAGCGCGCGCCGCATCAGCCCCGCCGCGCGCACGCCGTTCGACAGCCGCGACATGTTGATCATGTCGGCCATCTGGTGGAAACCGCGGCCGATCTCGCCGATCAGGAACGCCTGCGCGCCTTCGAGCGCGATCTCGCCGCTCGCCATCGACCGGCTGCCGAGCTTGTCCTTCAGGCGCACGATCCGGTAGCGGTTGCGCGTGCCGTCCGGCAGCGTCTTCGGCAGCAGGAACAGCGCGAGGCCCTCGATGCCGTCCGGCGCGCCTTCGGGCCGCGCGAGCACCATCGCGAGATCGGCATCCGCGTTCGAGCAGAACCACTTGTCGCCGGTCAGGCGCCAGACGGTCTCGCCGTGCGCGTCCGTCTCGCGCGTCGCCCGCGTGGCGATCCGGCCGACGTCGGAACCCGCCGCCTGCTCGGTCATGAACATCGCGCCCTGGTACAGCGTGTCGAAGTCGCGCGACGCGAGCCTCGGCAGGTAGCGCGCGACGAGCGCCGGATCGCCGAAGCGGCGCAGCGTACGCGTCAGCGAATCGGTCATGCTGACCGGGCAGCACAGCCCGAATTCAGCCTGCACGAACAGGAACGTCAGCGCGTACTTGACGAGCGGCGCAACGGATTCCGCCCCGTGGCTCAGCGACGCGAGGCCGAGCTCGGCATACGCAACACGTTCGAGCGCGACATACGCGGGATCCTTGTCGATCCGCTGCACGGCCTCGCCGCGCCGGTTGCGGTGTTCGAGCACGGGCGGATGCTTGTCCGCGCGCGACGCCCATTCGTCGAGTTCGCCCGACACGCGGGCGCCGAGCGCGCGCAGCCGAGGCTCCAGTTCGGCATAGTGCACGTCACCGAGATGCAGCTTCAGCAACGCGCCGAGATCGGGATCGACCGTGAAGAAATCGAGGCCCCGGCTGTCGGGGATGTTGGATGCGCCGGCGTCCGGCGTGCGAGCGGTGTCGTTCATGCGTGCGTCTCCTGGGTTGCCTGCACATCGGCCGGCGGGGGGCGCCGCGGCGCCCGGCCAGTCCCGTGCAAAGCTTTCCGCAGAGCGTAGGCGCGCGATCGATAAGCGTCCAATACAGGATTTATCCGGTACGATAGATATCGCTTATCGATGCCGACGCCGCGAGGAGACACCATGGAACTGAGGCAGTTGCGCTACTTCGTGGCGGTCGCCGAGGAACTGCATTTCGGGCGCGCGGCAAAGCGCCTGTTCATCTCGCAGCCGGCGCTGAGTTTCGATATCCGCAAGTTCGAGGACGCGCTCGGCGTCCAGCTGTTCTCGCGCACCAACAAGACCGTCGCGCTGACCAACGCGGGCGAGGTGCTGCTCGGCGAAGCGCGCCGGCTGCTGCTGCAGGCGGCCGAGGCCGAACGCCTGACGGTGCGCTCCGCGTCGGGCCTCGCGGGCCGGCTGCGGATCGGCTTCGTTCATTCGATGCTGTATCGCGGGCTGCCCGATGCGGTGCGGCGTTTCGAGGCCGACTACCCGGGCGTCGAGGTCGTGCTGAGCGAGATGAACACGCACGCGCAGGTGCAGGCGATCCAGCGCGGCCAGATCGATCTCGGCTACGCGCACTGGGGCCACTTCCCGCCCGAGGTCGAATCGGTACCTGTCTATGCGGAACCGTTCGTGTGCTGCCTGCCGGCCGCACATCCGCTCGCGCGGCGCAGGCAGGTCGCGCTTGCCGCGCTGGCCGCGGAACCGTTCATCCTGTTCCCGCGCGAAGCGGCGCCGCACTATCACGACCTGATCATCGCGCAATGCGTGAACGCCGGCTTCAGCCCGCTGATCCGCCACGAAGCGCGGCTGTGGCAGACGATCCTGTCGATGATCGAGTTCGGGATGGGCGTCGCGCTGGTGCCGCGCGTGCTGCAGCAGGCGAAGAGCGACCGGCTCGCGTTCCGGCCGCTGAAGGATGCGTCGCTCGAATCGCGCACGCTCGCGCTGAAGCGCAGCGGCACCGCCGAGCCGGTTGCGCTGCGCTTCGCCGACTACGTGCGCGCGTCGATCGACGCACTGCCCGCGCTCGCGGGCTGAGTGCACGGCTCGCGAACCGGTGCTTGCGGCTATTTGAAAAAAATTGCAGAAAGGGCTTTACGAACCCCAAAAGCTCTGACATAATTTGATTCTTCTTTGGGCGGTTAGCTCAGCGGTAGAGCACTGCCTTCACACGGCAGGGGTCACTGGTTCGATCCCAGTACCGCCCACCAAAGAATTCAAGGGCCTGCGTCTCACGACGCAGGCCCTTTTCGTTTTGGCGTCGCGCGTGCTCCGAGCGACGCGGGCGCCATGTCATTCGACGACGCCCGCGTCCACACGCAGCTACCCAGATACCGGCTTACCGTGCGTGCCCCACCCGCTGCGCCGTCGCATCGAACGCCCGTTTCGCCTTGTCGACGATCTCGTCGACCTCCGCCTCGCGAATCACGAGCGGCGGCGACAGCAGCATCCGGTCGCCGGTCGCGCGCATGATCAGGTTGCCGTTGAAGCAGAAGTCGCGGCAGATCGTCCCGATATCGACGTTCGCACCGAACCGCTCGCGCCGGTTCCGGTCGCGCGCAAGCTGCACGCCTGCCACGAGCCCCGCTCCCGAAATCTCCCCGACGATCGGATGGTCGCCCAGCGCATCGCGCAGCCGGCGCTGGAAGTACGGCCCGATGTGGTTCTTCACGCGCTCGACGATCCCTTCGTCGCGCAGCAGCTTCAGGTTCGCGACCGCGACGGCCGCCGCCACCGGGTGGCCCGAGTACGTGAGGCCGTGGTTGAATTCGCCGTTGTCGATGATCGGCCGCGCCACGCGCTCGTGAATGCCGACGGCACCCATCGGTACGTAGCCCGACGTGAGGCCCTTGGCCATCGTGATCAGGTCCGGCTCGAAGCCGAAGTGCTGGTGCGCGAACCATTCGCCGGTGCGCCCGAACCCGCCGATCACTTCGTCGGCCACCAGCAGGATGTCGTACTTGCGGCAGATCCGCTGGATTTCCGGCCAGTACGTCGACGGCGGGAAGATCACGCCGCCCGCGCCCTGGAACGGCTCGCCGATGAACGCCGCGACGTTTTCCGCGCCGAGTTCGAGGATCTTCGCCTCGAGCTGCTGCGCGCGGGCCAGGCCGAACGCTTCCGGCGTTTCGCCGGCCGCCGCCTCGCCGAAGAAATACGGCTGGTCGATGTGCACGATGTGCTCGACCTTCGACGGCATCTGCTCGTGCATGTAGCCCATCCCGCCGAGCGTGCCGCCCGCGATCGTCGAGCCGTGGTAGCCGTTCTTGCGCGAGATCACGTACTTCTTCTGCGGCTGGCCCTGCACGCGCCAGTACTGGTGCACGAGGCGCAGCACGGTGTCGTTGCCTTCCGAGCCGCTGTTGCAATAGAAGAAGTGGTTGAAGCCCTTCGGCGTGACTTCCGCGAGCATCGCGGAGAGTTCGATCACCGGCGGATGCGTGGTCTTGAAGAAGGTGTTGTAGAACGGCAGTTCCTGGATCTGGCGATACGCGGCGTCGGCGAGTTCCTTGCGGCCGTAGCCGACGTTCACGCACCAGAGGCCGGCCATCCCGTCGATGACCTTGTTGCCGTCCGAGTCCCACAGGTAGACGCCGTCGGCCTTCACGATCACGCGGCTGCCCGCGCGGTTCAGCGCGCCCATGTCCGAGAACGGGTGGATGTGGTGCGCGGCGTCGAGCGCGCGGTATTCGGCGGTCGAATGCGGTGAGAAGGCTTCGTTTCGATCGGTCATGTTTCCTCCGGATAACGCTGCCGCACGCTCAGACGTGCAGCAGCAGATGCCTGCGCTCCCACGAGCTGATCACGCGGAAAAACGCTTCGTATTCGGTGTCCTTCAACGCCAGGTAGGCCTTCACGAACTTGTCGCCGAGAATGCCGGCGAGCGGCGTGCACGCCGCCATCAGCGAGATGCCCTCCTCGAGATTGCGCGGCAGCTGGTACGGCAGGTTGTAGCCGTCCGACGCGATCGGCTCGGTCGGCGCGAGCTGCTGCGACAAGCCGAGATAGCCGGCGGCGAGCGTCGCCGCGAACGCGAGGTACGGATTGCAGTCGACACCCGGAATCCGGTTCTCGATGCGGCGCGCCGACGCGCCCGACTGCGGGATGCGGAAGCCGACCGTGCGGTTGTCGTAGCCCCACTGCACGTTGATCGGTGCGGCCATGAAGCGCGACAGGCGGCGATACGAGTTGATGTACGGCGCGAAGATCGGCATCAGCGCCGGCGTGTACTTCTGCAGCCCCGCGAGATAGCTGTGGAACATCGGCGACACGGCGCCGTCTTCGCCCGAGAACAGGTTGCGCCCCGTGCGCGCGTCGGCCAGGCTCTGGTGGATGTGCATCGCCGAGCCCGGCTCGTCCTGCATCGGCTTCGCCATGAAGGTCGCGTACATGTTGTGGCGCAACGCGGCCTCGCGCACCGTGCGCTTGAACAGGAACACCTGGTCGGCCAGCGACAGCGCATCGCCGTGCACGAAGTTGATCTCCATCTGCGCGGCGCCGACTTCATGGATCAGCGTCTCGATATCGAGCCCCTGCATCTCGCAGTATTCGTAGATGTCCTCGAACAGTGAATCGAACTCGTTGACGGCCTCGATCGAATACGACTGCCGGCCGGTTTCGGCGCGCCCGGTGCGGCCGACCGGCGGACGCAGCGGCAGGTCCGGATCGGCGTTCATGTCGACCAGGTAGAACTCGAGCTCGGGCGCAACGACCGGCTGCCAGCCTTTCGCCTTGTACAGGTCGAGCACACGGCGCAGCACGTAGCGCGGCGAGATCTCGACCGGCGAGCCGTCGAAGTGCACGCAATCGTGGATCACCTGCGCGGTCGGATCGACGGCCCACGGAATCAGGCAGATCGTCGACGGATCGGGCACGCACACCATGTCGGGGTCGGTCACGCCGGTCAGCGTGCCGTCCTCCGGATAGTCGCCGGTGACGGTCTGCACCATCACGGCCTGCGGCAAGCGCATCGATTCGCCGGATTCGAACTTGTTGCGCGGAATGATCTTGCCGCGCGCGATGCCGGCCATGTCGGGAATGATCGCCTCGACCTCGGTGATGCGGTGCTGTCGCAGGAATTCGCTCAGTTCGGGTTGCATGATCGGCCTCTGTCAGTCGACGTCGGATGCGGCCGGCGACGGCATCGCGCCGCCTGCCGCATGAATGCGATGGGTCATGCGCGCGCGGCACGCCGCGCCGAATGCCGCGAAGATGTCGCGCGACAGCGGCTGTTCCGCGTAGCGCCATTCGGGATGCCACTGCACGCCGAGCGCGAACGCACGCGCACCGCGCACGCTGACGGCCTCGACCAGCCCGTCGGGCGCGCTGGCTTCGACGACGAGCCCCGCGCCGAGCTGCGCGATGCCCTGGTCGTGCAGCGAATTGACCGTCGCTTCAGGTGCGCCGTGCGCGATCCGCTGCAGCAGGCCGCCCGGCGCGAACTGCACGACGTGCGCGGGGCCGTACTGCCGTTCGAGCGGATCGGCCGGCCGCTCGCGGTGATCGTCGAAGCCGGTCGTCGCGTGCAGCCGCTGATGCAGCGTGCCGCCGTAGGCAACGTTTAGCTCCTGCATGCCGCGACAGATCGCGAGTACGGGCACGCCCGCGTCGATCGCCGCGCGGATCAGCGGCAGCGCGGTCGCATCGCGCGCGGGATCGTGCAGCGTGTCGGGCGCGCTCGCGGCACCGCCGTAATGATGCGGCTCGACGTTCGAATAACTGCCGGTCAACAGCAACCCGTCGACCGCCGCGACGATCGCATCGGCCGGCTGGCGCGCGCCGAGCGCGGGAAGCACGAAGGCAAGCACGCCCGCGCCGTCGACGAGCGCGGCCAGGTACTTCTCCCCCGCCGTGTGGTTCGGATGCGCACCGCGCAGGATGCGGTCGGCGGTCACGGCTACGATCGGTCGAGCACGCATGGGTGTCTCTCCGGCAATCGCGCGCGACACGTTCGCACGCGGGACGATGAAGGTTCGCGCCGGCACCGCACGCGCGCACCACGATGCGCCGCATGCCCAAACGCGATCCTGCCGCGCGGACGATGCGGCAACAGGTGGTGCGGCCCGGAACGGACGTGGAAAGGGACGCTAGGGCAACAACGATGCGCTGCCGTCGCACTGCACCGCGCTGAACACGCGGGCAGCCACGAGGTTGAAGCGGCGCAGGCCGCGACGGGAAATGGCGAAGAAACGAGGTTCGCGCAAAGAGGCGGCACGCGTGCCGCGATCAGCATGCCGGATCGGCCCGGCCTGAGGCGGCGCGCCCGCCGACGGACTTCGCGTCCGGCGTATCGAAGGGCTGGCGGCTTTCACGATCGTACTCGACTGACGGATGAATGCAGGACACGTGTCGCGATGAAGCGCATGCGGCAATGCCGCGCGGCGACACGTCGGCAAGGTGTCTCGCCGCGCATTCCGGTGCGGTGCAGCCACGATCGATGGCCCGCCGTCGGTGCGCGCGTGACGACTTCCTGACATTCAGCTTATATCACCCAAAAATTGCGTCAAATTTTCAGGTGCGGATGACGACATCGATCAGACGAAACCCGGACGAAAAAAAACGGCACCGATCTCGTGGATCGATGCCGTGTTGTGCATTGCATCGGTGCGGCACGCTGCGTGCCGGCGGGCCGTCACGCACCTGCTCCGCCGCGCTGCCGCATCCGCGCGGCCCGGGTTCAGCGATGCGCGAGCGCGGTTTCGACGAGCGTCTGCAATAGCGGCACAATCCGCGCTGCACGCGTTTCGTCGTACGCGTAGGGGCGCGTCTCTTCCATGTAGGTGATCTGCGAGAGCTCGAGCTGCACGGCCTCGACGCCCGTTTCGGGCACGCCGTAGTGGCGCGTGATGTAGCCGCCCTTGAAGCGTCCGTTCGCGACGGCCGTATAGCCGCCATGTTCGAGCACGCGCGCGGCGAGCGCTTCCGCCAGGCCCGGCGCGGCACTTGCACCGCTCGACGTGCCGAAGTTGAAGTCCGGCAGGCGGCCGTCGAAGAAGCGCGGCACGTGCGAGCGGATCGAATGCGCTTCCCACACGAGCACGCGGCCGTGCTCGCGCTTCAGGCGTGCGACCTCGCGTTGCAGCGCGTCGTGATACGGCAGCCAGTAGCGATCGCGGCGACGCATGATCTCGTCGTTGCCGGGCAGCGCGTTCGCCGGATACAGCGGCGCCTTGTCGAACGTATCGACCGGCACGAGCCCCGTCGTGTCCTGCCCCGGGTACAGGTTCTCGTTGTCGGGCGGACGGTTCAGGTCGACGACGTAGCGCGCATGCGACGGGACGAGGATCGATGCGCCGAGGCCGGCCGCGAAGCCGTACAGCCGTTCGAGATGCCAGTCGCAATCGTCGACGAAACGCGCGTCGGCCGTCATCGTCGCGGCGATGTCGTCGGGGATGTACGTGCCTGCGTGCGGAATCGAGATCAGCAGCGGCAGCGTGCCCTGCTTCAGCGTGAATACAGCCGGTTGTTCAGTCATGTCGCATCACCGTTGAAGGTCTGCCGGCGCACGCAGGCGGCGCGCGCCGGTTGCCGCGCGTCAGCGCAGCAGTTGCGCCAGCGCGGCGCGGTAGTCGGCATACGCGACGGCTTCGTCGCGATGGCGGCGGCCGCTCACGACGCGCTCGCCGCCCGTGTAGACGTCGAGCACCGGCGTCTCGCCGTGCTCCGCGAACACGATACCCGACAACCACGACGTGCTGTCGTGTTCGGCGATCGCCGGATGATCGGGATCGAGCACGAGCCAGTCGGCGCGGCACCCTTCGCGCAGCGCACCGACGCGCCGCCCGCTGGCCTGCGCGCCGCCCGCGAGCGACGCGTCGAACAGGCGATCGGCGACATGCGCCTGCGTGTCGCTCGCCAGCACGTTGCGCGCGCGGTGCACGAGCCGTTGCCCGTATTCGAGCAGGCGCAGCTCGGCACGCCAGTCGACCGACGCGTGGCTGTCCGAGCCGACGCCGATCACGCCGCCTTGCGCGAGATAGTCGACGGCCGGGAACACGCCGTCGCCGAGGTTCGCCTCGGTCGTCAGGCACAGGCCGGCGACCGCGCGACGCTGCGCGAGCGCGGACGTTTCGGCCGCGTCGACGTGCGTCGCGTGCACGAGACACCAGCGTGCGTCGACATCGAAGCGATCGAGCAGCCATTGCACGGGGCGCGCGCCGTAGGCACGCACGCAGTCGTCGACTTCGGCCGTCTGCTCGGCGATATGGATATGCACGGGCGCGTCGTCGGGCAGCCCGTCGAGCAGCACGCGCAGCCCATTCTCGGACACCGCCCGCAGCGAGTGCGGCGCGACGCCGTAGCGCAGCCCGCCGTGCTCCGGCGCCGCGCGACGCATCGCGTCGAGCAGCTCGAGCAGGCCGTCGGGCGTATTGATGAAGCGGCGCTGGTCGTCGCGCGGCGGCTTGTTGCCGAAGCCGGCGAACTGGTACGACACGGGCAGCATCGTGATGCCGATGCCGGCCGAGCGCGCGGCGTCGACCACGCGCGTGCCGAGTTCCGCGATCTGCGGATAACGCGAGCCGTCCTGCGCGTGATGCACGTAGTGGAATTCGCACACCGACGTATAGCCGCACTTGAGCATCTCGACGTACAGCCAGCGCGCGATCGCGGCGAGCGCGTCGGGCGTGATCTTCAGCGCGAAGCGGTACATCAGGTCGCGCCAGCTCCAGAAGCTGTCGGCCGGATTCGCGCGGTATTCGGTGAGCCCCGCCATCGCGCGCTGGAACGCGTGCGAATGCAGGTTCGGCATGCCGGGCAGCACCGGCCCGGCCGCACGCGCGACGCCTGCCGGGGCGTCGGTGTCGGGCGTCACGCCGGTCAGCGTGCCGGCCGCGTCCCAGCGCAGCAGCACGTTACGGCGCCAGCCGTCGGGCAGGTACGCATGGTCTGCGAACAACAGGGTGTCGGTCATAAGGCTATCTATCCATTCATCCGGCGAAACACGGTCGTGCCGCCGCGTACGACCTGCTCGCACAGCGGCCGGCCGATCCAGTAGGCGAGCTCCGCCAGCGAGCCGACCGACCATGCGGCGAAGTCGGCCTGGCGACCGACCTCGAGCGCGCCGTGGCGATCCGCGCGGCCGAGCGCCGCGGCCGCGTGGCGCGTCACGCCCTGCAGCACTTCGGGCACCGTCATGCGGAACAGCGTGCAGCCCATGTTCAGCGTCAGCAGCAGCGATTCGAGCGGCGACGTGCCGGGGTTGTGATCGGTCGCGAGCGCGATCGGCACGCCGTGCTTGCGCAGCAGCTCGATCGGCGGCAATTGCGTCTCGCGGATGAAGTAGTACGCACCAGGCAGCAGCACGGCGACCGTGCCGGCCGCCTTCATCGCCTCGATGCCGGCTTCGTCGAGAAATTCGAGGTGGTCGGCGGACAGTGCCCGATAGCGGGCGGCGAGCGCCGTGCCGCCCGCGTTCGACAGTTGCTCCGCATGCAGCTTCACGGGCAGCCCGCGCCGCGTCGCGGCTTCGAACACGCGCTCGGTCTGGGCGAGCGAAAAGCCGATGCGTTCGCAGAACACGTCGACCGCGTCGACGAGCCCCTCGTCGGCCAGCGCCGGCAGCATCCGGTCGCACACTTCGTCGATGTATTCGTCCGCGCGGCCCGCATATTCCGGCGGCAGCGCATGCGCGCCGAGGAACGTCGTGTAGACCGTGACCGGGAAGCGCTCGCCGAGCTGGCGCGCGACACGCAGCATCTTGCGTTCGCTCGCGAGGTCGAGCCCGTAGCCCGACTTGATCTCGATCGCGGTCACGCCTTCGGCCAGCAGCGGCTGCAGCCGCGCGGCGGCCTGCACGAACAGCGTCGTCTCGTCGGCCGCGCGCGTCGCGCGCACCGTCGACACGATCCCGCCGCCTTGCCGCGCGATCTCCTCGTAGCTAACGCCCGCGAGGCGCTGCGCGAATTCGTCGGCACGCGTGCCGCCGTACACGAGGTGCGTATGGCAGTCGACGAGGCCCGGCGTCACCCACGCGCCGTGCAGATCCTCGCGCCGCCAGTGGGCATAACCGTGCGGCAGCGCGGACATCGCGCCGAGCCAGGCGATCGTGCCGGTTTCGTCGACGGCGATCGCCGCGTCGTCGATCGTCTCGTCAGGATGGCCGTGCGGACACAGCCTCAGGTGATGCCAGACAGTCGGTTTCATGCGTTCAGTCTCGTTCGCCGATGGCGAGCGACACGGCGAGCAACGCGCCGCTACCGCTCACGACGACGTCAAACGCACGCCGCGGCCCGTCGAGCCGCAACGTGTCCATTTCTTCCAGTGTGTAGCGCGTGCCGTCGATTTCAACGGCGACCTCGCCGGTCGCGCAAAACAACAGCACGGTATCGGCGTGCCCGATGCAGTGCGCGCCTGCGCGCCACACGTCGAGCGTGCCGCGCGCGGCCGAACGGCGCGTCATCAGGTTGAAGTCGCGCGTCGCGCCGTCGTGCAGCGTCGCGTCGATCGCCGCCTCGCCCGCGAAATCCGCGCGGGCCAGCGGTGCGTCGAGCACGTGGCGTGCGCCGCCTTCCTCGGCGAGCGTCATGCCCGCGCCGGACAGCAGCACGAGCGTGCGGTCGACGCCGTCGAAACGCGAGAACGGGCCGTCCGTGCCGACGTCCGCGACGCTCACGCGCCACGCGAACGCGTCGAGCGCGGCGCCCGGCGGCGCCCCGAAGGAAGTCCCCGTGGGGGAAAACGCCGCGATTTCGCGCGTCACGCCGCCGCCGTTCTTCCATGGCGACGCGACGAGATCCGCTGCGCGGATCACCGCGGCGGCCAGCGTCGCGTTCGCCGGCGCCTGGTGGAGCGCCGTCATGCTCAGCGGCCGAGCATCGGCAGCTTCAGGCCGGCTTCGCGGGCCGTCTGCTGCGCGAGTTCGTAGCCGGCATCCGCATGGCGCATCACGCCCGTCGCCGGGTCGTTCAGCAGCACGCGGCCGAGACGCTCGTGCGCTTCGGCGGTACCGTCGGCGACGATCACGACGCCCGAGTGCTGCGAGAAGCCCATGCCGACACCGCCGCCATGGTGCAGCGACACCCACGATGCGCCGCCCGCGGTGTTCAGCAGCGCGTTCAGCAGCGGCCAGTCGCTCACGGCGTCCGAACCGTCCTTCATCGATTCCGTCTCGCGGTTCGGGCTCGCGACCGAACCGGTGTCGAGGTGGTCGCGGCCGATCACGATCGGGGCCTTCAGTTCGCCGTTCTTGACCATCTCGTTGAACGCCTGGCCGAGGCGATAGCGATCCTTCACGCCGACCCAGCAGATCCGCGCCGGCAGGCCCTGGAACGCGATGCGCTCACGTGCCATGTCGAGCCAGTTGTGCAGGTGCGGATCGTCGGGGATCAGCTCCTTCACCTTCTGGTCGGTCTTGTAGATGTCTTCCGGATCGCCCGACAGCGCGACCCAGCGGAACGGGCCCTTGCCTTCGCAGAACAGCGGGCGGATATAGGCCGGCACGAAACCCGGGAAGTCGAACGCGTTCTCGACACCCATTTCCAGCGCCATCTGGCGGATGTTGTTGCCGTAGTCGAGCGTCGCCGCGCCGCGCTCCTGCAGCGCCAGCATCGCGCGCACCTGGACGGCCATCGACTGCTTCGCGACCTTCACGATGCTCTGCGGATCGACCTTCTGCGCTTCGCGCCATTGCGCGACGGTCCAGCCTTGCGGCAGGTAGCCGTTGATCGGGTCGTGCGCGCTCGTCTGGTCGGTCACGCAATCCGGCGTGATGCCGCGCGTGACGAGTTCCGCGAACACGTCGGCCGCGTTACCGAGCAGGCCGACCGACACCGGCTTGCCGGTGCGCTTCGCTTCCTCGATCATGCCGAGCGCCTCGTCGAGCGTCGTCGCCTTCTTGTCGACGTAGCGCGTCTTCAGGCGGAAGTCGATGCGCGTCTCGTCGCATTCGACCGCGATCATCGAGAAGCCGGCCATCGTCGCGGCCAGCGGCTGCGCGCCGCCCATGCCGCCGAGGCCGCCCGTCAGGATCCAGCGGCCCGACGGATCGCCGTTGAAGTGCTGGTTCGCGACCGAGAAGAACGTTTCATAGGTGCCCTGAACGATGCCCTGGCTGCCGATGTAGATCCAGCTGCCGGCCGTCATCTGGCCGTACATCATCAGGCCCTTGCGGTCGAGCTCGTGGAAGTGGTCCCAGTTCGCCCAGTGCGGCACGAGGTTCGAGTTGGCCAGCAGCACGCGCGGCGCATCCTTGTGCGTGCGGAACACACCGACCGGCTTGCCCGACTGGATCAGCAGCGTCTCGTTTTCCTCGAGATCCTTCAGCGACGCGAGAATCTGGTCGTAGCATTCCCAGTTGCGCGCCGCGCGGCCGATGCCGCCGTACACGACGAGCGCATGCGGATGCTCGGCGACTTCCGGGTCGAGGTTGTTCTGGATCATCCGGTAGGCCGCTTCGGCCAGCCAGGTCTTGCAGACTTTCTCGCTGCCGCGCGGCGCGCGGATCGTGCGCGTCGGATCGAGACGGGGATCGATGTGTTTCGGATGGTTCATGACGACTGCTCCCGAGGGAAATGAATATCAAATAGGAATCAGAAATGCCCGGTGAAGCGATAACGGCTGCCGGGATGCCACAGATTCGCCACCGAGGCGACGACGCCCTGCGACCAGGTGCGCCGATGTAAAACCAGACACGGCTCGACGTCGTCCATCCGCAGCTGCTCGCGCCGCTCCGGCGCCGGGGCCGCCGCTTCGATCCGGTACTCGACGCGCTGCAGCGGAGCCGCGCGCATCAGGTACAGGTTCGGCGTCGTGTTCGTGAAATCCTGCTCGGCGTAATCCGGTGCGACCGCCGGATTCACCCACCGCTCTTCGAGCTGCACCGGCTCGTCGTTCTCGAAATGCAGCACCTGCGAATGAAACAGCTTCGTGCGCACGGCTACCTGCATCTCGTCGGCGAGCACCTCGTCGGCGCGGATCGTGTCGAGGCCGAGCACGCTCGCGCGATACGCATGCCCGCGCGCGCCGACCTCCTCCGAGATGCTGCGGATCGCCACCAGCGTCGACTCGTACTTCGGCCGCGCGACGTAGGTGCCCGCGCCCTTCATGCGCGTGAGCACCTGCTCGGCCGTCAACTCGCGCAGCGCGCGGTTGACGGTCATGCGCGCCACCTTGAACTCGCGCGCCAGCTCGTTCTCGGACGGCACCTGGTCGCCCTCCTCCCACTCGCCTGCGTGGATGCGGGCCAGGATGAAATCCTTGATCTCCTGGTAGACCGGCGCGCTCATGGGCTTACTGTTCCGACGCGAACGAGAACGGCGCGACCTTCGCGAACGCACGCTCGCCGACCAGCTTCGCGATCACCGCGATGTCCGGTGCGAAGTAGTGGTCGAGCTCGTAGTGCGCGACCTTGCCGCGGATCGTTTCCATCACCGGCGCGAGCTTCGGGCTCGTGTGGTGCGGCGCGCGCAGGTCGACGCCTTGCGCGGCGGCCAGCAGTTCGATCGCGAGGATGTGCTTCGTGTTGTCCGCGATGTCGGCGAGCTTGCGTGCGGCGAACGTCGCCATCGACACGTGGTCTTCCTGGTTCGCCGAGGTCGGCAGCGAGTCGACCGACGCCGGGTGCGCGAGCGTCTTGTTTTCCGATGCGAGTGCGGCGGCCGTCACGTGGGCGATCATGAAGCCCGAGTTCACGCCGCCGTCCCGCACGAGGAACGGGGGCAGGCCCGACAGCGTCGCGTCGATCAGCAGCGCGATGCGGCGTTCGGCCAGCGCGCCGATTTCCGATGCGGCCAGTGCGAGGTTGTCGGCCGCGAACGCGACGGGCTCGGCGTGGAAGTTGCCGCCCGACAGCACTTCGCCGGTATCCGGGAAGATCAGCGGGTTGTCCGACACGGCGTTCGCTTCGATCAGCAGCACGTCGGCCGCGTGACGCATCTGGTCCAGGCACGCGCCCATCACCTGCGGCTGGCAGCGCAGGCTGTACGGATCCTGCACCTTGTCGCAATCGCGGTGCGACTGGTTGATCGGCGAGCCTTCGAGCAGCTCGCGATACGACGCTGCCGCGTCGATCTGGCCTTGATGGCCGCGCAGTTCATGAATGCGTGCGTCGAACGGCTTCACCGAGCCGGCGGCCGCGTCGACCGACAGCGCGCCCGCGACGAGCGCGGTGCGGTACAGGTCTTCGATCGCGAACATGTTGTCGAGCGCGAGCGCGGTGGATGCCTGCGTGCCGTTCAGCAGCGCGAGGCCTTCCTTCGCCTGCAGCGTCAGCGGCGCGAGGCCCGCGACGCGCAGGCCGTCGAGCGCGCTCGCCCGCTCGCCGCGGATGAACACTTCGCCGACGCCCAGCAGCACGGCCGACATGTGCGCGAGCGGCGCGAGGTCGCCCGACGCGCCGACCGAGCCCTTCACCGGGATCAGCGGCAGCACGTCCGCGTTGAACAGCTTGATCAGCGCGTCCATCACTTCGCGGCGGATGCCCGAGTGGCCGCGGCCGAGGCTCGACAGCTTCAGCGCCATCAGCAGGCGCACCGACGAACGTGCCATCGGCTCGCCGACGCCGACCGCGTGCGACAGCACGAGGTTCTTCTGCAGCAGTTCGAGCTGGTCGTGCGGGATGTGCGTGCTCGCCAGGCGGCCGAAGCCCGTGTTGATGCCGTAGGCCGGCTCGCCCTTCGCGGCGATGTCGGCGACGGCCTTCGCGCCGGCGTCGATCTTCGCGAAGCTGGCCGGATCGAGCGCCAGCTGAACGGATTCGCGTGCGATCTGGCGCAGTTGCGGGAGGGTCAGGTGGCCGGGGGTCAACGTAATCATGTGAGCAATCCTGTCTAGACAAGTTCGGAGTGGTTTGAAGTGTAGCCACCTGAACTTGTCTAGACAACCCGTTTTTCACCGATTTCGACTCGGGAGTTTCCCTGATGCCCGGTGTGGCCCGCCGGACCGGTCGGCGGGATCCGGCTCTTAACATATGTTGCAATTATTTTGTTTTTGGCAACATACGAATCATCACTCGCCACGGAGCCCGTCATGCCCATCCCGCCCCGTTTCATCGCCCGTTTCATCGCCCGGTTCATCGCCCGCTTCGGCCGCCCCCTGCTCTTCGCCGCGTGCGCACTCGCATGCGGCGCCTCGTTCGCCGCGGAGCCGCTCTCCGGCACGCTCGAGAAGATCCGGCAAAGCAACCTGATCTCGATCGGCCACCGCGAAACGTCGGTGCCGTTCTCCTACGTCGACGCGAACGGCAAGGTCATCGGCTTCTCGCAGGACCTGTGCGACCGCGTGATCGCCGCCGTGAAGGCGCGCGTCGGCAAGCCCGACCTGCAGGTGCGCTTCATCCCCGTCACGTCGCAGAACCGCATCCCGCTCGTGCAGAACGGCACCGTCGATCTCGAATGCGGCGTCACCACGAACCTTGCGGCGCGTCACGCGCAGGTCGCGTTCTCGACCACCTTCTTCGTCGCGACGACGCGCCTGCTCACGCGCACGAGCTCGGGCATCCGCGACTTCCCCGACCTCGCCGGCAAGACGGTCGTGACGAACCAGGGCACGACGTCCGAGCGCCTGCTGCGCAGGATGAACGAGGAAAGGAAGATGAACATGCAGATCATCAGCGCGAAGGACTACGGCGAAGGACGCCTCACGCTCGAATCGGGCCGCGCGGCCGCGTACATGATGGACGACGTGCTGCTCGCGGGCGTGCGCCAGCTCGCCGCGAAGCCGGCCGACTGGCAGATCGTCGGCACGCCGCAGTCGTCGGAGGCCTACGGGTTCATGCTGCGCAAGGACGATCCGCAGTTCAAGGCGCTCGTCGACGGCGTGCTCGTGCAGTCGATGAAGCGCGGCGAGATCGATGCGCTGTACGACAGGTGGTTCATGAAGCCGGTGCCGCCGAAGGGGCTCGCGTTCGACTTCCCGATGAGCGACGTGATCAAGGCGCGCTACGCGGCACCGAACGACGCGCCGCTCGAATGAGCGCCGCGCGTGGGCGCCGGCTCACGCACGCGTCCACGCAATGCACGCCGCGTAGCCGGGCGCCGCGTCGAGCCACGCCGCGTCGAACGCCGCGACGCCGGCGGCGGGCGCGGCCGGCTCGACGATCGTCGTCGCAGGGGTCGCGACATCGCGCGGCGGCACGACCGCGAACGCTCGCAACCCGCCGACGATGCCGGTGCCGAGCGCCTTGAGCAGCGCTTCCTTCGCCGCCCACACGCGCATGAACGCCGCCGCGCGCGCGGCGGGCGACACGCTGTCGAGCCACGAAGCCTCGGCGGGCGCGCAGACTTCGCGTGTCAGCGCACGCCAGTCGGCCGTGCGGTCGCAGCACTCGATATCGACACCGACGCGGCCCGCGGGCGCCCACGCGAGCAATGCGTGATCGCCCGCATGCGACACGTTGAAATCGAGTGACGTCCGATGCGCGGGGGCCGGCGACGGCCGCCCCGATGCGTCGACGACGATCGCGACCGCATGCGGCGCGACACCGAGCGCCGCGCCGAGCACGTCGCGCAACGCGGCACGCGTCGCGGCGCTGCGTACCGCATCCTCGTGACGCATGAAGCGCGCGGCGCGCGCGCGCTCGTCATCGCTCAGCGCCGCATAGGCCGGCGACGCGAGCGGCACGCTCCAGTCGAAATCGATGCGCACGACCCGCACCCCTGCGCGTGCCGCGGCGGGCGGCACATCGAGCGCGTGCACGCGCCATGCGCGGGCGGTATCGGCCGGAGAAGCGGAATCGGACGGAATGGACATCGGTGCGCAGCAGCCTGTGCCGTGGAAGGAAACGCCCGATGTTAATCGATCGCGCCGGCGCACGAACCGGCTTGTGTGCGACTCGCCGCGGCCGCATCGAATCGGGGCGGCTTCATGTGCCGCATGCGAAGGCCGCGCACGGCAGCACGCCATGCCCGCGACGCACCGGGCAGCCGCCGCGCCTCACCCGTTCGCGGCGACGCCCGGCACGCCGCTGCCCGCCCCTCGCCCGCGCGACGCCGGGTGAAGCGCATGCACGTGGCCCGGCGCATCGGCCGGCAGCACGCCGTGCTGCAGCCAGTACAACGCGAGCGGCCACAGCGTGTCGGTGAAGCGGCTGTGGAAAAACGCGAAATGGCCGATCGCCTCGACGCCGATGTCGGCCGGCGCGATCCGCAGATGCGTGACGTCGCTGCCCGTGTAGTAGCCGACCAGCCGCTCGATCGCCTCGACCGTGCCGAACCCGTCGTCGTCGAGGCCGATCGCGAGCATCGGCGCCGACAGTCCCGCGAAGCGGATGGGCAACGCGGCGCGGCTTGCGGCGGGTTCGGCGAGCAGGCCGCGCGTATAACCATCCTCGAAGCGCGCCTGCGAGCGCACCCACGACAACGCGACGCCGCGCGGCGTGTCCTCCATCCAGCCGAGCCGCTTCGCGGGCACGTAGCCGAACATGGCCGCGAGCAGCGGCATCGCGACATGCCACTTCCACCACATGCGCCGCCGTTCGGCCGGCAGGTAATCGCGCCAGTACGCGTACTGCGCGCCGACCGTCACCGCGTGCCGCACGTGTGCGTTCGATGCCGCGAGCCCGAGCGCGAACCCGCCGATGCTGTGCGCGACCACGTCGATCGGCTGGCCCGGAAACGCGTCGCGCGCGTACCGCAGCGCGGCGTCGCAATCGAGCCGCCCCCAGTCGAGCCAGTTCGCGCGCAGCTTCGCGAGCTGCGCCGGGCGCGACCCGCCGATGCCGCGATAGTCGTAGACGAGCACGTCGCGCCCCTGTGAAAACAACCAGGCCGCGAAACGAAAGTAGTAGTCGCAACGCACCGATGTCGCGCAATTGATGACCGTCACGGGCCGCGCGGCGCTGCCGCCGCGATGGCGCCATACATGGCCGCGCAATTCGTAGCCGTCGGCCGCGCGCAGCGTCACGGGCTCGGGCGGCAATGCGCCTGCCGCACGGCTGCCCTGCGTCGTCCCGCTGCTTTCGTTCGAAATCGTCATCGAGTCTCCTGTCGGTCCGAGTTAGCGCTTTAGCGCTTACTCGGACCCCATGCTTCGCGGTCGGTCCGAGTTGGCGCTTCAGCGCTTACCCGAACCCCATGCCTCGCGGTCGGCCCGAGTTGGCACTTCAGCGCTAACCCGAACCCCATGCTTCGCGGTCGGCCCGAGTTGGCGCTTCAGCGCTTACCCGAACCCCATGCCTCGCGGTCAGCCCCGCGCTCCCCGCGCCAGCCTCCATTGAACTTGACGCGCCCCGCGTTCTCAACCAATCTTGCTGCTCCGTTCGCATGAGTCACGCGCATGTCAACGCCACTCGTCCGTCTCCCGTCGCTCGACCTCGTCCGCGGTTTCGTCGCCGTCGGCCGCCGCATGAGCATCACGCTCGCCGCGCAGGATCTGTGCGTCACGCAATCGGCGGTCAGCCGCCAGGTGCACGCGCTCGAAGCGCATCTCGGCGTCGCGCTGCTGCAGCGCGGCTACCGGAAGATCGCGTTCACGCCGGAAGGCGAGCGGCTGTTTCGCGTCGCCGATGCGGCCCTGCACGGCCTACAGGACACCGTCGCGTCGCTCGCCGCCGCACGCGAGCGCCAGCCCGTCACGATCACCGCGAGCATCGGCGTCACCGCGCTGTGGTTGCTGCCGCGGCTCGGGCGGCTGCAGGCGCGCCTGCCGGAGATCGACCTGCGCGTCGCCGCGAACGACAAGGTACTCGATTTGCGCGCCGAAGGCATCGACCTCGGCGTCCGCTATTGCCCGCGCGAGCGCGCGCCGGCCGGCGCGCTGCACCTGTTCGACGAGATCGTCGTGCCGGTCGCCCATCCCGCGCTCGCCGCACGCCCCGTCACGAACGCGGCCGCGATCGCCGACCACGTCCTGCTCGAATTCGACGGGCCGCCGCAGCCGCAACTGCAATGGCGCACGCACCTGCTCGCGGCCGGGCTCGGCGACGCGCGCCCGAAAGGCGTGCTGCGCTTCAACCAGTACGACCAGGTGATCCAGGCCGCGATCGCGGGCCAGGGCGTCGCGCTCGGCCGGCTCGCGCTCGTCGCGCCGATGCTCGCGGACGGGCGGCTCGCGGTGCTCGGGCCGCACACGCAGGCGCTGTCGGAGGCGTACGGCTACTGGCTGTTCCAGCACGATCCGGCACCACGCCGCGAAGTCGCCGAGGTCCGCGACTGGATGCTCGCCGAAGCAGCCGAATGCGATACCGCGATGCGTGCGCACGATAGGGCGTCGGCATAGGCCGGAGCCGAAGCTGGTTTGGCGAATGCCGCCGGCCGCGGCCGGGCCTGCCCGATCCCCGCGCCCTTCGTCGCATTCCCCACGCGCATGCCAACCTGACCGAATGATCGCTTGAGCGTCGACGGGCCCGATCGTCTAATCGGATCGAGCGCGGCCGTTTTGCCGCGCCCCCTTCCGGAGACACGCATGACCCCGATCGAGCAGGAAGTCCGCCGCCGCTGGCTGCCCGTACTGGCCGGCGGCCTGATCATGGGCGCCGCGCTCGGCATCCGCCACGTGCAGGGCCTGTTCCTCGCGCCGGTGTCGCTCGATCACGGCTGGTCGCGCGAAGCGTTCGGGCTCGCGCTGGCGCTGCAGAACCTGATCTGGGGCGTCGCGCAGCCGTTCACGGGCATGATCGCCGATCGTTTCGGGTCGCTGCGCGTGATCGTCGCCGGGATGCTGCTCTATGCGGCCGGGCTCGTCACGATGGCGCATGCGGCGACGACCGGCATGTTCACGGTCGGTGCCGGGCTCGTGATCGGCATCGCGCTGTCGGGCTCGGCGTTCGCATCGATCTACGGCGCGCTGAGCCGCCTGTTTCCGCCCGACCGACGCGGCTGGGCGCTCGGCGTCGCAGGCGCGATCGGCGGGCTCGGCCAGTTCTGCATGGTGCCCGTCGCGCAGGAGCTGATCGGCGGCATCGGCTGGCGGCATGCGTTCATCGCACTGGCGCTCGTCGCGGTGGTGCTCGCGCCGCTCGCCGTGCTGCTGCGCGACCGGCCCGCGCAGGTTGCCGGCGCCGCCGCCGGCCCCGACCAGTCGATCGGCGAAGCCGTGCGCGAGGCGTTCGCGCATCGCGGCTTCTGGCTGCTGAACGCGGGCTTCTTCGCGTGCGGCTTCCAGCTCGCCTTCATCGCGACGCATCTTCCCGCGTACCTGCTGGATCACGGGCTGCCGGCACGCCACGCGAGCGTCGCGCTCGCGCTGATCGCGCTGACCAACGTGGCCGGCACCTATGCGTGCGGCCATCTCGGCGGGCTGCTGCGGCGCAAGTACGTGCTGTCGGTGCTGTACCTCGTGCGTGCGCTCACGATGGCCGTGTTCGTCGCCGCGCCGCTGTCGCCCGCGAGCGTCTACGTGTTCGCGGCCGTCATGGGGTTCACGTGGCTCGGCACCGTCCCGCTGACGAACGGCGTGATCTCGCAGGTGTTCGGCGTGCGCTACATCGCGACGCTGTTCGGCTTCGTGTTCTTCGGGCACCAGCTCGGCAGCTTCTTCGGTGTCTGGCTCGGTGCGCTCGTGTACGACGCGACGCATTCGTACATGCCGCTGTGGATCGGCTCGATCGCGCTCGGCGTACTCGCGGCGCTGCTGCACCTGCCGATCAACGACGCGCGCGTCGCGCGTCCGGCAGCGGGCAACGCGGCGTGGGCATGATCCGCGCGGCACTGGCCGCCGGCACGCTCGCGTTCGTCGCGTGGTGCGGCGCGGCCTACTTCGATTCGGGCGTCGCGTACGCGCTGCTCGAACACGCCGCGTTCTGCAATTGACGCGGCAACCCGGAGCGGGCGGTCAGCGGCGCTTCGGCAATGCGGCCAGCGCATCGAGCGCGCGGGCACGCGCGGCCGCATGCTCGACGAGCGGCTCCGGATAGTCGACGCCGAGCCGCACGCCTGCCGCTTCGAGCTCCAGCGGCGAGGCCTCCCACGGCGCGTGGATCGATGCGGCGTCGAGGCCGGTCAGCTCCGGCACCCAGCGCCGCACGTACGCACCGTCCGGGTCGAACTTCCGCCCCTGCGCGACCGGATTGAAGATGCGGAAATACGGCGCGGCGTCGGCACCGCAGCCGGCCACCCACTGCCAGCTCGCCGCGTTGTTCGCGGGATCGGCGTCGACCAGCGTGTCCCAGAACCACGTTTCGCCCGCGCGCCAGTCGATCAGCAGATGCTTGATCAGGAACGACGCGACGACCATCCGCACGCGGTTGTGCATCCAGCCGGTCGTCCACAGTTCGCGCAGGCCCGCATCGACGAGCGGATAGCCGGTCAGCCCGCGCTGCCATGCGCGCAGCGCGGCGGGATCGTCGCGCCAAGGCATCGCATCGAACTGCGCGCGGAAGTTGTCGGTCGCGAGTGCCGGAAAGTGATACAGCAGCGTGTAGCTGAATTCGCGCCAGCCGAGTTCGCTCAGGAACTTGTCGGCGCCCGCCGCGCATGCCGCGCCGCCGGCCTGCGCGGCGCCCTGCACCGCGTGCCACACCTGTCGCGGCGACACGTTGCCGAAGCGCAGGAACGGTGACAGCCGGCTCGTCGCGGGCCGGTCGGGACGGTCGCGCGCATCCGCGTAATCGGCGAGCGAGGTTGTCAGAAACGCGTCGAGCTGCGCGTGCGCGCCGCCTTCGTCGGGCGCGGGCCACGCGTCGCGCAGGCCGCCGGCCCAATCCGGCGCCGGCGGACGCAACGCCAGCGCATCGAGCGCCAGCGCGCGGTCGCTCACGGCCTTAGGCCAGCGATGAAACCCGATCCGTTCGGGCTCGGGCAGCGGCGCGGCCACCGCGCGATCGCGGCGCGCCGCGCGCCAGTACGCGGTGAACACCTGGTACGGCCCGCCGCTGCCCGTCAGCACCTCCCACGGCTCGTTCAACAGGCTGCCGTTGCTGCTCTCGACCGTGACGCCGCGCGCCTTGAGCGACGCCTTCAGCGCCGCGTCGGCGTCGCGCTGCGGTTGCGCATAACGACGGTTCCAGTACACCGCTTGCGCACCCGTGTCGTGCACGACGCGTTCGATCTCGCGCGGCGCGTCGCCGCGCAACAGCAGCAGGCGTCCGCCATGACGCGCAAGCGCCGCGTCGAGGCCGGCCAGCGACCCGTGCAGCCACCAGCGCGCCGCGCCGCCGGGCGCGCGCCCGGCGCCGGCGCCCGTATCGTCGACGAATACACATACGAGCGGCCGGCCCGACGCCACCGCGCGCGTCAGCGCGGGCTGGTCGGTCACGCGCAGATCGTCGCGGAACCAGACGATCGCGGGAGCAACGGACGACTTGGCGGGCACGGGCACCTCGATGACGAAAGCAGGAAGAGACGCGTATTGTCGCGGCTGCGCCGCGCGGTGTCGACGTTCGGCGCGCCGGCGGATCGACGACGGTCACGGCCGTCGCGCCCCCTGCCGCCCCCGGTGAAACGCCTTAGTCCGTTCCGACGATTCTTCGCCGCATGCGCCGGCCTACGCTCGATGTCGGGTACGCCGCGCGGCACGTGCCGGCCGCTATCGGCACCGCGCGTCCCGCCCCTGCCACGCGCGCCTGCCCCTGCCGGCGCGGACCTTTCCGACTGCTGCGGCGCCCGGCCGGGCGGGAGCG